>JBJMIW010000325.1:0-9384 GCA_045806665.1 Actinoallomurus sp.
CCCCCCCCCGGCCGGTTCGGCGTCAGAGTCCCACGAAGGAGCGTGACGGTGTCGGGGAACCAGGAGCCGGCCGTTGACAGACGCGGGGGCGGTGGTGAGCATGCGAGTGCCGGCCGGGAGCAGACTGAGGAGCGTCAATGCCACACATCGCCTTGAACAGCGACGAACCCGGGATCCGTGGCCTCCTCCGGTTCCGTCCGGAGACGGCCGTTCCGTTGAACCAACTGGCGGAGGTGCTGCTGCGAGGGGAGAGCACTCTCAGCCGTGGCGAGCGCGAACTGATCGGGGCGTACGTCTCGTCGTTGAACCGGTCCCGTTTCTGCTCGTCATCGCACGCGGCCTGCGCTGCGGCCCAGTTGCCGGAGGGAATGGCACTGGTGGAGCAGGTCCGAACGGACGTGGACAGCGCACCGGTGTCCCCGAAGCTCAGGGCGCTGTTGGAGATCGCGGCCGCCGTGCAGCGGGGAGGCGGCGAGGTGACCGGCGAGCATGCCGACCGCGCCCGCGCCGCGGGCGCGACGGACGTGGAGATCCACGACACCGTACTCATCGCCGCCGCGTTCTGCATGTTCAACCGCTACGTCGACGGGCTCGGCACCGATGCGCCCGAGGACGCGGACTCGTACGCGATGGCCGCCGAACGCCTCATCGCGGTCGGCTACGTCGCCGACGCGAACGGCACCGACCGGAAGGCATCCACGGCGCCCGGCCCACCCAGCGCCCGTTGACGGAGCCGCCCGCCAGCCGGACCGGCAAGGGAAGCGAGACAACTCGCAGCAAAAAACGAACGGTCACCGACGGGGGGTGTAGGGGGCGAAGCCCCCACTTCAGGGGAAGCCGCGACAACCCGCAGCAGACAACGAACGCCCACCAAGAAGGGGGCGTGGGGGGAGCCCCCCCACATCGGGGGGCTCCGGGGGGTCGTCCCCCCGGACCAACACGACGAAGGGCCGGTGGGGAGGAAGCTCCGCTTCCGACCACACCGGCCCCAGGCCGTTCGTGGAGCTATGGGGATTCGAACCCCAGACCTCCTCCATGCCATGGAGGCGCGCTACCAACTGCGCCATAGCCCCGCGCTTTCCGATCGGGGTTTCCCCCGCTCGGTGCTGCGCCAGTCTATAGGAATCCGCGACCAGACCTGTAATCGAATGCCCAGCGAGGCCCCGACCTGGTTAAACGCTTGCTGAGACCTCAGGTGTCGGTCTCGGCGGCGCGGTCGTCGCTGAGCACGGGTTCCGGCAGGGTGCCGGCGTTGTGCTCGGCGAGGCGCCAGCCGCTGCGGCCCTCTTCGAGGACGGACCAGCAGCAGTTGGACAGGCCACCGAACCGGCTCCACAGGTCTTCGGGGAAGCCGAGCCAGCGGAGCATGCCGAGCCGCAGTGCGGCGCCGTGGGAGGCGACGACGAGCAGGCCGCCCGCGGGGATATCGGCGAGGCCCCGGTCGAAGGCGGCGGTGACCCGCTTGGACACCTGGTCGGTGGTCTCGCCGCCGGGCGGCTGCCAGAGAGCGTGCTCGGTGGGGTAATTCGCCCGGATCTCGGCGTTGGTCAGGCCTTCCCACTCCCCTCCGCCGCGTTCGATCAGATCGCGGTCAGGGGTGACGGACAGGCCGGTGACCTCGCTGAGCGCCTGGGCCGTGTCGGCGGCGCGCTGCAGCGGGGAGGCGATGATCGCGGTGGGGCGCAGCGCGGCGAGGAGCCGCGCGGCCCGGGTGGCCTGTTCGCGTCCGGTGTCGTCGAGCGGGATGTCGGTGGCCCCTTGGAAGCGGCGTTCGACGTTCCAGGTCGTCTGCCCGTGCCGCCACAGCACGATCTTGCGTGCCTCGGTCACTTACCGTCACCGGCCCGTACGCGCTGCTCCGCATGGGCGTTGATGTCGTCCGGCAGAGGGACTGTGGGGCAGTCCTTCCACAGACGCTCGAGCGCGTAGTAGACCCGGTCCTCTTCATGCTGGACGTGCACGATGATGTCGGCGTAGTCGAGGAGCACCCAGCGGCCTTCACGCTCGCCTTCGCGGCGGATGGGCTTGGCGCCGGCGTCCTCGCGCAGCCTCTTCTCGATCTCGTCGACGATGGAGCGCACCTGGCGGTCGTTGGCCGCCGAGCACAGGACGAAGGCGTCCGTGATGACGAGCTGGTCGCTGACGTCGTAGGCGATGATGTTCTCAGCCAGCTTCTCGGCCGCGGCCTCGGCGGCGATCTGGACCAGCTGGTTGGCCCTCTCGGATGCGGTCACGGTGTGGTCGTTGTCCTCCTTGCGGCGTTACCGTCAACCGTCACGATAAAGCCCTCGTTTGTTGATGTACTGCACGATTCCGTCAGGGACGAGGTACCAGACGGGTTCTCCGGCCCGTACCCGCTCGCGGCACTCGGTCGAGGAGATCGTCAGCGCGGGCACCTCGACAAGGCTGATCCCGCCCTCCGGAAGGCCGGGATCGGCGAGGTGATGGCCGGGACGGGTACACCCTATGAAATGCGCCAGCCGGAACAGCTCGTCCGTGTCACGCCACGTCAACATCTGGGCCAACGCGTCGGCGCCCGTAATGAAGAACAACTCAACGTCGGGCCCGTATATTTCGCGCATCTCCCGGAGCGTGTCGATCGTGTACGTGAGCCCGGGCCGCTCGATGTCGACCCGGCTGACCGAGAACCTCGGGTTGGAGGCGGTCGCGATGACCGTCATCAGGTAGCGGTCCTCCGCGGGCGAGGTCTTGCGGCCCTCCTTCATCCACGGCTGCCCGGTGGGCACGAAGACGACCTCATCCAGCCGGAACAGGTGCGCGACCTCGCTCGCGGCCACCAGGTGACCGTGGTGGATGGGGTCGAAGGTGCCACCCATGATTCCGACACGGCGGCGCTTCGGGGTGGTGCTCATGCGCCGACCTTAGTGAGCGCGTGGATCGGTCCTCTCACCACGCCCCTCCTTGGCTGGGCGAGGATCAGTGTTCCGCGGCGTTCCGCAGGGCGAGCGTGGTCGCTCCGAGCGATACCGGGTCCGAGTTCGTCGGGGTCAGCACCATGCCCACGACCGAGCCGTCGGCCCAGGCACACGCGGCGTTCCCACCGGTCACCCCCTTCCCGCAGCGCAGGACGCCACCGAGGGGTCCTGCCGGAAAGTCACTGGTGTCCGTGACCCCCATACCCATGGAGATGGAGTCGACCTCCTCCGAGGCCGATCGGGCCCGGAGTTCCGCCGCGAGGTCGGGTATGTCGCCGCCGGACCTGCCGACGAAGACGAGCGGCTGCCCCGCGTCCCCTTTTTTGAGGTAGATGCCGATCTTCGCCTTGGCGTAGGTACTGCCGCTCTTGCCCATCGACTTGCGCATGTTCTGGGCGAGCCGATCGGCGACGCTGCCCGTGATGCGCCGGTAGTCGCCGACCGAGGCGGGGAGGCCGATGGAGTGCGCGGGGTCCGTCGGGGTGGCCTCGGGAGCACCGGACGGCGCGGCCGTCGCCGCGCCGGTCTTGGGCGTGCCGCCGGAGGACAGGCCGACGAGCACGGCCAGGCCCCCGAAGACGATGACGGCGCCCGCGGTGGCCAACGCGATGATCAGACCGGCCCGGCTCTTCTTGGGCGGCACGGGACCGGGACCGTACGGCTGCCAGGGCGCGGGACCGCCCGGCGGGACGCCTCCGCCCGGAATCGGGCCGCCCTGGTACGGCGCCGGCCCGTACGGATGCGACGGGGTGCCCCACCCCGGGCCCGGGAAATCCGGCCCGCCGCCCTGCCCACTGGTCATGGTCTCGCCCTCTGGTCGTCCAATACGGGGCACTATTATCGAGCACTTCGGCAGTGAATTGTCCGCAGCCTGACCGGATTATCGGGCCGGTCGCCGGATCAATTAGTCAAGGCCCGGAAGCGGCGGTTCTCCCGATTCCCAGGTGACCACGCGGACAGCCTTCCCAGCGTCCACCCGCGGAATCGTCCCGGCCGGCAGATCCCGCACGTCGCAGGACAGGCCCAGCTCCGCCGAGAGGGCCGATGCCAGCCCCGGCCCGGCCCCTTCACAAGCCACGACGATCCGCGGCATCGGGGCCCGGCGGTCGACGACGACCTGGTAGTGCGGAGAGGCGTGCCGGACGACGACGGCCTCGATCTGGCGGGGAAAGACGTTCACGCCCCGGATGACCAGCATGTCGTCGCGGCGGCCGAGCACCTTGCTCATCCGCACGAGCGTGCGACCGCACGGGCAGGGCTCGCGGGACAGCGACGCGACGTCGCCGGTGCGGTACCGCAGCAGCGGCATGGCCTCCTTGGGCGTGCTGAACACCAGCTCCCCCGGCGTGCCGTCCGGGACGGGCTCACCGGACGCGTCCACCGCCTCGGCCAGGAAGTGGTCCTCGTTGACGTGCAGCCCGGCACGCTCCAGGCACTCGGTGGCCACACCCGGCCCGATGATCTCCGAGAGGCCGTAGATGTCGAGTGCCGCGAGGCCGAGCAGGTCCTCGATCGTCGAGCGGAGGCCCTCCGACCAGGGCTCGGCGCCGAACAGGCCCGCCTTGAGGTTCAGCTCGATGCCGGCCGCGCGTGCCGCCTCCCCCAGCCGTACGGCGTACGACGGCGTGCAGGCCAGGATGTCGGGGCGCAGGTCGGCGAGCAGGCGGAGCTGGCGTTCGGTCATACCGCCCGACATCGGGACGACGGTGACACCGAGGGCCATCGCCCCCTGGTGGATGCCGAGCCCGCCGGTGAACAGCCCGTACCCGTACGCGTTGTGGACGACGCTGCCGGGCGCGGCGCCCGCGCAGGCCAGCGACCGTGCGCACATCTGCGACCACAGGGCCAGGTCACGACGGGTGTACGCCACCAGAGTGGGCCGTCCCCCCGTGCCGCTGGAGCCGTGCACGGCGGCGACCTCCTCCGGCGGCACGGCGAGCATGCCGTACGGATAGGCGTCCCACAGATCCTGCTTGGTGGTGAAGGGCAGCCGGGGCAGGTCGTCGAGCGTGACGTCGTGGCCGCCGGTGACCCCGCCGGCGCGCAACCGCCGGCCCTGCAGGCCATCCGCCGCGATCAGCCGGTCGATCAGGTCGCGAAGCCGGCGTTGCCGCACCGCGGTCAACTCGTCGCGCGACATCGTCTCCGCGGGCCCCGGCCCGTACGCCTCCGCCATGGAGGGAGTAGACCCCCGCCGCGCCCCGCGGCGCAAGGGTCGTCGCGGCGCATGGTCGCCGGAGGCACGCGCGAGGGACCTGGCCGGATCGCGCCGGGGGAACTCCGCGCCACGACGCGCCGTCAGACATAGCATGCCGATTATGACGAGCAACACACCCGACCGTTCTCGCACGCGCTTTCCCGGGATCAGTTCCCGCGCCTATGAGCATCCCGCGGACCGGTCGGCGCTCGTCGCCCTCCGGTCGCTCAGCGGCTTCGACACGGTGCTGCGGCGCCTCGCCGGACTGTTCAGCGAGCGCGCGATCCGCCTGATGTTCCTCGGCGGCACCGTGCGCGCGGGCGAGCGCCAGTACCGCCACATCCACGACATCGTCCGGGACGGCGCCTACATCCTCGACCTGCCCGAGGTCCCAGAGGTCTACGTCACCCAGGACCCGGCGCCGAACGCCATGACGATCGGCGTCGACAACCCGTTCATCGTCCTCAACAGCGGCCTGCTCGACCTCCTCGACGACGAGGAGCTCCGGTTCGTGATCGGACACGAGGTCGGGCACGTGCTGTCCGGGCACGCGGTGTATCGCACGATGGCCATGATCCTCACCAACCTCGGAGCCCGGCTGGCATGGCTGCCGCTCGGCAACGTCGCCATCGCGGCGATCCTGATGGGGCTCAACGAATGGCAGCGCAAGTCGGAGCTGTCCGCGGACCGGGCGGGCCTGCTGGCGGGCCAGGACGTCGAAGCGGGCAAGCGGGCGCTGATGAAGCTCGCGGGCGGTGCGCGGCTGTCCGAGATGGACGCCGAGTCGTTCCTCGAGCAGGCCCGGGAGTACGACGCGGCCGGTGACGTGCGCGACGGTCTGCTCAAGTTCCTCAACCTGCTGAGCCGCTCGCACCCGTACGCGGTGATCCGGTTCGCCGAGCTCGACCGCTGGGCCCGTGACGGCGAGTACGCCCGGATCCTGGGCGGTGACTACGAGCGCCGCACGGACGACTCCAGCGCGTCGATCTCCGAAGAGATCAAGAACGCGGCGAACGCCTACCGGGAGTCGTGGAACCGGAGCGCGGACCCGTTCATCGGAGCGGTGAAGGGCGTCGCGGAGGGCGCCGTCAACGCCGGGGAGCGGCTGTTCGGGCGGTTCGGCCGGGGCGGGGACGGCCAGGAGAACTGACGACCGCGGGCCTTCGGCAGGCCGCCCCCGGCCTTCGGGGGGAGCGTCGCGGAGTTTCCGCGTAACCTTGCGTTCACTTCTTGAACACGCGAGGGGACTCCATGCCGACGCCAGGACCATCCGCGACGCCGGGATCACAGTCGTCGCTCCGGGAGGCGAACCAGCGGCGCGTGATCCAGGCCGTACGCGACGCCGGCGCGCCGATCCAGGCCGACATCGCCCGGAGCACGGGTCTGTCGCGCGCGACCGTCTCCAACATCGTGCGGGAGCTGTCGGCGGGAGGGATGCTCGTCACGACGCCGACCTCGGCGGGCGGCCGCCGGGCCCGCGCCGTGTCGCTGGCGCGCACCGCCGGGATGGCCGTCGGTGTCGACTTCGGCCACTCGCACCTGCGCGTGGCCATCGGCAACCTCGCCCGCGAGGTGGTCGCGGAGCAGGCGATGCCCCTGGACGTCGGCGCGTCGGCCGCCGACGGGCTCGCGGCGGCCGAGCGCCTGATGGACGGGCTGCTGGCCAACGTCGGCGCGACGCGGACGGACGTGCTGGGGATCGGGCTGGGCGTACCCGGCCCGATCGACGCGGCCAGCGGCACCCTCGGATCGAGCACGATACTGCCGGGCTGGGCCGGCATCGAGGCGGCCGAGGCGGCCCGGCGCCGGTTCGGCCGCCCGGTGCACGTGGACAACGACGCGAATCTCGGCGCGCTGGCCGAGGTCACCTGGGGAGCGGCGCGCGGCCAGACCGACGCCGCGTACATCAAGATCGGCTCTGGTGTCGGGGCGGGCATCGTCATCGGTGGCCGCGTCTACCACGGACCGGGCGGTACGGCCGGCGAGATCGGGCACATCACGCTCAACGAGGACGGCCCCATGTGCCGGTGCGGCAACCGCGGCTGCCTCGAGACGTACGCCGGAGGCCGCTACCTCGCCGAACTGCTGCGGCCGACCCACGGCGACGGCCTGACGACGGCGCGGATCGTGGAACTGGCGCTCTCCGGGGACGCGCCCTGCCGGCGGGCGGTCGGCGACGCCGGGCGGTACGCCGGGGCGGGCGTGGCCAGCCTGTGCAACCTGCTCAACCCCCGCCTGGTCGTGGTCGGCGGCGACCTGGCCCGGGCGGGGAACCTCCTGCTGGAGCCGATGCTGGAGGCGGTCCGGCGCTCGGCGGTCTCGAGCGCGGCCGCGCTCGTGTCGATCGTGCCGGGAGTGCTCGGCGACCGGTCCGAGGTCCTCGGGGCGTTGGCCTTGGTCATGAACGCCTGGGAGACCGTTTAAGTCCTGAACGCGGATGGCAGGCTTCGGCCAATTTGGCGTTCAGACCTTGATTTAAGCCTTGGGTTGGGTCTTTGATCACAGGGCTTCGTCCCTCCTGACCCCGCCTGGAGCACGCTTCATGAGACTCCGGATCAAGGCCGCCCGCATCGGGACGGCCCTAGCGATCACCGCGTCAGGTCTCGCCCTGACCGCGACGGGTGCCAGCAGCGCCCAGTCCCCTTACCTGGACCCCCACGCCTCCATGTCGGCGCGCGTCGCCGACCTCCTCAAGCGCATGACGACCGAGGAGAAGGTCGGCCAGCTCGCCCAGCCCGCCGTCGTCAACATGCAGGGCGACTGCCAGTGGTCGGGCGGCGCCCTCACCGAGTCCTGCATGCAACACGTCCTCGGCGACCTGAAGGTCGGCTCGGTGCTGTCCGGGGGCGGCGAGACCCCGGTCAAGAACACCCCGAAGGACTGGGCCGACATGGTGAACGCGGTCCAGAAGTACGCGATCGAGCACTCCCGGCTGCACATCCCCATCGTGTACGGCGTGGACGCCGTGCACGGGCACAACAACGTCCTCGGCGCGACGAAGTTCCCGCAGCAGGTGGGGGTCGGCGCGACGTGGGACACGCAGGTCTCCGAGGCGATGGGCGAGTCCACCGCCCGGGCCGTGAAGGCGACCGGGCCGCAGTGGGACTTCGCGCCCGTCCAGGACATCGCGCGGGACACCCGCTGGGGTCGTTACTACGAGACCTACTCCGAGGACCCGTACCTCGCCGGAGCACTCGGAGCGGCCAACGTCACGGGTCTGCAGAAGAGCGGCCAGGTCAGCGCGACGGTGAAGCACTTCGCCGGGTACTCCCAGCCGTTCTCCGGGCACGACCGCACCGAGGCCCACCTCGACCCGCGCTACTTCCAGGACACGTTCCTGCCGTCGTACAAGGCGGCCGTGGACGCCGGCGCGGACACCGTCATGGTGAACTCCGGGTCGGTCAACGGCATCCCGGCGCACGCCTCGCACTACCTGCTCACCGACCTGCTGCGCCGCCAGTGGGGGTTCAAGGGCGTGGTGGTCAGTGACTGGAACGACGTCGACGCCCTGCGGACGTCCTACCACCTGACCGACACCTACGCGGGCGCGGTGGCCATCGCGATCAACGCGGGCGTCGACATGGGCATGCTGCCGCCCGGTGAGGTCGACGGGTTCGTCCAGGGTTTGCGGGACGACGTGAAGACCGGCAAGGTGAGCAAGCGCCGTCTCGACGAGGCGGTGTCCCGGATCCTGGCGCTGAAGTTCAAGCTGGGCCTGTTCGAGCACCCGTACGTCGACGCGTCCAAGGCCAACGCGGCCGTGCTCGGCGCGGACAAGGACCTCGCCGTCAAGGCCGCGACCGAGTCGCAGACCCTGCTGAAGAACGACGGCAACGTGCTGCCGCTGTCCACGGGGATCGGCAAGGTCGTCGTGACCGGCCCGAGTGCCGACTCGATCCCCAACCAGAACGGCGGCTGGACGCTCCAGTGGCAGGGCATCCCCGACGGCGTCAACGACCCGGGCGTCACGATCTACCAGGGCATCAAGAACGTCATCGGTGACCACGCCACGCTGGTGACGAAGGCCGACGACGCGGTCGCCCAGACGAAGAGCGCAAACGCGGCGATCGTGGTCGTGGGCGACAAGCCCGGCGCGGAGGGCGTCAACGACCAGGAGCTGCCCGAGCTGTCCGCCGACCAGCAGGACCTCGTCGACCGCCTGCAGGCCACCGGCAAGCCGGTGATCGTCGTGGTCGTCGCCGACCGGCCGCTTCCGCGCCTGGACTCAGACCAGCAGGCGCTGATCTCGTC
>JBJMIW010000326.1:0-21348 GCA_045806665.1 Actinoallomurus sp.
GCCCGGTAGTTGCACCGGTCACACAGCCGGCTCGGGCTGGGCCGCCAGTCACCGGTCTCCGTCGCCCGCCGGATCACCTCCCACAGCGCCAGCAGTTTCCGCTCCACGGCCCGCAGGTCTGCCTCGTCCGGGTCGTAGGTGAGCACGTCGCCGCTGCCCAGGTAGATCAGTTGGAGGCGGCGCGGTACCACCCCGTGTCGTCGCCACAGCACCAGGGCGTAGAACTTCAGCTGGAACATGGCCCTGTCCTCGAAGTCCCGCGTGGGCGCCTCGCCGGTCTTGTAGTCGACGATCCGCACCTCGCCGGTCGGGGCGACGTCCACCCGGTCGATGTAGCCGCGTAGCTTGAGCCCCGATTCCAGCACCGTCTCGACGTACAGCTCGCGCCCGGCGGGCTCCAGCCGGTTCGGGTCCTCCATCTGGAAGTACCGCTCCAGCAGCCGTTCCGCCTCGGCCAGCCAGACGGCCAGCGCCGCACCGTCCGCATCCTCTGGAAAGAGATCGGTCAGCTCGGGTCGCCTGCCCAGCAGCCGCTTCCACTCGCCCGCGACCATCGACCGGGCGCGCGAGGCCGTGCGCTGCCCGGCCGGCGCATCGAAGAGCCGCTCCAGCACGGTGTGCACCAGGGTGCCCTGGGCCGCCGCCTCGCTCGGCTTCTCCGGCAGCCGGTCGATCACCCGGAGCCGGTAGAGCAGCGGGCAGGTCATGAAGTCGCTCGCGCGCGACGGCGACAGCGACGACGGCGCCCCCGGGGCGTGCCGAGGTGCCGCGGGCGGGGCCGCGTCCGATACGGCAGAGGTCCCGGACGGGTACATACCCAGATCCTACGCCGGGCCCTTCCCGGGTCCACCGAGCCGGTTCCGAGGTGATCGTTCCAGTGAGTACGAGGTGCCGACCGATGGGAGGGCCAGCGTGCGCAGCGCCTCCCTCACATCGGCCATCTCCGTCCCCCGCATTCCCGCCGGGACCTTGCCCGGGTCCGGCGGCACGAGGGCGTGGGTGAAGCCGAGACGGTGCGCTTCGGCAAGCCGACGCTGCACTCCGGTGACCCGTCTGGCCTCGCCCGCGAGGCCCACCTCGCCGATCGCGACCAGATTCTTGGGGAGCGGGGTGTCGCTCGCGGCGGAGGCCAGGGCGAGCGCGATCGTGAGGTCCGCGGCCGGCTCGGACAGCTTCACCCCGCCGACCGTGGCGCTGTAGATGTCGCACTTGCCCAGTGCGGTGATCCGGCCCCGCTGCTCCAGGACGGCCAGCATCATCGATACCCGGGAGGTCTCCAGGCCGGAGGTGGTGCGCCGGGGGTGGGGATCTGGGAGTCGACCGTCAGGGCCTGCACCTCGGCGACGAGCGGGCGGCGGCCCTCCAGGGTGACGGTCAGGCAGGTGCCGGGCACGGGCTCGTCGCGGCGGGTCAGAAACAGCCCGCTGGGGTCGGCCAGTCCGGTGATCCCCTCATCGTGCAGCTCGAAGCAACCGACCTCGTCGGTCGCTCCTAGCGGTCCTTCACCCCGCGGATCAGGCGCAGCCGGGCGTGCCGGTCGTCCTCGAGGTGCAGGACGACGTCCACGAGATGCCCCAGGAGCCGCGGCCCCGCGATCGTGCCGTCCTTGGTGACATGGCCGACCAGGAACGTCGACATGCCGCGCTCCCTGGAGGCGCGGATCAGCGCGCCCGCCACCTCGCGCACCTGGGCCATGCCGCCCGGCACCCCGTCGATCTCCGGGGAGGCCACGGCCTGCACCGAGTCCAGGGCGAGCAGCGAGGGCTTGACGTCGTCGAGATGGCCAAGGACGGCGGCGAGATCGGTCTCGGCCGCGAGATAAAGGTGGTCGGACAGCGCGCCGATGCGGTCGGCGCGCAGCCGCACCTGACCGGCCAACTCCTCGCCCGTCACATACAGGGTGCGGGCGGCGGCGCTTGACGCCTTCGCCGCGACGTCGAGCAGCAGGGTCGACTTGCCCACGCCCGGCTCGCCCGCGAGCAGCACCACGGCGCCGGGGACCAGGCCGCCGCCGAGCACCCGGTCGAGCTCGGGCACGCCCGTGCTGCGCGCGGTCGCCGAGCGGCCGTCGACCTGGGCGACGGGCCGCGCGGGCGCTGTGACGCGGCCGGGCGCCGTGGTGCGCACGGCGGGTGTGCCGGCCTCCTCGACCGTCCCCACGCCCGGCATTCGGCGCACCGGCCCAGCCACCTGGCAGTGATCCGGCCGCACTCGGTGCAGCGGAAGGACGGGCGGTCCTCGATCGTGGTACGGATCCTCGCAGCCATGACCTCTCCGTGGCGGCGGCTTGTGACCGGGCGGCCGGGCCGGATGGCAGTACCCGGCCCTCGCCGAGCGGGCGAGGAGGGGCCCGCACTGGTCCGGGCCGACCAGTGCGGGCCGCATTCGGGCACCTTCCCGCCGGGCGGTCCCGGGCAGGGCCTTCGCGGGACGGGTGGCCCGCGGTACCGCCGCGACCTCTTTGATCGCTCATTTGTTCGAGTTACTATGTCCAGGTAGGCCGGATACGGATGAGAATCAATGCATTTTCGCCGGGGCCCACGGAAAAGCTCCATATGTCCGCATCCAAGCCGCGCAGGCGCGTCTCACGTCTGTGTCGCGAGATGCGCCCAGGGGCTCGACCCGCATCCGCGGGGCGGACTCGCCGCTCGACCGGCACCAATATGACCCAACGCACAGGCTTGGCTCGATCACGAAGGCTCCGACCGTCTGGGAGGGCGCCGTGCGAGTACTCGGTGTGTACCCGGGGCTGACCCGGTGCGGCCTCGGAGTGGTCGACCACGCCCCCGGACGGCCACTCACAATGACGGCCGCCGGTGTCGTCCGCACCCCGGCGGACGCGGACATCGGCCATCGACTCCTCCTCATCGAGCGCGGCGTCGAGCGGTGGCTTGACGAGTACCGGCCTGAACTGGTCGTGGTAGAGCGGGTGTTCAGCCAGCACAATGTCCGCACCGTGATGGGCACCGCCCAGGCAAGCACGGTCGCGATCCTGTGCGCTGCCCGGCGCGGCTTGCCCGTCACCTGGCACACTCCCAGCGAGGTCAAGGCCGCCGTCACCGACAGCGGAAGCGCCGACAAGGCGCAGGTCGGCGCCACGGTCACCCGGCTGCTGCGGCTCGACGCGCCGCCGAAGCCGACCGACGCCGCCGACGCCCTGGCACTGGCCATCTGCCACGTCTGGCGCAGTACCGCGGCCCAGCGCCTCCAGCGGGCGGTTTCCGTACACCGCCCCGCCCCCCTCACCCGTACACCCTCCGAAGGGCGGCAGCGATGATCGCGTATCTCAACGGTACGGTCGCTGCCCTGGCCCCGGACATCGCGGTCCTCGAGGTGGGCGGGGTCGGCATGGCCGTCCAGTGCACGCCGAACACCCTCGCCGGACTGCGAATCGGCGAGCGGGCCAAGCTCGCCACCTCCCTGGTCGTCCGCGAGGATGCCCTGACCCTCTACGGCTTTACCGACGAAGACGAGCGGCAGGTCTTCGAGCTGCTGCAGACCGCCAGCGGCGTCGGGCCGCGGCTGGCCCAGGCGATGCTCGCCGTGCACACCCCCGACACGCTGCGGCGTGCCGTGACCCAGGGCGACGAGAAGGCTCTCACCACCGTGCCCGGCATCGGCAAGAGGGGCGCCCAGCGGCTGCTGCTGGAGCTCGCCGGCCGGCTCGGTGAGCCGGCCGACACCGCCGCCACCAGCTCCCCGGCCGGTGCCGCCGCTCCCGCGTCCTGGAGCGAGCAGCTGCACGCCGCGCTCGTCGGCCTCGGGTACTCCGCACGCGAGGCCGACGAGGCGGTCGCGGCCGTCACCCCGCAGGCCGAGATGGCCGCAGCCGACGGCGCCGTCCCGAAGGTATCGCAGCTGCTGCGCGCCGCCCTGCGCACGCTGAACCGCGCCCGCTGAGAGGAGTGGATCGCATGATCCGGGACGACACCGAGACCGCCGCCATCATCGGGCGGCTCGTGGCCGCGCCCGCCGACGGCGAGGACACCGCGGTTGAGGCGGCCCTGCGGCCCAAGGACCTGGACGAGTTCGTCGGCCAGGAGAAGGTCCGCCAACAGCTCGACCTCGTCCTGCGCGCCGCCCGCCAGCGCGGCGGCACCGCCGACCACGTGCTGCTCTCCGGCGCCCCCGGCCTCGGCAAGACCACCCTCTCCATGATTATCGCCGCGGAGATGGGCGTCCCGATCCGGATCACCTCGGGCCCCGCCATCCAGCACGCCGGCGATCTGGCGGCGATCCTGTCCTCGCTCCAGGAGGGCGAGGTCCTCTTCCTCGACGAGATCCACCGGATGTCCCGGCCGGCCGAGGAGATGCTCTACATGGCCATGGAGGACTTCCGGGTCGACGTGATCGTCGGCAAGGGCCTCGGCGCCACCGCCATCCCCCTCGAGCTGCCGCCGTTCACCCTGGTCGGCGCCACCATACGGGCCGGGCTGCTGCCGCCGCCGCTGCGCGACCGCTTCGGCTTCACCGGCCACATGGAGTTCTACGCCCCCGTCGAGCTGGAGCGCGTCATCCACCGCTCCGCCCGGCTGCTCGACGTCGACATAGTGGCCGCCGGCGCCGCCGAGATCGCCGGCCGCTCCCGCGGCACCCCCCGCATCGCCAACCGGCTGCTGCGCCGCGTCCGTGACTACGCCCAGGTCAAGGCGGACGGCCTGATTACCCGCGAGGTGGCCGCCGCCGCCCTGAAGGTGTACGAGGTCGACGCCCGCGGACTCGACCGCCTCGACCGGGCCGTGCTCCAGGCGCTGCTCAAGCTCTTCAACGGCGGTCCGGTGGGTCTGTCGACGCTGGCGGTGGCCGTTGGGGAGGAGCCGGAAACCGTCGAAGCGGTCGCTGAACCCTTCCTGGTACGGGAGGGACTGCTGGCCCGAACGCCCCGCGGCCGGGTCGCCACCCCTGCCGCCTGGGCGCACCTCGGACTGGTTTCGCCACGGCAGGGCGGTCAGGCCGGTGTGCGGGAAGGCCCCTGACGAAGATGACCGCCGCGTTGCGCAACCGCACCTGAGCAACGCCCCCCGACGCGCCGAAGGCCCCACTCCTGCGGCAGCGACGCCGCCACCACTGCGTCCTTTTTGCCCTGCAATCTTGCACCCATCCGACGTGCCGGAATAAAATAAAATAAAATGTGAATGGCGATATGGGAGGCGCAACTGATCACCGGGTAGCAACCATGGGGGAACAGGATCGCGAGAAGGCACTTGAGACCGCTCTCGCCCAGATCGAGAAGCGGTTCGGCAAGGGTTCGGCCATGCGCCTCGGCGACGACCCATGGGCCCCCATCGAGGTGATCCCGACCGGCTCCGCCGCGCTCGATGTCGCGCTCGGCGTGGGCGGCCTGCCGCGCGGGCGGGTCGTGGAGATCTACGGCCCGGAGATGAGCGGGAAAACCACCGTCGCACTGCACGCCATAGCCAACGCGCAGCGGGCCGGCGGGATTGCGGTGGTCATCGACGCCGAGTACAGCCTCGACCTGGAGTACGCGAAGAAGCTCGGCGTCGATACGGACAACCTCATCGTCTGCCAGCCTGACACCGGCGAGCAGGCCCTGGAGATCGCCGACATGCTGATCCATTCCGGCGCCGTCGACCTGATCGTCATCGACTCCGTCGCCGCGCTGGTGCCCCGCGCCGAGATCGAGGGCAATATGGGCGACCCGCACGTCGGCCTGCAGGCCCGGCTGATGAGCCAGGCACTGCGGAAGATCGCCGGCGCGCTCGGCCAGTCCCGGACCACCGCGATCTTCGTCAACCAGCTCCGCGAGAAGATCGGCGTGTCGTTCGGCCCCCCGGAGACCACCACCGGTGGCCGGGCGCTGAAGTTCTATGCCTCGGTGCGGCTCGACATCCGCCGCATCGAGACCCTGAAGGACGGCACGGACGCGGTCGGCAACCGCACCCGCGTCAAGGTCGCCAAGAACAAGGTCGCGCCGCCCTTCAGGCAGGCCGAGTTCGACATTCTCTACGACCAGGGCATCAGCCGCGAGGGCGAGCTGATCGACATGGGCGTGGAGCACGGCTTCGTCCGCAAGGCGGGCGCCTGGTACACGTACAAGGGCGACCAGCTCGGCCAGGGCAAGGAGAACGCCCGCAACTTCCTGAAGAACAACCCCGACACCGCCAACGAGATCGAGAAGAAGATCAAGGAGAAGCTCGGCATCGGGGTGCGACTAAATATCGACCCCGCTGCTCCAATTGAGTCCTGACCCGATGCAGTCCTCTTCCAAAGCCGCCTGCCTTGACTCCGTGCCTCTCAGAGAATCCGTTGGTCCAGGAATGTGTCGTATGTGTCTTGCACAGGGAGGGCAGCGTGCATCTGCATGCTCGGATACGAGGCCGGTTACCGTCAAGTGGCCGACGGCATTGAACTGCCCGGAGGCCACTGCGCCGAGGGCGCTGCTACCGACTGTTCCAGAGCAGCCGATCCCATGTCGGCTTGGTTAAGTCCAAGACAGGGGGGATGAGGGTTGTCTGCGATCTGCAGTAGCAGAGTTTTTGATGATGAGTAGCTTGAGGCTACGGGCAGTTCAACGCCACTCAAGGTCAGAGGGAGAAGAGGCGACAGACCCGTACGACGACGCTACAAACAAGACGAAACGTGCATGACGTGCATGAAAGGACTGTCATCCACGCCAAGTGACAGCCCATCGAAAGAGCAATTGCATACGCCTATCGGGCAGATGTAATCCCTAATTCACCAACCGGCAATGACACTACACACGTATGTGCCGCACCCTCAGCGACGCTTTCGGACGTAAGGAGCAGCACATGAGCGACACCGCTTCGACCATTCGTCGCGTCTATCTCCACTGTGAGTTCCTTCCCGCCGACCTCACCGTCCGCGGCCTGGTCTCCATCGGCCTCACCGACAACGCCGGCCACGACTACTACGCCGTCAACAACGGCATGGACTTGACAGCCGTGCGCAACCTCCCATGGATGGTCGACAATGTGTGGCCCCACCTGCCCCGGTGCACTGTCGACGGCTACCCTAGTCTCCTCGACCGAACCCATCCCGACGTCAAACTCATCGACGAGATGCGCGACGACGTGGCGAGGTACTTCGCCGATGGTTTCCCGGAGACGCACCTGTACGTCTACTACGGCGGCCAGCACATCTGTCGCCTACATTCCCTGTGGGACAACGACTGGGCGGCGATGCCGCCAGCGGTACCACGCTGGTGCCACGATCTGCGGTCCCTCATCGCCCAGGCCGGCAACCCGCCACTGCTGGAACAGGCCTATGGGAAGTACCACGCGCTTACGGACGCCTACTACACCCGCACCCTGCACGAGCAGCTGCTCGTCTTCACAGCCTGCCCACGGTGTGGCGGCGACGGCTTTGGACCCGTCCACAGCTTCCACCAGATGCTGCCCACCGACCAGCAAGCGGCTGCATCCTCGTGTACTGAGCGCGTGGGCGAAAGCTCCGCGACTCGCCAAGGGTCAGAAAATCGCAGTTGTCATCCATTCCAGCAGGCGACAAAAGGGAATCGGCCGACGCATTTCCCCACCCGTCAGATGCACTCCGTCGTCTGCGATGTCTGTGACTACGTCTACGACGAGGACAGGGACGGTCTTGTCGTGTTCGACAGCCCGGAGGAGGCCGTGCAAGGCGTGTTGCGGCACCACTGGAAGCACCTCTCCGACGGGCGAGTGATCTGCCCGAGTGATGATGCGAAACACCAAGCTATGTATGATGAGTTGATGCCACCCGAATCGGAAATTGATGTAGACGGGTAGATCGCGCCCGACGAGGAGACGCGCCAACCAGGACACGGCCGCAGAACCACCGGGCAATCAGCCTCATGGCCACCGCCGTGGATACCACGCGGCGGTTGCTAGAGAGCCTGCGACCCGGACGAGGCAGACCTGCGGGCCGTGGAGCGGAAACTGCTGGCGCTGTGGGAGGTGATCCGGCGGGCGACGGAGACCGGTGACTGGCGGCCCAGCCCGAGCCGGCTGTGTGACCGGTGCAACTACCGGGCGCTGTGCCCGGCCTTCGGGGGGACGCCCCCGCCCTATCCCCTGCCGGTGGCCACCGAGCCGCCCCGGGGGACGACCAGCATCCCGCCGGCGCCCGCCGAGGCCGGATCGCCTCACCCGCGGGCGGCCCGTCCGGGGGCGGCGCCGCAGGATCCGGCCCGTCGGCAGGAACGGGAACTTTCCATCCCGATTGCGCCGGCGGGAGGCCCCGGACCGGGCGGGCCGCATCCGAGTCGCGTGGTCGGCGACCATGATCCAGATCGGGGATCATCCGTCGGCGGATGATCTCGGAGCCGGTGAGGACGAGCGGGCCCGGAGCAGGGTGGTCGCATGCCGGGCGTTCATCCGCAGCCCGGCGAGGATCCCCCGGTTCTCCGGGCCGGCGAGGCCGTGCCCGTCGGCGGCGCGCCCCCCGCCGTGACAATCACCGGGCCGTCTGGGTCGTCCCCCGAACCGGTGAATCTCCCGGGTCCGCGAGGGCGCCCGGTCCGGCCTCGCGCAACCGACCGGTGATCTCGTTGTGGCGGGCGGTGGTGATCTCCGATGAGCGACCGGGCCTGACCGCCGGGATCCACAGCAGATCGCCCCGTCGATCCGTGAGGGCGAGGAACAGCAGCCCGTGGACCTCGTGTTCCCCGCCGCAGCCCGGACGGTTCGCGGTTCCGGTGCGGCATGGGGTATCCCCTGCTCGAAGAGCTTGGGGAGGGGTGTGCACCAACGCGCCGTCCGGGAGGACCGACCCGCCACCGCTGGCGGCGATCCTGGCCGGGGCCCGTTCGAGCCGGGGCGCGCGGCGCGAGGAGCTCGATGACCCCCCGGACCCGGCGGGGCACGGCGGGAGGCGCAGACGCCGTTGCCGCCCGCCGGGTCGCACGGCCGCTGGTCGTGGCGGAGCATGGCGAACACGATGAACGCCCGACGACCCGGCGTGGCCCCGCGCCGGCGCGAGTTGATCTCCATCGGGTGCCTGCGGATCGCGGTGGCCACTGGGCCGGTCGTCCGCGTGGACGGCGGGAGCCGGACCCGGTGGAGAAACGGGGACGAGCCCTCGGCGGGGCCCTCCGCGGTCCTTACACACTACGGAACCCGCCGGGAGCTTGCCTGGTCACGATCCCGACGGATGATCACATCGGTGGATCACGGCCGCTGACCACGGGAGATCACGCGACTCTCGCCCGGTCCGGGGCCTCCCGCCGGCGCAATCGGGATGGACGGTTCCCACCGGTTCATGCCCGCCGTCGACCATGGCGGGCACGTCACTCGTCCGTGGTATCGAACGCCCGTACGAGGTGCGCGTAGCATAGGCGGCGAGCAGGTCGGAGCGGAAGCGCCGGACCACCTACCGGTAATCCGCCACCCGGCGGCACCGACGCCACGGCGCACCGGCTGCCCGACCGGGAGCCGGGGCCCATCGTCCGGCGCCCCGTGTCCCGCAGGTCGCCAGGCCCTGGAGCAGCGCGCATCCTTCCCGGACCGCTCCGGTGCCCGACTGATGGGCGGCCGGCCGGATGTTGGAGCCGATCCGGGCCTGGTTGGCTTGGTAGGTGTCCCAGTCCGTGAAGCCCGGGTGGTGGTCTTTGATGAGCACCTCCCATTCGTCCTGGGGCAGCACCCGGAGGCGTGTCCGCAGGACGCCGTCCTCCCCGACATAGCGTTCCTGACGGGTCCGGCCGAAGGTATAGGCGCCGGCGTATCCGGGGTGGGTGAGCACGTTGTGGACCGCATGATAGGTCGGCTCCACCCAGGTGATGTCCTCGGTGCCGGTGACGTGCCCGTTCTTCTGCAACGGCATCTTCAGGCCCTGGTCGCGCAGGTGCAGCCAGGTACGGCGCACGGACCGCAGACCGTGAACTGCTCGAAGATCACGTTGATGACGCCGGAGACGGCCTCGTCGGGATGGTGGAGGATCTGCCCGTCCCCATCTCCCAGACCAGGCCGACGGGCAGCCCACGGCGCAGTTCACCGCGGGCGGCCTTGTTGCGGATCCCGCCGTCCAGACGGGCCCGCAGGATGTGCAGTTCGGCCTCTTATGCCGACCCCCGATTTATGCCGACATCGCGCGGGAAGCCAGGTCGGGGGTGGAGCCTGCATTGATGAGGTCGGCATAATCACGATGCCCGGGAAGGCGAGGATCGTGTCGAACGGCCGGTGAGCGGCCGGGACGCTGCGCTACCAAGGCTCGCCAGCCGCATCCCGGCCGTCCCCCCACCAGAGCCGTGGCCCACCCTTGCGGAGTGGGTCCACGGCGTTGTTGCCGCCGGACAGGCATGCGGCGCGGATCAGATTCGGCGGAGTACCGCGACGACCTTGCCGAGGATGGTTGTGCCGTCACCAGGGATCGGCCGGTACGCGGCATTGTGCGGCAGCAGCCAGACATGGCCGCCCTCGCGCTTGAACCGCTTGACCGTCGCCTCGCCGTCCAGCATCACGGCCACGATGTCGCCGTTCTCCGCGACCGGCTGGCGGCGCACCGTCACCCAGTCGCCGTCACAGATGGCCGCCTCGATCATCGAGTCGCCGACGACCTTGAGTGCGAACAGCTCGCCGCCACCGACCAGCCGGCGGGGCAGCGGGAAGACATCCTCCACCGACTGCATGGCGAGGACCGGGCCGCCGGCGGCAATCCGGCCGACCAGCGGCACGTAGGACGTGGCGGATCGGCCGGCGGTGTCGGCGGTGTTCGGCCGGGCCACCTCGACCCCGCGTACCTTGTACGCGCGCGGCAAGTGCGGGTCGCGCCGCAGGAAGCCCTTCCGCTCCAGAGCCGTCAGCTGGTGGGCCACGGAAGAGGTACTGGAGAGACCGACGGCCTGACCGATTTCGCGCATGCTCGGCGGATATCCTCGCCGCTGCACGGAATCCCTGATCACCTCGATGACCCGCCGCTGGCGCTCGGGGAGGCCAAATTCATCGGTGCGGATTCCGGGCGGGCGCCCCGCCGGGCCGGGACGTGCCCGCGCGTTCGCCGCCGGGGCGCCCGCCCGGGCCGGTGGGTGCCCGCCCGACCGGTCCGAGACCATGCTCTTCCGGGGGGGTTCCCGCACCGGGACGGCGTTGCCTTCTGCGGCGATCACGGCGGCCTCTCTCAACGAAAGTTCCCCCTGATAAGCCAAGGGTAGTTCCTACCGAAAGGTTGCGCCAAACGCATGTTCGAGTGATTGTTCGCGACTCGCCCGACTCGATCAAGGCCCGAGGGTACCGGCGAGCAAGTGTTGGCAGTGCTCTAATCGGGTCAGAAGGGGTACGCGGGGCCTTTGTCAGGGGCGCTTCTGCCGCTGTCGGGGATCCCCGGCGCGTCGTTCGGCGCGGAGGGGCCGGCGTCGAAGAGGGCGCCGGCGGGGACACCCGCCCGCGAAATCTTGCTGACCGTCGCGGTGGCGGAGCG
The DNA here is from genome assembly GCA_045806665.1 of Actinoallomurus sp. GTDB lineage: Bacteria > Actinomycetota > Actinomycetes > Streptosporangiales > Streptosporangiaceae > Actinoallomurus. The sequence continues at coordinate 11,374 of JBJMIW010000326.1, forward strand.
CAGGGAGGGCAAACGCTGGTCAACGGCGCGCGAGGCCCGCCTGGAGGTGTTTCGGTGGCTCACGAGATACAACACGATCCGAAGGCATTCGGCGCTCGGCTAGATCAGCCCGATCAACTACGAACAAATGTCGCATAAGGTGGCACTCGCCGCATAACAACCGGTGTCCACACTTCGGGGGAACCCCCCACCCCGGTCAACGTCGCGTTCAAGGACCTCGATGCGGCCACCGGCGAACCGGTGCCGGGCGCCGAGCAGGTGGTCACCGTCCGCACCCCTGATGAGCGCCTCATCCTGCTGGCGGCGACCTCCTCCAGTTCCAAGGACGCCATCCGCGCGGTCGGGGTGCTGGGCGGCTGGAGGGGGTTCTTGGTCCGCGACGACTACGCCGGCTGGCACCAGTTCGATGCCGAACTGGCCGGGGTCGGGCTCTGCGGAGCCCCACCTGATCAGAGATCTTCAGGCCGTGCTGGATCTGCACCACGACCATCAGGCGTGGGCCGGGCGGGCCCAGCAGATCCTGCGCGAGGCCAACCGGGCCGTCACCGACGCCAAAGTCCAAGGCCGGCGCCACCTGGATCCCGGCCTGCTCACCGGCCTGCAAGAACGCTTCGACCGCGAGATCTCCTGGGGGATGGCCACCAACCGGCGCCGCCCCTGGCACAAGGGCAATCACCCCGGATACGTCCTGGCCAAACGCCTGCACGACAAGGCCGGCCAAGTCTGGCTGTGGTGCCGCAACTTCGACGTCCCCTGGACCAACAACGCCAGCGAGCGAGCGCTGAAGAACCCCAAACTCCACCAGAAGGTCTCCGGCTACTGGCACACCCTGGCCACCCTCACCGGCTACTGCCGCCTGCGCTCCTACCTCATCAGCGCCCGAAACCACGGCATCCGCCCGATCGACGCCATCCACGCCGCACTCGCCCGCAACCCCTGGCTCCCACCCACGACCCCAGCCTGATCACGACTCACCCCGTGAATGGACACAACCGCAGCTATCGACACCCTCGCTCCGGCGTAACCTGGTAAATACCGACGAAAGGGGTGCAAAATGCAGGCGGTCTGGAAGGGGATCATCTCCTTCGGCATTATCGACATCCCCGTAGCCCTCTACAAGGCCACAGAGACGGACGGCGCTCTCGTCCTGCACCCGGTCCATGACAGGGACGGCTCACGGGTGTGCCACAAACTGTGGTGCGAGGAGGAGGACCGGGAGATCGAGTACCGGGAAGTTGCGAAGGGCTACCAACACCCCGACGGCCGGAAAGTTGTCTTGGGCGACAAGGAACTGGCGAGCCTGCCCCTGCCGGACAAGAAGCGGATCAGCGTGTTGGCGTCTGTCGACGACGACAGTATCGATCCGATGGTGCTCGGGCAGGCCTACTACGTCGGAGGATCGGACCCGACAGCCGACCGGTTCTACGTCGTGTTCCGGGATGCGCTGAGGGAATCCGGGCAAGTCGCCGTCACCAGGGTTGCACTCGGGGCCCGCGAGTCCCTGGCAGTGCTTCGCGCCCACGATGACCTCCTTGTCCTGCAGGCCATGAGCTGGCCCGAAGAAGTCTGCCGCTCGACTGGCATCGCTCCCAAGGGCGACATCGCCGTGCGGCCGCAGGAGCTGAAGATGGCCATGCACCTCATGGACATCCTCTCCGAAGGCTTCGACCTAGACGAGCTCCACGACGACTACCAGCAGGCTTTGCAACAGATCATCGACGCCCACCTAAAGGACATAGCGCCTCACCACGCCAGCGATACTGACCTCATGGCCCGAGCTTGTAACCTGAGGCGTGTAAATAGATTTCAGGGTTGATGGAGATTCTTATTTACCTGATTCGTCCCGGGTAGTACTCCAGCCGCATTTAGCCTCGATCCACCGATGGTTATCGGTGGTGATCCTTCGGCCTTTTTCGAACTCGGTTGTTGAACTGCGCGTCGTTGGCGGGCAGGGGTGATCTGCTGGTCTGTCCAGCTTTCCACGTGTTCGGGGGGTGGGCCTTGGCGGGCGGGGTGGACAGGGGCGGGTCAGGTTGTTTCGGGTGGGGCGTGGACGGTGTTGAACAACTGCTGCCAGGCGTCCTGCCAGGGCCAGTGCCGAGGCAGGTGGAGGATGAGGCGGCGGGCGGAGCGTGCGAGGCGGGCGGGGGTGTGGATCAGGTGGGCGCGGATGGTGGCAGTGGTGGCCTTTGCGTGGAACACCGAGGCCAGCGCTCCGGCGGCGCGCAGCAGGTTGTAGGACATCGCCCACGGGATCAGCCAGGCGGCGTTGGCGTTGAAGCATCCAGAGGGCAGGTGGGCCAAAGGTCCGGCCTTGCCGTCGGCGATGACCTGTTCGATGACGGCGTGGTGGCGGTGCTGGGCTTCGGCGTCCAGCGTGGTGAAGGGGCTGTCGGTGAAGAACGGGTGGTACCGCCAGGCGGGGAACAACTCTCCCTGCCCGCCGTCGGCCGCGGGTTCGGCGAGGTCACGGACCCGGCGCACGATCAGCCTGGCGGTGACCTGCCCGGCTTTGGGCCGGCCGGTGAAGGCGGTATAGGCACTCACTTCGGCGACGTCGGCGTCGTAGATCATCTCGCCGGTGTCGGGATCGGCGACGCCGGTGGGGTAGCGGATCTGCCGCCAGGCGGTCTCGGGGATGGCGGCGATGGCGCGTTTGATGGAGGGGTTCATCCCGGTCGTGATCGAAAAACAGGTGCCGGTCCGGCGGCAGGCGGCCACCACATCGGCGGTGTAGAACTTCGAGTCCGCGCGCAGGACGCGGGTGCCGGTGCAGCCGGCCTCGGTGGCGGTGGCCAGGGTCTCGGTGACGAACCGCTCGGCGCCCCGGGCGTCGGCGGACTTGCCGCGTCGCAACCGGACCGCGGCGACGACGGGCCTGCAGATGGGGGTGCAGATCGTGGCCAGCAGCGGGTGCAGTGTGCGCACGCCTTTGAACCGGCCGATCTGTGCGCCCTGCTTGGCCCGGCCGAACACCCGTTTGTGGGTGGAGTCGACGTCGATGAAGGCGACCTGATCGGCACCGGGCAGCAGCGGAGCGTGCGTGGCCAGAGCCTGCAGGAATCTGCGGTGCACCGCGTGCAGCTGCAGCCCGTGCCCGTGGGTGAACGAACGCAGGAACGTGCCCAGCGTCGAGGGAGCCCGCACCCCGCCGAAGGCCACCGGCATCGCGCCGTGCCGCAGCCGGTCGACGTCGTCGATGCTGTCGGCCCCGGCGCACATCGCCGCCACCAGCGACATCACCTTCGCACTAGGACTGGCCCCGCCGCTGTTACCCGCACCGGTGATACGGACCGCCTGTTCGGCCAGTTCCGGCAGGCCGGCCCGTTCGGCCAGCCGCACCACCGGCACCAGGCCGGCATCGGCGATCAGGTTCGGCTCATCGAAGGCGGCGGCCACCGCCGATGCGGCATGAGAGGATTGCACTTACGGGATGCCTCGTTGTTTCTGCGTTGCTGGACCCTAGACAAGCCCATCATCGCAGGCCACGGGGCATCCCTTTCGCCGTTTACGCCACTTCAACGGATTTCCACCGGTGGATCGAGGTTTAGTGATCGATGAGGCGTTGTTGGCGTTGGTAGTGGCAGCGGCGGGCGCGGGCTTGGTGGCGGCGTCGCCAGTGTGACCAGTGGATCCGGTGTCTGGCGGGGTGCCGGGGTTGGTTCAGATGGGCGTGCAGGCGGCGGATCTCGTTGACGGTGAGCGGGATCAGCTCGCCGGGACCGTCACCGTGCGCGGCGTAAAGACATGATTGTCCGTTCGTTTCGGGCCCCCTGTGTGGCGAGGCCGTCACGCTCCTCGCCGGGCTTGTCGCCGGGGCCGGCAGGTGGGCCCGCGGCGAGAAAGGCCAGGTGAGCGTGGGCGACCATCGCGAGCGTGATGTGCCGGTACCAGGCGATGTGCTTGCGGACCTGATAGTGGCCGAGGCCGACCTCATTCTTGGTGGCCTGGAACACTTCTTCGACGCTCCATCTGGATCCCGCGACCCGGACCAGCTCGGGCAGGCCGACCGGGCATGTGGCGTAGCAGCGGTAGAAGGCCAGGTCGGCGGGGTCGCTGATGGACCGGCGGGCCAGCATCTGCTCGTGCTCGCCGAGCCGGATCCACGCCCAGTCATACAAACGCTTGCCCTTGGTGCCGTCACCGCAGGAATACTGCTGCCACGCGTCGGCGTCCAGGGCGGCGAAGGCGTGGTCGGCTCGCGTCTTGACGCTGGCCAGCTGAAACGGATGATCGCAAGAGACGGCGAACACGTAGTTCAGGCCCCGGCTCTGGCAGCGCCCGCGGAGCCGGGTGTTGTCGCCGTAGGCCTCATCGCCGGTGACCCACCCGGAGGTCAGCAGCGGATCATCACAGGCACGTTCGATCATCCGCCACGCCAGCTCCGGCTTGGTCGAAAACACCGTCTCGGCCGCCACACCGGCGTCGGCCAGCCGGGCAGGATCGGCGAACCACGATTCGGGTAGATACAGCTCCCGGTCGATCAGCACCCGCTGCCGGTCGGGGTTCACATAGGAGTAGAACACCCCGATCTGACAGTTCGTGATCTTCCCCGCGGTGCCGGTGTACTGCCGCTGCACCCCTGCCGAACGCCGGCCCTTCTTCTCGAATCCGGTGTCGTCCACCACCAGCACCCCGGCCACAGAACCGATCCGCTCGGCCACCTGGCGGCGCAGCGCGTCCCGCACCAGATCCGCGTCCCAGCGGGCGTGGTTGAGCAGCCGCTGCATCCCGTCCGGTGTCTTGTCACCGGCGAACTCCGCAAGCGACCAGCCGTTCTTTCGCTCCAACGAGCTCAACAAGCCCGACAGATAGCTCCGAGCCCGCACCCGCGGCTCACGCCGCCGGAAAAACGGGGCTACGACCTGCGCGAACAGTTCCTCCAGCCCAGCGGCCCAAACCGACGGATCGATCTCCACTACATTGGACGGCACGGCCACCGCCGGTCATATGGTTCCAACACACCCACATGATCACAGCGGTGGCCGTCTCACGTCCCGGCCTTCACCGACCCGAGATCACCAAGTGCGGATGGAGTACTAGACACCTGAATCCCTACCAGGAGCCTCTCCTAGTTCCGCGGCCAGCCCTGACGATCATCGCCCCAACCCACAAACCCGCAGCTCAGCCCACGTAACCCCTTAAGTCCGTGGTGTTGGGCCCGTGTCCACGTTATTTGATCAAATCTTTTCTGACAGTTAGTTTTGATGATCGGAAACGGGTGGCATCTTCAGATCACCCACTATTCAGACTCCCGTCCATCTGAGCTCCGGACGAAGGTCACCCTAGGGAGCCTCAAATGATTAGCTGGATCGCCTGCTTCTCCCTTACCGCGCTCAGTTTTGCTTTCTTGTGGTGGATTACTCGAATGGGACCCATCCGGAAGGCTGGAGAACTCGAGAAAAGACTCATGGCTGTCGAGGCGGCTACCAAGCGTAGTCTGCGAACCAGCCATATGGCCACGGCGCAAGCCGCTCAGGCCCTGGATGAGCGCGACACAGCCATAGATGATCTCATCGAGCTGCGAGATCGCTGTCTTCAGCTCGCCGAACGTTGGGATGCGTCAGCACCGGCACCCTGTGCGTACAGAGTCGTGGCCGGAGAGCTACGGCGGCTCCTTGCGTTGGGGCAGAGGGAAAGCACGAGGCCAACTCGCGAGAGCCGCGAGCACGTCCGGCAAATCTGAAATAGGCCTCGTCGTCATCTACTTCATGATCGATTAAGCGAGCCAAGTAGCCAACTTAACTATTACCGATCATGACCCAATGCTACTTAGCTTGTGATCACGCTGCGAGTTTCAAGGGCTGGGCGTTGACGAGCTCGATGGTGGCCGGTCCGCTGTGGCGGGTTCCGGTGTCGGTGGGGTGTTTGACCCGGTAGGAGTTGTGGCGGGCTCGTTTGACCGCTCGCGGGTAGGAGCGATGCCGGCGGGCGGGGTTGAGGTTCCGCTTGCGGGTGATGTCGGCGCAGATCGCAGCAAACTATCGTTCTTGCTGTTCAGGGGGAAATGCCGCCGTGTCGGTGACGCGGCGGCGGATGATCCGGACGGTGCGTTTGAACTTGATCCGGTCGGGGTCGATGCCGGCCTCGGTCGCGGCCCGGCAGATCACCTCGCTGATCGCGTAATGGATGAGCAGGTAACCGTAGATCTCCTGGCGGGCCATCTCCGGGCTGCGCGAGCGCAGCACCTTCCCCGGGCCGCGCAGCCTGGTGCGCCCCGGTGATCTTGGAGACTGGTTTGCTTGATTGCCTGCTGCTCAGGCGGCCGTCTGGCGTCTCCGGTAGAACGCTTCCTCGTGTTCGAGTGGGGGAACGTTCTTACAGTAGGAGTGCATCCTTTTAGTGTTGTACCATTCAACCCATTCCATGATGGCTTTCGTCACATCGGCGAGTCCTTTCCATGGTCCGCGCAGGTCAATCAGTTCCCGTTTGTACAGACTGTTGAGAGATTCCGCAGCAGAATTGTCATAGGAGTCACCTTTCGAGCCGACCGAGCGGACCGCGCCGAGTTCTTCGAGTCGGTCTGTGTAACAGATCGACGTGTATTGCACGCCTCGATCGCTATGGTGGATCAGGCGGTCGCCGATGCGGCCCCGACGGGCCCAGACACCCATTTCCAAGGCGTCGAGGGCGAGTTCGGTGCGCAGATGGTCCGCGACCGCCCACCCCACAATCGCCCGTGAATACAGATCCATGACGAACGCCGTATAGCACCAGCCTGATACGGTCGCAAAATAGGTGATATCCGCGACCCATCTGCTGTTGGGCGCCGACGCGTCGAAGTCACGTTCCAGCAGTTCATCCGGCATTGCGGTGGTGTCGGCGGGCAGGGTGGTGCGCGGCTTCTTCGCTGGCGTGCCCACCCCGGCGATGCCCAGTTCGCGCCTGAGCCGTTCCACCGTGCAGCGGGCCACTTCGACCCCGGTCGCGTTCAGCTCCAGCCAGATCTTCCGCGCCCCATAGATGCGGTTGCCCGGCCCCGGCTGATCCCATATGGTTGTGATCTGTTCTTTCAGCTCCTCGTCACGCGACGCCCGCGCCGACGCCTCGACCTTGCGGCGCTTCGCCGCATAATACGTGCTGGCTGGAAAATTCAGGGCAGCGCAAATCGGCCCCACACCGAACCGATCCCGATACCTATCGATGAACTCGACAGTGCTACAGTTTGAAGTCGAGTTCCCGGGCGAAATAACTACTGGCCGCCTTCAGAATCTCATTCGCCCGCTCCAGCTCGGCCACCCGCCGCTTCAACGCCCGGATCTCCGCCGCCTCTTCGCGCGTCGTCCCCGGCCGCTTTCCGGCATCGACCTCGGCCTGGCGCACCCACTTCCGCAGCGTCTCCGCCGAGCCGATGCCCAGCTGCCTGGCCACCGACGTGATCGCGGCGAATTCGGTGTCGTACTCGCTACGCACGTCAGCGACCATCGCGACCGCCCGCCGGCGTAGCTCCGCAGAGTAGGGGGACTTCCGGGCCATGACTTGATCTTCCCTCCTGATCAAGTCTCCAGCGAACCCGGGGTGACCCAGCCCCCCTCGGGGTCACCGGTGTGTTCGTAGAAGGCGCGGAAGTCATCACGCCAGCGGGCGGCCCGGGCGGTGGCCAGGTTCATCGAGGGGCGCATCAGCCAGGCCAGTTGCTCGCGTTGCCTGCCGGTCAAGTTCGGGCCGTTTTTCAGCCAGATGTAGCGGGTGCCTTTCAGTTCTGGGCGGGTCTTGACCTCGGCGCGGCGTACCGCGTCGACGGCTTCGCCGGCCTTGGCGATGACGTGGTACTTGTCGAACACGATCTGCGGGCGATGCCGGTCGGTCACGGCTGCCTCATCGGCGCCGCCTGCCGATTCTGACAGGTAGGACTTGATGCCGGAGATGAACGCCGGGCTCATGTCACAGCACACGCGCTCGATCTGCCGCTGCGGATCACCGCCGTGCGCGGCCAGATCCTCGGCGAACCGCTTGACGGTGACCGCGCCGCGTCCTTCGGTGGCGAACAGCACCCGGCGGCCGAACAGGTCCATGAAGATGGAGACATAGTCTTGACCGCGCCGCGCGCAGGTCTCATCCACCCCCACCTGTGTGACGGCCGAAAAGTCCAGCCCGCTCCGCGCCGCAGCGACGTAGTGTTCTGCTACCCGCCAGATCCGGGTGTCGTGTTCGCGGACCATCCGGCCCACCGCGGCGATCGGCATGTGCGCCGCGTAGGTGAGTATCAGCGCCTCGAACAACAATGTGAACCCGCTCCCGGCTCGCGCCCACTGCGGCCAGATGGACTTCGTGCTCTGGGCAGCGCACCCGCGGCACCCGCGCGTGCAAGAAGGCCTGGTGCTGGAAGAAGTCCAGATGCCGCCAGGTCTTGGCGGCCGTATCATGCACCGGGCACACCGCCTCGACGCAACCCGGCTCAGGGCAGGGGAACCGGCTTCCGCGCGCAAAGTCCAGCCTGACATCCAGCCGACCCGCGTCCTCATCGAAAGCCGCCGATGCCGCCCGCCACGGCGAGGCCACTCCCAACGCTGTCCCGAACAACTCCAGCATGTCTCCCAGGCCCCCCGAAATCCCGAAGCGATCGCCCCAGCTCACTGACCGGATCGACCACAGACATGCCCAAGATCAACAACCCTCACCCACACAGATCAGCGAGGAACTACAAAACCCCAGATCGCAGCCTTGAACAACTCAAGCTAAGTGGCATTGGATCATGACCATGCACGTACTAGTGATCTTGCTATAGCGGGGAAACTGTCCAGCGAGGATCCACTAGTGTGGGGTTCAGGAGCCCGGGGACTACCAAGTAGACAACGTACGCGGTCGGGGAAGGCGTGTACGGCCCCAAAGGTAGTCTCCGGGTTTCCCTCGCGTCCAAAACTCCATGCGGAGGGTTATGGCGGGGCCGCCGGGGGCGGTCCTGGGCGCCTGAAGAGGAAGATCAGCGCCCAGGATCACGTACGGGGCCGCCTTCACGTCCTCGCCCATCTGACCGGTGTGATCGTGCACGACCGGTACCGGAACTACGACTCCTCCGAGCTCGGCGCCCATAACAACATCAGATGTGCTGCGAGCACCGACCGCGCCGAGAGCCAGTGGAGAGGAGGCCTGCCGAAACCCGTTCTGCAAGGTCACCGGGCTACTTATCAGGATGCAATCGACGGCTCGGCGGACCTGGTGGTCGAGGCGACACGCACGGGTTTCGAGCAGTTCGTCGCCATCGCGGTGGATCGCTGCCAGCGTGGCGTGTGAGTGCTCGGCGGGTGCTCGTATGTCGCGGTACGGCCCGGCAGCATTCGGTACGGCATAGGGCTGATCCAATGAGTGGGGAATGGCGAACGCGGACCAAATGGCGCATAGTGGTACTTTGAAACAGGACGCGGTAGTGCGTCGAGTAGGGGTTTCTCGCAATTCTGTGGACTTTTAATCCATAGGGTCCGGGTTCGAGCCCCGGGCGCCCTACCACTTATCTGGCCGCTGATGCGATGAAGGAGCGGGGCCTCCGCTCCTGGCGGATGCTGAGGTTGTCCGTTCAGTCCGTAGTTCACGGAGGCCCGCTATGGGCACACATTACGACGGCCCGCAGCTCGTTGGTGTGGACCTGCATCGGCGGCGTTCGGTGCTGGTCCGGATGACACCTGAGGGCGAGCGGCTGGGCAAGGTACGCATCATCAACTCGCCGGAGGCGTTGCGCGCCGAGATCGCCAAGGCCGGTACCCGTCCGAAGGTCGTCTTGGAGGCGACGTACGGCTGGTACTGGGCCGCCGATGCCTTGGACCAGGCCGGTGCGGAGGTGCATCTGGCCCATCCGCTCGGGGTGAAGGCGTTCTGCTACCGGCGAGTGAAAAACGATGAGCGGGACGCCTGTGCGGTGCCATAACTCGTCCACGGCAGCTGACCTGGTCTTCTATGCTCAGCGCTCGTGTTCCTGCGCCTGCTGTATCTGCTGATGGTCCGGTTGTTCGGCTGGTTGACGCTCCTCATGCGAGGCGA
>JBJMIW010000327.1:0-10573 GCA_045806665.1 Actinoallomurus sp.
AGGGTGAGGGGGCGTAGCCGTCCTCGGGGATCTGATCCACGGCGGCGGGCACGGGTTCGGGGCGGGGCGGGTGCCGGTGGCCGAACTCCAGGGTGAGCAACGCCATGGCGACGGGCAGGATGCTCGCCCACGACGGGAAGGCCACCGCCCGCCGTACGTAGCGCGGCCGGAACTTGCGGTTGAACAGGTAGAGCGACTCCACCTTGATGAAGGGGTCGAGCAGGTGGATCAGGCGGTAGCTCCCCTGCTCGAGGGGCCCGCGCTCGGCCGTGTCGAACAGCTCGCGGAACGCCGCGAAGTTGAGGGAGACCTCGTTCATGCCGTGGTCGCGGGCGTACGCCATGACGTCGACGATCATCCGCTCGTTGAGGCCGTTCGGGGCGCCGGGGACGCGGCGCATCGCGTCGAGGGACAGCCGCCGTCCGCAGGCGCTCGGCAGGTACCGCTGGAAGCCGATCGGGGCGCCCTCGGGATCCCGGGCGACCACGACGACCGAGGAGGCGTGCCGGCCCGTCAGCAGGTCGTCGAGGTACATCGAGAAGCCGCGCTCGTCCGCGCCGCCCATGGCCTCGGCGGCCACCGCCTGCAGCCGTGCGCGCTCGTCCGGGCTCATGTCGCCCTCACGGGCGACCCGGGTCGTGACGCCCGCGTTGCGGGTCCGTTGGACCGCCTGCCGTACGTTGCGCATGCTCCGGCCGCTCAGGGCGAACTCTTTCGGCGACAGCAGGACCTCGTCACCGATCTCGATGGACCGCAGGCCGTACGGCCGCCACAGTTCCAGCAGGTCGGCGCGCGCCCCGAGCACGGCCATCCGCCACCCGGAGCGCTCGGCCAGCCCGGCGAACTCGGCGATCGCGTCCGGGTAGGAGCGCGGGTCGCCGGCCGGATCGCCACCCGCGACGGCGACGCCGAACAGCACGCGGTACCCGATGACGGCGCGCCGGTCGGGGCTGAAGACGTACGACTTGTCGCTGCGCAGCACGAAGGGCGCAAGCGTGTCGGAGCCCTCGTCGTCGACCAGGCGTGCCGCCTCGGCCCGTTCGCGTTCGGTGCCCGCCGGAGGCGGCGGCGCGGGCGTGAGCACCGTGACCAGCATGGCCAGCAGGCCGCCCCCGCCGATGAGGCCGAGGCTCGCCTCGAACCAGTGGTCGGCCGAACCGGCGAGGTGGACGGGTCCGGGGCCGGACGCGGTGAGGCCGGCGAGGATCTCGCGTCCCGCCTCACCGGGGGTGAGCCCGGGCGTCAGCAGGATCATCATCGCCAGGCCGTACGCGATGGCGAGGCCGTACGTCATCAGGCCGGCGCGGACGGCGGTGCGCACCCGGGTGGCCGAGGCCGTGAACTCCCCGCGGTACCGGACGAAGGCGGCGAGTGCGGCGGTGAGGAGGATCAGGCGCCCGAGCTGCCAGGTGTTGAGGGCGTCGAGGGTCGACAGGCCGGTCAGGAGCAGGATGACGTAGTACGCGGCCCGGCGGCGGAGCAGGAGCCCGCGCGCGGTGGCCAGGAGGATCAGCGCGAGCAGGAGCTCCTGGCCGTTCGGGAACAGGTCGCCGATGACGAGGTTGGCCGGGCGTTCGGGCGTCGAGCCGCCGACGGCCGGGAGTGCGACGGCGACGGCGGCCGCGCCGACCGGCAGGGCGAGCGGCCAGGTCGGTCGGCGGTGGAGAACGGACGTGCCTGCCACGGACACAACGATCACCCCGAGTCATCCGTAACCGGCCCTTTACTCGTGCTATTCCCCGTGGGCCGTCTCGGTAATATCACGGTGATGTTGCGTAAGTCACCGTAACGGTCTTGAAGCCCAAACCGCGCATCAGGTTCACGATCATTTGCTTGGTGTTCTCGTCGGCCCGTCCCGCCAGGCCACTCGACCCCGCCGCGTCCTGGATCTTCTGAGCGGCGAGTACGTACAGCTGCTGCTGCTGATTCGGATTGGAGCTGAAGAACTGCCCGATTCGGTCGAACAGCCCGCGCTGCTGGGCGAACACGTAACTGTGCTTTGGATCGAGATTCGTCTTCTCGAGCCGGGCGTGCGGCAGCCTGATGGTCACCGACGTGCGGTTCTTGTCGGTCGTGACGCCTCCGTTGCCCACGTGGGAGAAGTCGACGTAGGCGTCGACGCTCCCGGTGCCCACGAAGAGCGTCCGCTGGCCCCGGATCGCGCCGGGCAGGAACCGCGCGTCCTTTTCGAGGTCCACGACCACCTGGAAGTCGCCCGTCGCGGCCTCGTACCGGGAGATGTTCTGGATCGACTTCAGGACGGCGGGACCGCTGCGGTCCTTCGTCTGCTCGCTGAAGGGGTCGAGCCAGTGGGGGAGGGCGTGCACGGCCTGGAGGACGGCGTACGCCAACGCGACGAGCACGACGACGAACGCGATCGAGCGAAGGCCGGGCCGGCGCGAGCGTCGGGATACCGGTCCGTCCTCGGGGGCTTCAGGTCGCACCATTCGTGTCACCTCTGGGGTCTCGGCTAAGACCGGGATTACCCCGTAAGAGGCTGACTCATCCCACGAACGGGTCCGCGGTATCGGGTCTCAGCGCGTCTCGGCGTGCGGGGCCACCGCGGCCTGCTCGACCTCGATCAGCGACTCGCCGCGCCGGCGCGCCTCGTACGCCTTCTTGCCGCCGCGGACGCCGAACAGCCTCTTGGAGATGACGAGGTACAGGACCAGTCCGACGTTGATGACCAGCGCGCCGATGCGGACCGCGGTGATCCGGTCCGTGAGCTCATAGATCTCGATCGGCAGGCCGAACGACGTGGCGACCACCGCGAAGTACTCACCCCACCGCTTGCCGAGCCACAGGCCGACCGCCTCGACCAGCTCGATCAGGGCGTAGACCAGGAGCCCGATCGCGAACCAGGTCAGCGTCGTCGACTTGAGCGTGAAGACGTGCCGGATGCTCTCCACGATGCGGGAGTGGTCGAGGTCCCAGCCGATCTGCTTGGCGAGGGGCTTCAGCAGCGGGATGTCCTTGTCGAAGGCGCGCTCGATCGACCCGCGGTTGGCGGAGAAACGCCACACGCCGTACGCCGCGGCGATGATGAGCAGGCCGCGGATCACGCGCTCGAGGGCGAAGAACCGCATGATCAGCTCGTCGCGCAGCTCCCGGCCGCGCATGACGAGCGGCGCGTGGTCGGCAGGCCCGTGTCCCTGCGGCTCGCCGCGGACGTAGGTGCCGCAGCGCAGGCATCGCCAGGCATCCCCGGCGGCGGTGACCACGTGCAGCCGGTCCCGCAGCTCCGGCTCCTCGGGGGCGTAGGTGACGTGCCCCGAACGCACACACTTCAGCAGGCTCCAGTCCACGTCCCGACCCTAGTTACTCGGCTACCGCTCGTGGAAGTCCCGGCCGCGGAGGGCGCAGGAGTGGTACCGGATGTAGTGCGCGCGCAGCCACCTTCGCCGGTGCTGCTCGTCCCAGCGGGCGAAGGCGCGGGCGGTCGCGGTGTCGGCCAGCCGCGGCGGGGCCTCGTCGAGCAGCCACGCCGATACGAGGGCGCTGTAGCGCGCGCCCACGGCATGCCGGGGGTCGCCGCAGGTGCGCGCGTCGAGCAGGCTGATCTCGATCTCCTGCTCCGCGCGGTGGGCGTACCCGGGGGACAGGTCGCCCAGGTGGATGTAGACCACGCCGTGGCCGGGTCGGGGGAAGTCGTTGTCCGGCCGGTGCTCGACGCGGACGAACCGTCCGGGAGTGCCGCTCAGCCGCGTGGCGAGGGGGGTCAGCCCGGCCTCCAGCGACGGCAGGGCCGCGCGCAGCGCCGGGTGCACGCAGACGGTGAGCGGCCACTGGCGGCAGGCGTACGCGAAGGCGCGGGGAACCACCGGCGGGGTGCGCTGCTGCCCGTGCAGCCACACCGTGGTGCCTGCGACGACCCCCGCCGCCACCACCGTCGGCAGCGCCAGCCAGGCATGCCGGGTCAGCGCCCACAGGTAGCCGGTGACGAGCACGGTGCCCAGGCCGAACGACCACAGCGCCTGACCCGCGAGCAGCTCGGTGCGCAGCGCGGCGAACAGCCCCACATGCCCGACCCCCGGAGGCGGCAGCAGGTCCGCCCAGGCGTCGGGGCGGGCGACGCCCCACAGGTAGGTGACGACGGCGACGGCCGGGGCCGTCGGCAGGCGCGGCACCAGGCGGCCGGCGAGATAGCCGATGACGGTGTACACCAGCAGGGTCAGCGCGCCGGCGAGCGGCCCGATCGGCTTCGGATGGCCCGCCTCCACGTGGATCATCGTCTTGGCGGCGACCACCAGGGCCACGACGGCGTACGCGCAGAGCGCGACGATCCCCAGCAGGAGCAGGTCGAGCAGCGGACCCAGGGCGGGTGAGCGGGCCGTCAGCCCCCGCAGGTAGTCGAGGCGGTGCTCGCGCAGGGCGACCCACGCGGCGAACCCCGCCGCCGCCGGCCCCAGCAGGCACACCGAGGAGAACAGCGCCGCGACCGCGTCATCCCAGTAGGCGACCCCCGGGAGCAGCGCCCGCCACGCCGCGACGGCGCCGAGGAACGCGAGCGCCGGCACGGCCAGGAACAGGGCCGTACGGCGAGCGTCGATCCGCAGCACCCGTCCAAGGTCAGACACCGGCCGGCACCCGTGCCCGCGGACGGGGGACGCACGGGGACTCGATCAGGCGCCCCCGCACCATGCTGAAACCCCGGTCGCACCACCCGGTGAGCTCCCCCGGATCGGTGGCGGTGACCACCACCGTCGGGGCGAGCCCGCGCAGCAGCGGGATCAGCTCGTCCCGCTCCGAATCGCCGATCCCCGCCAGGGGTTCGTCGAGAAAGACGAGCTCCGGCTCGTGGACACACGTCGCGGCCAGGCCCGCGCGCAATCGCAGATCTTGCGGAAGCATGTCCATTTCGAGCGCCGCGGCGTCGCTGAGCCCGAATCGCTCCAGAATCGCGTCGACCGCCCGGCGGGGTGTGCATTTGTAGTAGGACGCGTAGGCGACGAAGTCTTGGATCGACAAGCCGGACGCCCAGGCGAAATCCGCCGGCAGCAGACCGAGCCGGGAGCGGACCGCGCGCCGTCCGGCCCCCCGGGTCACGTCATGGCCCAGCACCTCAAGGCCGCCCGCGGACGGGCGGCGCAGGGTCGCCAGCGTCTGCAGCACCGCCGACCTGCCCGGATTCGCCGGACCGGCCAAGCCCACGACCCCGTGTGTCACGTCGAACGTGGTCGGACGCAGGAGCCACCGCCGGCTGCGGCGGATCCCCAGGCCCTGTGCCACGATCGCGGAAGAATCCCCGATCATAATTACCCCCCGAATTGGCGACGCGTGCGCGAGGGCTGGGGCGATCAACTACGCTGAACCGCTGCGTGGACGCCCCTCTTTGCCGTCGTCCGCACGCGTCGACAATGGAACTATAACTTGGCTTGATGATGGGTGTCAGCGTTCCGTAGTCGGCCGCCGGGATTGCGGTTGATTCGCGGGATTCGCAGGTCAAACGCGGTGATATCAAGCTTGATTCGCCGGATGTCGGGCCGGTCAGGCGATAACGTATGTGAGTGGCCAAGCCGCTCAACCTGCCTTTCGACCCTATCGCCCGTGCCGGAGATCTCTGGGAGCGTCGCTGGGGGCGGTCGCCCGCCATGCTGGCGGTGACCTCCATCATGCGGGCGCAGGCCATCCTGATCGCCGAGTTGGACGCCCTGCTGAAGCCGTACGGCCTGACGTTCGCCCGGTACGAGGCGCTCGTGCTGCTGACATTCAGCCGGAAGGGGGCGCTGCCCCTGTCGAGGATGGGCGAGCGGCTGATGGTGCACCCGACGAGCGTCACGAACACGATCGACCGGCTGGAGCGCCAGGGGTACGTCCGGCGCCGCCCCAACCCCCGCGACGGCCGCGGCGTGCTCGCGGAGATCACCGACAGCGGCCGGGACACCGTGGAGCGTGCCACCGCCGACCTCCTCGCCGCGGACTTCGGCATGGGCGCGTACGACGCCGACGACCTGGCAGAGGTCTTCGAGGTGCTCCGAGGGCTGCGCGTAGCCGCAGGGGACTTCAAGGATTGAAGGTCGAAGTGACCGGCGGGGAGTGGTGGGCGGCTAGATACTAGGACATCCTAGTATCTAGGGAGAGTCAGCCGGTCTGAGGAGCGCTCATGGACATCCGGGACATCGAAGAGGGCCGCCGTCGCTGGCAGGAGAGGTACGACGCCGCTCGCCGACGCGACGCCGACTTCACCACGCTCTCCGGGGTGGAGGTCGACCCGGTGTACGGGCCGCCGGCCGCCGACCCGCGGTTCGAGCGCATCGGCTGGCCGGGGGAGTTCCCCTACACCCGCGGCCTGTACGCGACGGGTTACCGGGGGCGCACCTGGACGATCCGGCAGTTCGCCGGTTTCGGCAACGCGCGGCAGACGAACGAGCGCTACAAGATGATCCTGGGGGCGGGCGGCGGGGGCCTGTCGGTCGCCTTCGACATGCCGACGCTCATGGGCCGCGACTCCGACGACCCCAGGTCGCTGGGCGAGGTCGGGCACTGCGGCGTCGCGATCGACTCCGCCGCCGACATGGACGTCCTGTTCGACGACATCCCGCTGGGCGACATCACGACGTCGATGACCATCTCCGGTCCGGCGGTGCCGATCTTCTGCATGTACCTCGTGGCGGCCGAACGCCAGGGCGCGGACATCCACGGCCTCGACGGCACGCTGCAGACCGACATCTTCAAGGAGTACATCGCCCAGAAGGAGTGGCTCTTCGCCCCGGAGCCGCACCTGCGCCTCATCGGCGACCTGATGGAGTTCTGCGCCGCCGAGATCCCGGCGTACAAGCCGCTCAGCGTCTCCGGCTATCACATCCGGGAGGCCGGCTCGACGGCCGCCCAGGAACTGGCCTTCACGCTCGCGGACGGCTTCGGCTACGTCGAGCTGGGCCTGTCGCGCGGGCTCGATGTCAATGCGTTCGCTCCCGGCCTGTCCTTCTTCTTCGACTCCCACATCGACTTCTTCGAGGAGATCGCCAAGTTCCGCGCCGCGCGCCGGATCTGGGCGCGCTGGATGCGCGACGTGTACGGAGCGACCTCGGAGAAGGCGCAGTGGCTGCGGTTCCACACCCAGACCGCCGGGGTCTCGCTGACCGCCCAGCAGCCCGACAACAACGTCGTGCGCACGGCCATCGAGGCGCTCGCCGCCGTGCTCGGCGGCACGAACTCCCTCCACACCAACGCCCTCGACGAGGTGCTGGCGCTGCCGAGCGAGAAGGCGGCCGAGATCGCCGTGCGGACCCAGCAGGTGATCATGGAGGAGACCGGGGCGGTCAACGTCGTCGACCCGCTCGGCGGCTCTTGGTACGTGGAGGCGCTGACCGACCGCCTCGAGGAGGAGGCCGAGCGGATCTTCGCACGGATCAAGGAGATGAGCCCGGACGGCTCGATCACCGGCGGGATCCTTCGCGGCATCGAGGACGGCTGGTTCATGGCCGAGATCGCCGACGCGGCGTTCACCTACCAGCAGCAGTTGGAGAAGGGCGAGAAGAAGATCGTCGGGGTGAACTGCCACACGCAGACCATCGAGGAGCCCCTGGAGATCCTGCGCGTCGGCCACGAGGTCGAGCGTGAGCAGAACCGTGTCCTGGCCGAGCGGCGCGCCGCGCGGGACCAGGCGGCCGTCGACGCGGCGCTGCGCCGGATGATCGAGGTGGCCCGCACCGAGGACAACCTGATCCCCGCCATGCTCGACGCCGTACGGGCCGAGGCGACCCTCGGCGAGATCTGCGGCGCACTGCGGGAGGAGTGGGGCGACTACGCCGAGCCGGCCCGCTTCTGACTCCGCGACGGGTCCGATGACGGTCGCCACGCCGCGTGGCCGTGCGATCATCGCCTGTGCTTGATCGATTAGGTGACGACCGTGCGTATTCCTCCGGCAGGGCATGCGGCAGGATAGACACATGACGTCATCGGACTTCTCGTTGCACGGCGCGATCGACCTCGGTGCGCGGCGTGCGGCGGCCCAGAGACCACAGCAGCGCCCCGGCGAGGGAGCTTCGGGAGACTCTCACGTCATCGACGTGACCGACGCGACGTTCAACACCGAGGTCGTCGAGCGGTCGCGCACCGTGCCGGTGCTCGTCGACTTCTGGGCCGACTGGTGCCAACCCTGCAAACAGCTCGGTCCCATCCTGGAGAAGCTCGCCCGCGAGGCGGACGGCCGCTGGGTCCTGGCCAAGGTGGACATCGACGCGAACCCGGCGCTCGGCCAGCAGCTCGCCCGGATGGGCGTCCAGGGCATCCCGTTCGTCGCGGCCGTGGTCGCGGGGCAGATGCTCCCCGTCCTCAACGGCGCCGCGCCCGAGCCACAGGTGCGTCAGGTGCTGGACCAGCTCTTCGAGGCGCTGCGCGAGCAGGGCGTGATGCCTGAGGGCGACGACGCCGAGGCCGCCCGGCAGCCGGCCGCCGATCCCCTGGAGGTCGAGGCCGAGGCCGCCCTGCAGCGGGGCGACCTCGACGCCGCCGCCACGGCCTTCGGGCGGATCCTGGAGACCCGGCCGAACGACCCGTTCGCGAAGAGCGGCCGGGCCCTGGTGGAGCTGCAGCGCCGCACCGAGGCGTACGACCCGGCGACGGCGCGCAAGGACGCCGCCGACCGTCCCGAGGACGCGGCCGCCCAGGGGAAGGTCGCCGACCTCGAACTGGTCGAAGGCCGGGTCGACGAGGCGTTCGACCGCCTCATCGAGGCCGTGCGCCGCACCTCCGGCGACGAGCGGGAGACGGCCCGCAAGCACCTGCTGTCCCTGTTCGACGTCCTGCCGCCGGACGACCCGCGCGTGGCCCGCGCGCGGCGAAAGCTCGCCTCGGCGCTGTTCTGAGGCTTCTGTAGGGAATGAGCGGGTGATGGCCGCAGTCGTCACGATATCCGCGACGTTCGGGGCGGGTGGCAGCGTCGTCGGCCCTGCGGTCGCCGAGCACCTCAGCGTGCCGTTCATCGATCGCGCCATCCCGTACACCGTGGCCGCCGACATCGGCTGCTCTCTGGAAGAGGTGCTCGACCACGACGATCGCGCCGAGCACGGGCTGGGCCGCATCCTCGCCAACGCCGCACGCCTGCCGAACGTCTCCCTCGGCGGCATGGACGTGCACCTCCCGCAGCGGGGGATCGTCCCCGAAGAGGAGTTCGTCCGCCGCACCGAGCACGTGATCAAGGAGATCGCCGATCGGGGCGACGGCGCGGTGATCCTCGGCCGCGCCGCGCAGATCGTGCTCGCCGGCCACCCTTCCACGCTGCACGTCCGCCTCGACGGTCCACGGAAGCGCCGGATCGCCCGGATCCAGGAGTCGATGGAGGTCTCCGCGGAGGAGGCCGAGCGCCTCCTGACCGAGAACGACCGGGCGCGCACCGCGTACGTCAAACACTTCTACCGGGCGGATCCGGCCGATCCAGGCCTTTATCATCTGGTCATCGACAGTACGCGGTTGGCCGCGACTGCCTGCGCCGACATGGTGGTGACGGCGGCGCACGCGATCGGCTGACCTCGTCGTCGGCCCGCACGCAGGGATGCCACCATCGGCCTGCGGAGTCTCGCCTCACACAAAGGAGCAGTTGACGTGGCCACCGTGCCGAGTGTGTCCTATTCGATCACCGTCCGCCTCGAGGTGCCCGCGGGCGGCAAGGCCGTGAGCGAGCTCACCGGAGCGGTGGAGCACGCGGGCGGCATCGTCACCGCGCTCGACCTCACCCCGGCAGGCCATGACCGGCTCCGCATCGACGTCACCTGCGCCACCCGCGACACCGAGCACGCCCAGGAGATCGTGGACGCCCTGGAGCGACTCGACGGCGTCTCGATCCACAAGGTGAGCGACCGCACCTTCCTGATGCACCTCGGCGGCAAGATCGAGATGCAGTCCAAGGTGCCGTTGCGCAACCGCGACGAGCTGTCCATGGCGTACACCCCCGGCGTCGCCCGGGTCTCACTCGCCATCGCCCGTAACCCGGAGGACGCCCGGCGGCTGACCATCAAGCGCAACAGCGTCGCCGTGATCACCGACGGCTCCGCGGTGCTCGGCCTCGGCAACATCGGGCCGGAGGCGGCCCTGCCGGTCATGGAGGGCAAGGCGGCACTGTTCAAGCGGTTCGCCGGGATCGACGCCTGGCCGATCTGCCTGGACACGCAGGACACCGACGAGATCGTCCGTACGGTGCAGATCCTCGCGCCGGCGTTCGGCGGGATCAACCTGGAGGACATCTCCGCGCCCCGCTGCTTCGAGGTCGAGCGGCGGCTCCGTGACCTGCTGGACATCCCCGTCTTCCACGACGACCAGCACGGCACGGCGATCGTCGTGCTGGCCGCCCTGACCAACGCCCTGCGGGTGGTCGGCAAGGACCTGGCCGACGTGCGCATCGCCATGGCCGGCGCGGGCGCGGCCGGACACGCCGTGCTCACGCTGCTGATGCACGCCGGCGCCAAGCACGTGGTCGTCTGCGACTACCACGGCGCGGTGCACGCCGGCCGTGACGACCTGGACGAGTCCCTCCGCTGGATCGCCGAGAACACCAACCCCGAGGGCTACGACGGCGACCTGCGTGGAGCGGTCCGCGGCGCCGACGTCTTCGTCGGCGTGTCCGCCCCCGGCA
>JBJMIW010000328.1:0-2769 GCA_045806665.1 Actinoallomurus sp.
GCGCGCCCTCGTTGCACGGACATCGTGGAACCATTGGTGCTAAATCTCGGGGGTTCGACCGATGGGAGACGACATGTCCGACGGCGCGCTCGCCGGTGTCCGGGTGCTCGACCTGTCCCGGATCTTGTCCGGGCCGTTCGCGACCATGATCCTGGCCGACCTCGGCGCCGAGGTGATCAAGGTCGAGGACACCGCGAACGGCGATGACACCCGGCAGTGGGGGCCGCCGTTCCAGGGTGAGGATGCCACCTACTACCTGTCCATCAACCGCAACAAGCGTTCCATCAGCGTCGACCTGAAGACCGAGAAGGGCCGGGAGGCGGTTCAGCGCCTCGCCGACCGTGCCGACGTCGTCCTGGAGAACTTCCGGCCGGGTACCGCGGCCCGTCTCGGCTTCGGCTACGAGGAGCTGTCGGCCCGCAACCCCGGCCTGGTCTACGCGTCGATCAGCGGGTTCGGCCACACGGGGCCGTTCGCCGAACGCGCCGGGTACGACGCGATCGCGCAGGCGATGAGCGGGATCATGAGCGTGACCGGGGAGGCCGACGGCACGCCGGTGCGGATGGGCACCTCGGGGGCGGACCTCGGGGCGGGGATGTGGGCGGTGATCGGGATCCTGGCCGCGCTGCACGCCCGCCGGTCCACCGGGCGCGGCCAGCACGTCGACATCTCGCTGCTCGACGGGCAGATCGCCTGGCTCACGTACGTGGCCGGAGGCTACTTCGCGACCGGGGAGACGCCGCGCCGGTACGGCTCGGCCCATCCGTCGATCGTGCCGTACCAGGCGCTGCCCACCGCCGACGGCCACCTCATGGTCGCCGTCGGCAACGACGGCCTGTGGCGTCGGTTCGCGGCGGCGGTCGGGCGCGGCGACCTGGCCGAGGATCCGCGCTTCGCGACCAACAAGGACCGGGTGGCGCATCGGGAGGAGTTGGTGGCCCTCATCGAAGAGGCCTTGGCCGCCCGGACGAGCGCGGAGTGGGCGGAGGTCCTCACCGAGGCGGGGGTGCCGTCCGGACCGATCAACACCGTGCCGGAGGCGCTCGCGCACCCGCAGGTGCTCGCCCGTGAAATGGTCGTCGAGGTGGAGCATCCGCAGGTGGGGCCGCTGAGCATGCTCGGCTCGCCGGTCAAGTTGTCGGCGCAGCCACCGGCCGTGCGGTCCGCGCCGCCTCGCCTCGGCGAGCACACCGACGAGGTCCTCGCCGAGCTCGGCCTGAGCCCTGAGGAGATCGCGGCGATGCGCGATGAGGGGGCGATCAAATGAAGATCAGACTGCACCGGGACGTCGAGGTCGCCGAGGTCACCGTCGGCGACGGGCGGCGCGGCAACGCGCTGTCCAGCGCGGACTGGCGCGAACTCGAGCGGACCTTCCGCGACCTCGCCCGCGAGGACGACCTGCGGGCGGTGGTCGTCCGCGGCCAGGGCGGGATGTTCAGCTCCGGGTCCGACATGCGGGAGTGGGTCGAGGCGGACGTCGGCAACGTCGCGGACTCCTTCGCCGCCATGGAGGCCGCGTTCAGCGCGATCGAGGACCTGCCCGTCCCGGTCGTCGCGCAGGTCGGGGGCGTCGCCGCCGGGGCCGGCTGCCAGCTCGCGCTGGCCTGTGACCTCCAGGTGATGGCGGAGAGCGCGCGGATCGGGATGCCGATCGCGCGGCTCGGCATCCTCGTCAGTCCCGCCTTCGCCGCCCGGCTGGCCGTGCTCGCCGGGCCCGGAGTCGCACGGGAACTGCTCTACACCGGGCGTCTCGTCCCCGCCGCCGAGGCGGTGAGCCTGGGGCTTGCCACCCGCTGCGTCCCGGACGAGGAGCTGGCGACGGCGACCCGCAGGCTGGTGCTGACCATCACCCGCCACCCCGGCGCGGCGATCCGGGCCGCCAAGCACGCGGTCGGGGCCGTCCTCACGCCGGCGTGGGCGGCGGCGAAGGCGCAGGCCGGTGGGCCTCCGGTCGCCTTCGAGGACTTCCAGCGGGGGATCGCGACGTTCCTCCGGGAGCCGACGTCCCCGTGAGTCAGCGGACGAGGACGTCGAGGAGGCGGTCGAGCTCGGCACCGGCGTCGGCGGTGAGGCCCGAGTGGACCGGGCCGGGCTGCACGACGGTGCTGCGCGGCGCGGTCAGCCAGCGAAAGCGCGCGCCGAGGGACTCGGTCGCGGCTTGGCCCGCGCGGGGTCCGCCGCAGCAGATGTCGTCGACCGCCTTGAGCGCGGCCCGTACCCCGTCGACGTCGAGGTCGGGGGCCAGCGTGCGGAGCCGTACGTCGTCGACGTGGGTCCGGCAGCCGAGGAAGTCCTCGGTCTGGCAGTAGAGGATCACCCCGACGTTCATCGTCTCGCCGCGTTCGACCCGGGGGATGACCCGTAGGACGGCGTACTCGAAGATGTTCATCTCAGCCATTTCGGTCGCGCCGACGCGCGTTGCTCCGCACGCGGGACCGCGGGCCGGGCTTCTCCCACCTGGGGCAGCCAGGCGTTCTGCGTCGTGACGCGGGTGCGCAGGTGCGCGACGTAGGCGTCCGCGACCTGGACGGGGGAGCCGAACCCGGGTTCGTCCGCCAGCCACTCCTCGGGCACGAGTGCCACGACCTCGCGCAGCAGGTCCTCAGTGACCTTCGGGGCGAGGGCGCGGCCGGCGTCGGCCAGCCCGGCGTCGTCGACGAAGGTCGCCAGTACGTGGTCGCTGGCGTCGTACGGCCGGGAGATCAGCTTGTCCGCCGAGGTCCAGGCGTGGTGGAAGTACAGGCCGGCGCCGTGGTCGATCAGCCAGAC
>JBJMIW010000329.1:0-17664 GCA_045806665.1 Actinoallomurus sp.
CCATCCACCAGGACCCGGTGATCTCGCAGACCAAGCTCATCGCCGAGCCGTGGGACGTCGGTGACGGCGGGTACCAGGTCGGTGAATTCCCGCCGCTGTGGACCGAGTGGAACGGCAAGTACCGCGACACGATGCGCGACTTCTGGCGCGGCGTCGAGGGCCGGCTGCCGGAGTTCGGCAGCCGGTTCACCGGCTCCAGCGACCTGTACGCCGACGACGGCCGCCGGCCGCTCGCGTCGATCAACTTCGTCACCTGCCACGACGGGTTCACCCTGAAGGACCTGGTCTCGTACGACCGCAAGCACAACGAGGCCAACGGCGAGGACAACCGCGACGGCACCGACGACAACCGCTCCTGGAACCACGGGGTCGAGGGCGAGACCGACGACCCGGCGATCCGGTCGCTGCGCGCCCGCCAGCAGCGCAACTTCATCGCCACGCTGTTCCTGTCCCAGGGCGTGCCCATGCTGTCGCACGGTGACGAGCTGAGCCGCACCCAGCACGGCAACAACAACGCCTACTGCCAGGACGGCGAGCTGGCCTGGGTGTCCTGGGACGCGGACCAGGATCTGGTCGACTTCATCGGTACGGTGTCGCAGCTGCGCCGCGAGCATCCGGTGTTCCGGCGGCGGCGGTTCTTCCAGGGGAGCACGGACGGCGACGAGCTGGACGGCCAGCGCGACATCTGCTGGCTGACGCCGTCGGGGACGGAGATGACCGAGGCGGACTGGAACATCGGGTACGCGAAGGCGGTCGCGGTGCACCTGAACGGCGACGCGATCACCGAGCCGGATCCGCGGGGGCAGCGCGTCCGGGACGACTCCTTCCTTCTCCTCTTCAACGCGCACTCCGACAGCATCGTCTTCCGCGTTCCCGACGAGCGCTTCGGCGAGCGGTGGGAGGTCGTACTCGACACGGCGACGCCGAAACCGGCCGAGCGTGAACCGGTCAAGGCCAACGACGACCTGGAGGTCACCGACCGGGCCCTGGTCCTGCTGCGCCGGGTCGTCCCGGCCTGACGGGGGCGGGTCAGCCGCGGCTCACCCTGATGGCGGTGAGCAGCACGAGGACGAACGTCAGGATGGCGACCGTCCCGTGGGCGAGCACGCCGACCAGCGGGAAGTCCTGCTCGCCGCCGCGTGCGTGCTTGCCGCCGCGCCCGGTCAGCCACCGCGTCAGCAGGGTGAAACCCAGCAGGGCGACGACCGCCAACACGCCGAACGCGCTCCACGCGTAGGCCGTCTGGGCGGTGAGCAGGAACTCCACCCAGGTCGCCAATGCCACCACGGCGAGGGCCGGATGACCGAGAACGACGGTCAGGGGAAAGCGGGTGACCTTCGTCCCCTGCCGCCGCAGACCGCCGTCGGCCAGCCGGACGATCAGCAGATAGGCGCCGACGACGGCGGCCAGTATCCACATCACCAATGCGGCGATCGCCACATCCATCACCTCTCTTCCCCGTTGTCTCACGACAAGTCTCATTACGCAACGCTGCGAGACGAGTGCGATCGAGTCACGAACCGGCGGCTATGCCACCCTGTGTGTCATGCGACGACTCGAACCAGCCGGCCTCGCGGACCTCACCGAGGCGTACGCCTATCCGGAGACCACTCCCTGGCTCCGGGGCAACATGGTCGCCAGTGCGGACGGCGCCGCGACGTTCGAGGGCAAGGCCGGCGGTCTGGGCAATGAGGCCGACCGGCGGTTGCTGTCCCTGCTGCGCGGATTGGCCGACGTCGTGGTCGCCGGCGCGGCCACCGTCCGCGTCGAGGGGTACGGCCCGATCCGCCCGCGCGAGTGGTGGGGCGAGATCCGTACGGACCGGGCACCGGCGCCGCCACTGGCGATCGTGTCGCGGTCCCTGGAGCTCGACTTCGACGCTCCGGTCTTCACCGAGGCGCCGAGCCGCACGATCGTCATCACCTGTGCGTCGGCTCCGGACGACCGCCGTAGCGGCTGCGAGAAGCACGCCGACGTCATCGTCGCCGGTGAGGAGGCGGTCGACGTCACCGCCGCACTGGACGCGCTGGCCGAGCGGGGCCTCACCCGCCAGCTGACCGAGGGCGGCCCGCGCCTGCTCGCTCAGTTCGTCGCGGCGGGCCGGCTCGACGAGCTGTGCCTCACCCTCAGCCCGCAGCTCACCGCGGGCGACGCGGCACGGATCGTCAACGGGCCCGGCCCGGCGTCGACCCCGCTGCGGCTCGGGCACGTCCTGGAAGAGGAGGACTTTCTGTTCCTCCGCTACACCCGCGAGCGGGATGCGTGACAGCCGCAGGACCGTCGTAGGCGTGTTCTAGTGTGAGGTCATGGACCTGCCCCTGAGCCCGCCACTGGCGCCGATGCTGGCCAAGGCCGTCAAGGAGCTCCCGCGAGGAGACGTCCTCTACGAGCCGAAGTGGGACGGGTTCCGGGCCGTCGTGTTCCGGGACCGCGACGAGGTGGCGATCTACGGGCGGAACGGCAAGCCGCTCGATCGCTACTTCCCCGAGTTGGTCGAGGGCTTCCGCCGCGAGCTGCCCGAGCGCTGCGTCCTCGACGGGGAGATCGTCCTCCGGAAGGGACACATCCTCGACTTCGACGCGCTGCAGCAGCGCATCCACCCGGCCGCCTCACGGATCAAGCTGCTGTCCGAGGAGACGCCGGCGAGCCTCGTCGCGTTCGACCTGCTCGCGCTCGGCGACAAGTCGCTGATGGAGACGCCTTTCAGCGACCGGCGCGCCCGGCTGACCGAGGCGCTCGCCGGCGCGAAGGCGCCCGTCCACCTCACACCTGCCACCGACGCGTACGACGCGGCCCTGCGCTGGTTCGACGAGTTTGAAGGCTCCGGACTGGACGGCGTCGTCGTCAAGCCGCTCGACGGTGTGTACGAACCGGACAAGCGGGCGATGTTCAAGGTCAAGCATGAACGCACCGCCGACTGCGTCGTCGCCGGGTTCCGCTGGCACAAGTCCGGCCCGATCGTCGGATCGCTCCTACTGGGTCTGTACGACGGAGATCGGCTCCAGCACGTGGGCGTCTCGGCGTCCTTCCCGATGAAGCGCCGCGAGGAGCTCGTGAAGGAGCTGGAGCCCTATCGGGTCGCGGACCTCACCGGTCATCCGTGGGCCGGGTGGGCGGAGCAGACCGAGGCCACGGTCGACCGGATGCCCGGCGCGATCAGCCGGTGGACCGGCAAGAAGGACCTGTCCTGGGTGCCACTGCGGCCGGAGCTCGTCTGCGAGGTCGCCTACGACCACATGGAGGGCCGCCGGTTCCGGCACACCGCGCGGTTCCGCCGGTGGCGGCCGGACCGCACGCCGGAGTCCTGCGGGTACGACCAGCTCGAGGTGCCGGTCGCTTACGACCTGGACGACATTCTCGGCGACTGATCGCCTCCGGAGCGTCGCCGGGGTCAGTCGCGGCGGGCCTTGCTCGGCTGGACGCGCTTCGGCTCGCCCTCCATCTTCGGATAGTTCGGCGGATAGGGCATGTCACCAAGGCCGTGCTCCCGCTCGTCCCGGTCCGCCCACTCCAGCAGCGGCTCGAGGGAGAACGCCCGGTCGTCGATGGCGGCATGCAGGTCACCGAGCTTGGCGAAGCGCTCCGGCATCGTGGCGATGGTGAAGTCCTCGGGTTCGACGTCCGGCAGCTCTTCCCAGGTCAGCGGCGCCGACACCGGGGCGTACGGCTTAGGGCGGACGCTGTAGGCCGAAGCGATGGTCCGGTCACGGGCGTTCTGGTTGAAATCGACGAAGACCTTCTCGCCACGCTCCTCCTTCCACCAGTTGGTGGTCACGAGATCGGGCATGCGGCGCTCGACCTCGCGGCCGAAGGCCAGCGCGCAGCGGCGCACCTCGGTGAAGGTCCAACGCGGCTCGATCCGCACGTAGACGTGGACGCCGCGGCCTCCGGAGGTCTTGGGGAAGCCGACCCAATCCAGCTCGCCGAGGATGTCCCGGACGGCCTCCAGCGCGACCTTCTGGACCTCGGCGAAGCCGGTGCCGGGCTGCGGGTCGAGGTCGATGCGCAGCTCGTCGGGATGGTCGACGTCCTGGCGGCGCACCGGCCACGGATGGAACGTCACGGTGCCCAGGTTGGCGCACCAGGCCACGGTCGCCAGCTCGGTGGGGCAGATCTCGTCGGCGTAGCGCCCGCTGGGAAACGCGATCCGCGCCGTCTCGATCCAGTCCGGGGCGTTCTTGGGGACGCGCTTCTGGTAGAATGCGTCGCCCCGGTTGTCGGCCCGGGTGGCGATCTTCGCGCCCTCGAAGACCCCGCCCGGCCAGCGCTCCAGCGTCGTCGGCCGGTCGTACAGCGCGCGCAGGATACCGTCACCGACGGCGAGGTAGTAGTTGACCAGGTCCAGCTTGGTCTCCCCGCGTGCCGGGAAGTAGACCTTGTCCGGATTGGTGACCTTGACGACCCGATCTCCGACCTGGATCTCCACGAAAGGCGATGCCATAACCGCACGGTACAACCGCCCGACGACAGATCACCGGGAGCGCGTCACGTCCCTGTCGCGCGACGGCCGGGCCGTGACCGCGGTGAGCGGCACCGTCGCCGACGCGGAATTGTCGCCCGCGGTCGCGGGTTGTCCCGAACATGACCGTAATTCGTAAGAGCGACGAAGAGTGGAAGGCCCAACTGTCGCCGCAGGAGTACCACGTTCTCCGGGAAGCGGGCACTGAGGCGCCGTGGACCGGGGAGTACGTCTCCACCAAGACGGTGGGCGTGTACCGGTGCCGCGCCTGTGGCGCGGAGCTGTTCCGATCGGAGACCAAGTTCGACTCCCACTGTGGCTGGCCCAGCTTCTACCAGCCGACCGAGTCCGACGCGGTCACCCTGCTGCGGGACACCTCTCTCGGCATGGTCCGCACCGAGGTCCGGTGCGCCCGCTGCGACTCGCACCTGGGCCACGTCTTCGAGGGCGAGGGCTACCCGACCCCGACGGACCAGCGGTACTGCATGAACAGCGTCTCGCTGGACCTCGAACCGGCCGAATAGCGGCTAGGGTACGCGGCCGAGGCGGCAGCCGTCCTTGGAGTTCATCTTGTTGGCGAGGACGGGATACCCGTCGCGTTCGCGCGCGTGCACGAACACCACCGGCGCCCGGCCGCGGCCCTCGAGGTACGCCGCGCCGGCCTGGCACAGGGCGACGGCGGTCCTGGAGTTCGCCTCGGTGCCGGGCAGGTCGGTGTAGACGCGGAGGATCGGCGACGTCCACATCACCTCGCGGACGTGTGCGGCGACCGCCGGTGCGGTGCTCCGGTAGTACGCCAGGGCCGCCGCGTCCCGGGCGTCGTCGGGCGACGTGGGCACGGTCGGCGTCGTGCTGGGCACGACGGCCGGGGTCGCTCTGGCGCGCGGCATCACGTCGCCCACCGGGCGGCCCGGCCGCCGGTGCGACAAGGCCGACGTGAGCACGACGGCGAGGACCAGGACCAGCCCGGCCGCCCCGCCGAGCAGCACGCACACGCGGCGTGCGGCCGAGCCCGGCAGCAGCCGGACGATCGTCGCTGGCACGTGGGCGCGCGGCCGCACGTGTCTGCCCCTCCGACGCCCCGATCGACTCACGCGTGGAATACTCCGCCGCCGCAGGCCGACCGACCGGCCCGATGGGCAAGTCTTCGACCGCCCTTGACCCGCCGATAAGGGAGCGGTCCGCGGAACGACGGGGCGGAACATGCCTCTCCGTCTGCACGGTTTGGCGGTCAGTGACCGGAGATCCTGCGAGATCGGCTCAAGGGGCTCGCGCTATGTGGTCGACCAGAGGGCGCTCGGCCTCGCGACTTAGGGCAGGTCGGCGACCAGCTCGGAGACCGGCTTGCGGGCGCCGGTGTAGAACGGGATCTCCTCGCGGACGTGGCGCCGGGCCGCCGCGCCGCGCAGGTGGCGCATGAGGTCGACGATGCGGTGCAGCTCGTCGGCCTCAAAGGCCAGAATCCACTCGTAGTCCCCGAGCGAGAATGACGAGACCGTGTTGGCCCGCACGTCGGGGTAACCGCGCGCCATCTTCCCGTGCTCGGCGAGCATCGCCCGGCGCTCCTCGTCGGGCAGGAGGTACCACTCGTAGGACCGGACGAACGGGTAGACGGAGACGTAGGCGCGCGGCTCCTCATCGGCGAGGAAGGCCGGGACGTGGCTCTTGTTGAACTCCGCCGGGCGGTGCAGGGCCATCACCGACCACACCGGCTCGGAGGCGCGGCCGAGCGCCGTCCGGCGGAAGCGGTGGTAGATCTCCTGCAGGTCGTCGGAGGTCGACGCGTGCCACCAGAACATGTAGTCGGCGTCGGCGCGCAGCCCGGCGACGTCGTACAGGCCGCGCGTCGTGACGTCCTTGGCCGCGGCCTGCTCGAGCAGCTCCTCGACCTCACGGGCGACCGCCGCACGGTCGGCCTCGGCGAGATCGCGGGCCCGGAACACCGACCACATGGTGTACCGGATCACCTGGTTGAGCTCCCGCGCCTTCGGTCGGCCCGTCTCTGCGGCACTCACGGTCACACTCCTCTTCGCTCCTCGGGGGACGCCTCGGGTTTACCCCCGGGTCGGCCGTCCCGCTCACCGACCGGCTCGGCGCTCCCATCCGATTCTCCCCGACGATTCAGGTGGTCGAGCACCCGGGCCGCCGCGACGCGGGCGGCGGCCACGCACGCGGGAATGCCGACTCCGTCATAGCCGGCACCGCACACGGCGAGGCCGGGCAGTCCGGCGACCGCCGCGCGGATCCGCGCGACCCGATCGAGGTGCCCGACGGTGTACTGCGGCAGCCCGCCGCCCCATCGGGTGACCCGCGCGTCGACCGGCAGCTCGTTGACGCCGCTGGTGCGGGCCAGCTCCGTCATCGCCGCCGCCTTCAGCTCCTCGTCGGAACGCTGGAGCGCGTGCTCGTCGCCGTATCGGCCGATGGAGCAGCGGGCGATCACGAGGTCGGGAGAGCCGTCGGCGAGGTGCGGCCACTTGGTGGTGCTGAAGGTGACGGCCTTGACGTCCCGCGTCTCGACGGCGGGGACCAGGTAGCCGCTGCGACGCGGCCGGTCGGGGAAGGCCGTGCCCGCGTAGGCGAGGGTGACGATGGCCATGCTCGCGTACTCGACGCGGTCGAGCTCGGCCGCGGCGACCGGCGCCTCCTCCTTCAGCAGGCGGCCGGCGGGCCGGCCGGGGACCGCCAGGACGACGGCGTCGACCTCGAGGGACTCCGGGGCGCGGGCGGGGCCGATGGTGAGCCGCCACCCGTGGGACGTGCGGGTCAGCTCACGGACCATCGCCTCGGTGCGCACGGTGCCGCCGAGTTCGGCGACCTTCGCGGCGAGCGCGCCGGGGAGCGCCCCCATTCCGTCGACGAGCGTGGCGAACACCGGGCCGGGGTCGGCCGGAGCCGCCTCGACGACGGCGCGGGCGGCCCTGATCAACGATCGCCGGCTCCGAGAGGCGGCGGCCAGCCCGCCCATCGTGGCCTCGAAGGACAGGTCCTCGACCCGCCCGGCGTACACCCCGCCGAGCAGCGGCTCGACCAGGCGGTCGACCACCTCCCGGCCGACGCGCGCACCCACGAAGTCGGCGACGGAGACGTCCTCGCCCCTGGGGGTCGCGGGGCGGACCAGGTCGAGCGGCACCCTGGTCAGACCGGCGGGTGAGAGCACCTGGGAGCGGGCGAGGGCGATCAGGTCGGCGGGCACCCCCATGACCTGCCCGGCGGGCATCGGGTGCAGGGCGCCACGGCTCCAGATCGCCGCCGACGTCGTGCCGGGAAAGGCGAGCCGGTCGCCCAGCCCGAGCTCTCGTACGAGCTCCAGGCCCTCCGGGCGCCGGGCGAGCATCGCCTCGGCCCCCTCGTCCACGGGGACGCCGGCGATTTCGCTCACCTTCAGCTTGCCCCCGACGTCCGCGGCACCCTCCAGGAGGGTGACGCGGGCGCCGGTCTTCGCCACCTCGTACGCGGCGGTCAGCCCGGCGATGCCACCGCCGACGACGGCGACGTGGCCGCGATGCGACTGATCGGTCATGGCTCCACGATGGCAGACGTTCCGGGCGACCGGCGTTCAGGGTCGCCGTGCGTCCCGTGATCCCGGCACGTCGACATCGTGACGGGATCGCGACGACGACCCGGCAACGGTGACGTGCGTCATAACGTCCCATGCATATGAGGACATTTACGTGCGTTCTGGCCGCCGTACTGCTTCTGGGCGGCTGCGCCGGCTCGGGCAGCAACTCCGGCGGCTCCGCCGGCTCCGGCGCCGCGGGCGCCGCGGGCGCCGCGTCGGTGAGAAGACCGGCCGACGCCGGTCCGGCGAAGACCGCCCAGCCCGCGCGCCTGGCACCCGCCCAGGCCATCGTGTACACCGCCAGCCTCACCGTGCGGGCCGGGGACATCACCGCCGCGGCGACGCGGGCGAAGCAGATCGTGACCGGCGCGGGTGGCTACGTCGGCAACGAGCAGGCCGAGAGCTCTGCCGGATCCCGGCCAGGGAGCACGATCACATTCAAGGTCCCGGCGGCACGGTACGCCGAAGTTCTCGACCGGCTGGGGTCCGCACAGATCGGCACGCGGACCGCCCTGCAGCAGCAGGCCGACGACGTGACGCAGGAGGTCGCCGACGTCGACAGCCGGGTGACCTCGGCGAAGGCCGCGCTGGCCTCGTTCCGCGCTCTCCTGGCCAAGGCGACGACCGTGAGCGAGGTCATCCGGGTCGAACAGGAGATCTCTCAGCGGCAGGCGGACCTGGAGTCACTCCAGGCCCGGCAGCGGTCGCTGGCGCGGCAGACGGCGTTCGCCACCGTGACCCTGCGGATCGACGGCGGCGCGCCGGCGAAGCGGCGGCCGCACGGTTTCACCGGCGGGATGGCGGCCGGCTGGCGGGCGTTCACCGCGTTCATCGGCGGCCTGGCGCTCGTCCTCGGCTGGGCGCTGCCGTTCCTTACCGTGGCCGCGCTGATCGGCCTGCCGATCTACGGCCTGCGGCGGCGACGGCGTGTCTCTCGCGCCGGAGCCGAACCGCAGGGTCCGGCCTGACCGCAGATCAGCGGGCCGACTCCTCGTGGACGAGGTCGACGAGGCGGGCCAGCTTGTCG
Organism: Actinoallomurus sp.; assembly: GCA_045806665.1. GTDB lineage: Bacteria > Actinomycetota > Actinomycetes > Streptosporangiales > Streptosporangiaceae > Actinoallomurus. The sequence continues at coordinate 9,049 of JBJMIW010000329.1, forward strand.
GGGTCGGTCGTGGGCAGCACGCCGTGGCCGAGGTTGAAGACGTGGCCCTCGGCGGTCCGGCCGCGGTTCAGCACGTCGCGGGTGCGATCCGCGATGACGTCCCACGGGGCGAACAGGATGGCCGGGTCGAGGTTGCCCTGGAGCGCCTTGCCGGGCCCGACGCGCAGGACCGCCTCGTCGAGCGGCACCCGCCAGTCGACGCCGACCACGTCGGCGCCCGCCTCGCCCATGAGGCCGAGCAGTTCGCCGGTCCCGACGCCGAAGTGGATGCGTGGCACGTCGTACGGCTCGAGCGCGGTGAAGATCTTGCGGCTGTGCGGCAGCACCGACGCCCGGTAGTCCTCCGGCCCGACGCCGCCCACCCACGAGTCGAACAGCTGGATCGTGCGCGCGCCCGCCTCGACCTGGATCTTCAGGTACGTGGCGGCGATATCGGCCAGCCGGTCGAGCAGCCGGGCCCACAGCTCCGGCTCGCCGTACATCATCGCCTTGGTCCGGTCATGGGTCTTGGACGGACCGCCCTCGATGAGGTACGACGCGAGCGTGAACGGACCGCCGGCGAACCCGATCAGCGGGGTGCCGCCGAGCTCGCCGGTGAGCGCCTGGACCGCCTCGGTGACGAAGGGGACGTCGCCGGGCTCGAGCGGGCGCAGCCGGTCGATGCCGGCGGCGTCGCGGATCGGATCGGCGATCACCGGGCCCACGCCGGGTTTGATGTCCAGGTCGATCCCGATGGCCCTGAGCGGCACGACGATGTCGCTGAAGAAGATCGCCGCGTCCACCGCGTACCGGCGCACGGGCTGCATCGTGATCTCCACGATCAGGTCCGGGCGGGCGCACGCCTCGAGCATGGGGATGCCCGCACGCGCCTCGCGGTACTCCGGCAGTGAGCGGCCCGCCTGGCGCATGAACCACACGGGCGTGTGCGGCACCGGCCTGCGGCGGCATGCGAGGAGGAAGGGGCTCTCCTCGCGCGGCCCCGGCGTGGCGCTGTCCTGCGGCATGACAGTGCTCTCCTGTCTGGCTTCCCGGGGAACGTTGTGGGGATGAGGCACGCTCTGGATCGTCCCACGAAAGGAGGGGCCGGCACGCACGCCCCCTGCGGACGACCGCGTTGGAACGGTCCCGAAGCGGGTCCGCGGTCCCGTACGATGTGGTCGCGACACGGGCGGGCGGAAACGTCGCCGGGGGCATGGCCCTACGTCCGTTATGAGAATCTTCAGGACACGCCGAGCGAGGTCCTGCGATCACGACGGGGCGCATGCGAACGTGTGAACGCTCCCCCCGCCGAATCGAGGGAGGTCACCGAGATGGCCCTCACACGTCATTGTTCCGCCTGTGGCGGCGAACGCCGCTTCGAGCAGCCGCCGTGCGCGGACGACCACGGCGCGGACTGCCCCGAGTGGGCGTGCGTGGACTGCGGCATGGCGATCCTGATCGGCGACGCCCCAGAAATCCTGATCACCGTTCGATCCGAGGCCGCCTGAGGCTCTCTGTGCACATGTGTCCACGTTCTGAGACGTTCCCAGTGGATCGGCCGTACGCCCGATGACGGCCCGGAGTGACCCTGCACCGGGACCGTTCCAACGCGCGCTCGCGACGCTGCGCGCCGTCGTCGACGCCGAGCCCGCGCGACCGGAGCTCCTGATCGAGGACATGCCGGCCCCGCAGCGGCTGGCGCCGTACGCCGCGGCGATCATGGCGACGGTGTACCGGGAGGACGACATGGAGCTCGCCGTCGGTCGCCTCATTGTGCTGTACGACCCCCAAGGCCAGCGTGGCTGGGACGGGGACTTCCGGCTGGTCGCGTACGTGCGCGCCGAGCTGGAGCCGGAGATCGCGGCGGACCCGCTGATCGGCCCGGTGGGCTGGAGCTGGCTGACCGAGGCCCTGGAGGGCCATCGGGCCGGCTACAAGGCCGCGGCCGGCACGATCACCCGTGCGGTCTCGGAGAGCTTCGGAGACAAGGGCGCCGATCCGGCGACGACGGAGCTGGAGCTTCGCGCGTCCTGGTCACCGACAACTGATGATATTGCTGGGCATATCAGTGCGTGGTGCGATGTTCTATGTCAGGCGGCCGGCTTGCCGCCGGCGGGAGTCACCTCACTGCCGAGTCCAGGAGCTTGAGCACAGACGGTAGGCGCGTGGAAGTGTCGGAAGCAGAAGTCGTACCCCTTCTCGAACCACGGGAGGGCATCCCTCCGGTCATCGAGACGCCGGAGGCGTTCCAGGACGCCGTCGCACGCCTGGCCGCCGGAGAGGGCCCGGTCGCGGTTGACGCCGAGCGCGCGTCGGGCTACCGCTACGGCCAGCGGGCCTACCTCGTCCAGCTGCGGCGCCGTGGTTCCGGGACCTTCCTGATCGACCCGGTGCCGTGCTCTGACCTGTCCGCGCTGGACACCGCGCTCGCGGACGCGGAGATGGTGCTGCACGCGGCCAGCCAGGACCTGCCGTGCCTGGCCGAGATCGGGCTCGCGCCCCGGCGCCTGTTCGACACCGAGCTGGCCGGCCGGCTGCTCGGTTACCCCCGCGTCGGCCTCGGCACGATGGTCGAGACCGTCCTCGGCTTCACCCTGGAGAAGGGCCATTCCGCGGCCGACTGGTCCACCCGGCCGCTGCCCGCCGACTGGCTCCGCTACGCCGCGCTCGACGTCGAGCTCCTGGTCGAACTCCGGGACGCGCTGCACCGCCAGCTCGAGGAGGCGGGGAAGCTGGAGTGGGCCCTGGAGGAGTTCGCCGCGATCCTGGCGACGCCCCCGAAGGAGCCCCGCCGGGACCCCTGGCGCCGCACCTCCGGCATCCACCGCCTGCGGAGCCGCCGGAGCCTCGCCGTCGTCCGTGAGCTGTGGACGACCCGCGACCGGATCGCCCGGGACCGCGACCTTTCTCCGGGCCGGGTCCTGCCGGATGCCGCGATCGTCGAGGCGGCACTTCAACTCCCTCGTACTCCGGACGACCTGGCGGCGCTGTCGACGTTCCGCGGGCGCAACACCCGACGGCACGCTCCGGCCTGGTTCCGTGCGGTGCAGCGGGGCCGGACCCTTCCGGACACCTCGCTGCCCGACCAGAACGTGCCCGGCGAGGGACCGCCGCCCGCCCATCGCTGGGCCGAGCGCGACCCGGCGGCCGCCGAACGGCTGAGCGCCCTGCGGGCCGCGGTGGCCGCGCTGGCCGATGAGCACACCCTGCCCACGGAGAACCTCCTCCAGCCCGACACCGTGCGCCGGCTCGCCTGGGACCCGCCGGAGAACGTGACACCCGAGTCGGTCGGCGTGGTGCTCACCGCCCTTGGCGCGCGTTCCTGGCAGGTGGAGCTGACTGCGCGGCCTCTCGCCAAGGCGCTGTGCCGGCTGGCCGTCAAGCGTGAGGTCTGATCCGCAGCTCGTGGACGCCGATCGGATCGTGACCCGGCGCCTGGTCCTGCGGCGACTGGAGCGCGGCCCGGCGCGCGCCCTCGCCCGGGGCGACTGCTCCGGGATGGTCCCCGCCAGCGGATGGCCGACGGACGCGACCGCGATGGTCGCCGACCGGGCGGCCGCGGACCCCGAGGCGCTGACCTGGCTGATCCACCGTGAGGGCGCGGTGATCGGGGAATGCGGGATCAAGTACGGACCGGACGCCGAAGGGGCGGTCGAGATCGCCTACGGACTCGGCGGTCCCTGGCGGTCGCGGGGGTACGGCACGGAGGCGATCCGCGGGCTGCTGGGATGGCTCGACGAGCGGGCGGTCTACGGCCGGGTGATCGCCGAGGTGCACGAGGGCAACGTCCCGTCCCGGCGGCTCCTCGAGCGGCTGGGGTTCTCCGTGGACGCCCTGACACCGCCGTACGTCTGGTACGCCCGCGTTCTCCGCTGACCGCACCCGCCCGCTGGCGACAGAAGCCTCGTAAGGTTACGAAGCCGGTCAGAGCATGACGAACGACAGGCCGCGAGTCTTGAGCTTGGGGATGACCTGCCCCAGCGCCTTGATCGTCTCAGACCGGTCGCCGCCGCCGTCGTGGCACAGCAGGATGTCCCCGCCCTTGGCCTCCAGCATGCTCCGCTTGATCTTGCGGGTGCCCGGACGGGCCCAGTCCCGCGGGTCGATGTCCCAGCCGATCGGCAGCATGCCGTGCCGCGCCGCCGAGGCGAAGACCGCCCGCGACCAGGCCCCGCCGGGCGAGCGGAAGAACTTCGGGGCGACTCCGGTGGCATCGCCGATGCGCTCGTGCGCCTCGATGATCTCCCGGTCGACCGCGCGGGACGACATCTCGGCGATCTCCAGCGGGTGGGTCATCGTGTGGTTGCAGAGCTGGTGGCCCGCCGCGACGATCCACTGCGCGAGCTGCGGGTACTGCTTCACCTGGACGCCGATCAGCGAGAACATCGCCTTCACGTCATGCTCGGCCAGCAGGTCGAGCATCTTCGGCGTCCACTCCGGATGCGGCCCGTCGTCGATGGTCAGCGCGATCGCGTTGGCCGGGGCGTCCGGAAGGACGTCGTGGACCGTGTGGACGGCGTCCTTGCGGCGTGGTAGCGGCGCCGGCGACGGAGGGCTCGGGGTCGGCGTGGGCGACGGGCTGGTGTTCGCGGGCGGGATGACGGCACGGCCCCGCGCCAGCGGATGCCGGGCCCCGGCCGGTGCCCTCTTCACCCGGTCCCCGGCGAGCAGAAGGGCGGCGCTCGCGGCGCCGGCGGCCAGCATGCGCCGGCGCGTCATCACGTCCCGAAACTCCACATGTCGAACGCTATGCCCTTCCCGCCGCCGACGGACGTAATTGATCGGATCGAAACGGATGCCCCGCTAAAGGGGCTGTGACGGATCCGACCCAGCAAACCGGCCTCCGGTCAGATTCGGGCTTGCGGTCGGGAACCTCCTCCTTCACACTCTGGTTAGGTTAGGTTTGCCTAAGTTACCGTTCGCCCGAAGGAGCACGTCTCTTGTTGCTCGGCAACTTCCTCATCGGCCTGCGCGAAGGCCTGGAAGCCTCGCTGGTCGTCAGCATCCTCATCGCGTACCTGGTCAAGTCGGGCAACCGCCGAGCGCTCACCCCCGTCTGGGCGGGGATCGGCACGGCGGTGGGGATCAGTGCGGCGTTCTGCGTGCTACTGAGCGTCGCCTCGGGCGAGATGCAGTTCAGGACGCAGGAGACCTTCGGCGGCACCCTGTCGATCCTCGCCGTCGGCCTCGTGACGTGGATGGTCTTCTGGATGCGCCGGGCCGCGCGGTTCATGAAGGCCGAACTCGAAGGCAGGCTGGAGGGAGCGCTGTCCCTCGGCACCGGCGCGCTCTTCGCCGTGGCGGTCCTGGCGGTCGGCCGGGAGGGCCTGGAGACGGCGCTGTTCCTGTGGACGAACATCGACGCGGCCAAGGACAGCGGCCAGCCGATCATCGGCGCGGCGCTCGGCCTGCTCACCGCCGCCCTGCTGGGCTACCTGCTGTACCGCGGCGGGCTGAAGCTCAACCTGAAGCGCTTCTTCACGATCACCGGCGCGGCACTGATCATCGTGGCCGCCGGGGTCTTCGGCTACGGCTTCCACGACCTTCAGGAGGCCGGCGTTCTGCCCGGGGTCAGGTCCTTCGCGTTCGAGCCGCGCACCTGGTTCGACGGCATGGGGGCCACCGGGCAGTGGCTGCAGACCGCCCTGCAGGGCGTCTTCAACCTGACGCCCCAGGTGACCAAGGTGCAGGCCGTGATGTGGGTGCTGTACGCGGTGCCGGTCATGGTCCTCTTCCTGCGCCCGGCCAAGCCACTGACGCTCGGAGAGAAAGGGCCGCCCCCGGGTTACCAGCCAGTCGTTACTGATGAGTAACCTATGGGTAGGAGTACCTAGGAGTACTCCGCAGGCTCTGTCAGAAGGAGAACCGACCGTGCCCCGTACCGCACGTGACGTGGTCTTCGTCGACGGCGTTCGCACGCCGTTCGGCAAGGCGGGCCCCAAGGGGCTCTACGCCGAGACCCGCGCCGATGATCTCATCGTCAGGGTGGTCCGCGAGTTGCGGAGGCGCAACCCCTCCCTGCCTGCCGACCGCATCGACGAGGTCGCGATCGCCGCGACCACCCAGATCGGCGACCAGGGCCTCACCATCGGCCGCTCGGCCGCCGTGCTCGCCGGGCTGCCCAAGAGCGTCCCCGGGTACGCCATCGACCGCATGTGCGCCGGCGCGATGACCGCCGTCACGACCGTCGCTGGCGGCATCGCCTTCGGCGCGTACGACGTCGCGATCGCCGGCGGTGTCGAGCACATGGGCCGGCACCCGATGGGCGAGGGCGTCGACCCGAACCCGCGCTTCCTCGCCGAGAAGCTCGTCGACCCGACGGCGCTGGTCATGGGGTCGACGGCGGAGAACCTGCACGACCGGTACCCGCACATCACCCGGGAGCGCGCCGACGCGTACGCGCTGCGCAGCCAGCAGAAGGTCGCCGCGGCGTACGAGGCCGGCAAGATCCAGCCGGACCTGGTGCCGATGGCGATCCGCTCGCAGGAGAAGGGCTACGGCCTGGCGACCCGCGACGAGCCGCCGCGTCCGGAGACGACGCTGGAGGGGCTCGCCGGCCTGAAGACGCCGTTCCGCCCGCACGGCCACGTGACCGCGGGCAACGCCGCGGGCCTCAACGACGGCGCCACCGGCTGCATCGTCGCCGCCGAGGACGTCGCCGCCGAGCTGGGCCTGCCGGTCCGGATGCGGCTGGTCGACTACGCCTTCGCGGGCGTCGAGCCGGAGGTCATGGGCGTCGGCCCGGTCCCCGCCACCGAGAAGCTCCTCGCCCGGAACTCGATCACGATGGACGACATCGGCCTGATCGAGATCAACGAGGCGTTCGCCGTGCAGGTCATCGCCTTCCTCGACCACTTCAAGATCGCCGATGACGACGCGCGGGTGAACCCCTGGGGCGGCGCGATCGCGCTGGGCCACCCGCTCGCCTCCTCCGGGGTGCGGCTGATGATGCAGCTGGCCCGCCAGTTCGCCGAGCGGCCCGACGTCCGCTTCGGCCTGACGACCATGTGTGTGGGAATGGGCATGGGCGGGACCGTGCTCTGGGAGAACCCGAACTTCGAGGGGGCCAAGTGAGCACTGTCGAGACCTGGCGTTCGCTGCTGGGCGGCGACGGCCCGAGCCACGACGAGGTCGTGACGCATGCGCGCGTACGCGACGTCGAACTGCCGTACGGCGCGGGCACCATGGCGCTGGTCACGCTCGACAACGGGTTCGATCACACGAAGCCGAACACCTTCGGCCCGCACGGCCTGCTAGCGCTGAACGATGCCCTCGACCAGGTCGCGGCGCGCGACGACCTCGCGGCCGTCGGCGTGACCGGCAAGCCGTTCATCTTCGCGGTCGGCGCGGACCTGAAGGGCGTGTCGGCGCTGGCCGACCGCGAGCAGGCCAAGCTCGTCGCGCAGCTCGGGCACGACGTGTTCCGCCGGCTCGGCGAGCTGAACGTCCCCTCGTTCGCGTTCGTGAACGGCGCGGCGATGGGCGGCGGCGTCGAGGTGGCGCTGCACTGCACGTACCGGACGATCTCCTCCGGCGTGCCGGCGCTGGCGCTGCCCGAGTGCTTCCTCGGCCTGGTGCCCGGCTGGGGCGGGACCTACCTGCTCCCCCGCCTGATCGGCGCGGAGAAGGCCCTCAAGGTCGTCATCGAGAACCCGCTGAACCAGAACAAGATGCTCCGCGGGCCGCAGGCGTACGAGCTGGGCATCGCGGACGCGATGTTCGAGCCGGCGGACTTCCTCGAGGAGTCGCTGCGCTGGGCCGCCCGGGTACTGACGGGCGAGGAGACGGTCGAGCGCGCCGAGATCGACACCGGCAAGGCCTGGGACGACGCCGTCGCGCAGGCCCGGTGGTTCGCCGAGGGCAAGCTGCACGGCGCGGCCCCGGCTCCGCTGCGGGCGCTGGACCTCGTGGCGGCGGCCAAGGACCGCACCCGTGATGAGGGCTTCGCGGCCGAGGACGACGCCCTGGCCGACCTGATCGTGAGCCCGGAGCTGCAGTCCGGCCTGTACGCCTTCGACCTGGTGCAGAAGCGCGCCAAGCGGCCCGCGGGCGCGCCCGACAAGGCGCTGGCCCGGCCGGTGACCAAGGTAGGCGTGGTCGGCGCGGGCCTGATGGCCTCGCAACTGGCCCTGCTGTTCGCCCGGCGGCTGAACGTCCCGGTCGTGCTCACCGACCTGGACCAGGAGCGCCTCGACAAGGGTGTGGGCTACGTCCACGGCGAGATCGACAAGCTGCTCGGCAAGGGCCGCGTCTCGGCGGACGCGGCGTCCCGGCTCAAGGGCCTGGTCACCGGCTCGCTGACCAAGGACGCGTTCGCCGACGCCGACTTCGTCATCGAGGCCGTCTTCGAGGAGATCGGCGTCAAGCAGCAGGTGTTCGCCGAGGTCGAGGCCGTGGTGTCCGCAGAAGCGATCCTGGCCACGAACACCTCGTCGCTGTCGGTGTCGGAGATGGCCGCGAAGCTGCGGCACCCCGAGCGCGTCGTGGGCTTCCACTTCTTCAACCCGGTCGCGGTGCTGCCGCTGCTGGAGATCGTCCGGGCGGAGAAGACGGACGACGCCGCCCTCGCCACGGCGTTCGCGGTCGGCAAGTCGCTGAAGAAGTCGTGCGTGCTGGTCAAGGACGCCCCCGCCTTCG
>JBJMIW010000330.1:0-18552 GCA_045806665.1 Actinoallomurus sp.
CAGAAGGTCGCAGCCAAGATACGCCTGAGCAAGGTGCGAGTCCCGACGCGGCAGGCGCTCGACCATGACGATCTCGTGGCGCGGCTTGAGCGCCTGGGCGACGTGGTTGGACTGCTGGCTGACGCTGATCCGGAGCGGAAGGCGAGGATCTACGCCGGACTCGCCTCCAACTCGTCTACCACCTGGGAAAGAAAAAGATCCTGGTCAGACAGAACGTCGACCAGGACCCCATAGGAGACCGGTTGGTGTCCGAGGGGGGACTTGAACCCCCATGCCCCGTAAAGGGCACTAGCACCTCAAGCTAGCGCGTCTGCCTATTCCGCCACCCGGACGAGGTGTGCCTCCGCGTCTCTCCGCGTCGGCTGCCACACGATAGCAAATCCCTGGTGATGCCGCGAAGTCGGTTTCGGCGGGGTGGGTCTCGCGGGCATGAGCGCAGGGCTGGGGGAGGATGGTGGGACCGGAACAACCTGGGCGAAACGAGCCGGACACCGGCCACGGGCCGCTCCGCCGCGGTGGGCGGGTCCTCCGGTTCGGCGCCGCGTGTGCGAGGAGGCAACGTGAGCAATCCTTCGGCGGAGGACGAGGTCGTCCAGCTGTGCAGTGACCTGATCCGCATCGACACTTCCAATCCGGGTGACCACAGCGGGCCGGGGGAGCGGGCGGCCGCGGAGTACGTCGCGGAGAAGCTCGCCGAGGTCGGCCTCGACCCGAAGATCTACGAGTCGCACGCGAAGCGGTCGAGTGTCGTCGTACGGATCGAGGGGGCCGATCCGCAGCGGGACGCGCTGTTGATCCACGGGCACCTGGACGTCGTTCCGGCGCGCAAGGAGGACTGGACGCGCGATCCGTTCGGCGGGGAGGTCGCCGACGGCTGCGTCTGGGGGCGAGGCGCGGTCGACATGAAGGACATGGACGCGATGGTCCTCGCGGTGATCCGGGAGCGGTTGCGTCAGGGGCGCCGGCCGGAGCGTGACGTGGTGCTGGCCTTCCTCGCGGACGAGGAGGCGGGCGGCACGTGGGGCGCGCACTGGCTGGTGGACAACCACCCGGAACTGTTCGAGGGGTGCACGGAGGCGATCGGGGAGGTCGGCGGGTTCAGCCTGACGCTGCCGAACGACGAACGTCTCTACCTGATCGAGGCCGCGGAGAAGGGCCTGGCCTGGATGCGGCTGATCGCCGAGGGCACGGCCGGGCACGGGTCGATGGTGCACCCGGACAACGCGGTGACCGCGCTGGCGGCGGCGGTGGCGCGGCTCGGGGAGCACCGGTTCCCCGTGCAGCTGACGAAGACGGTGCGCGCCTTCCTGGAAGAGGTGTGCGACGCGACGGGTGTGGAGTTCGACCCGGACGACATCGAGAAGACCGTTACGGAGCTCGGCCCGGTGTCGCGGATGATCGGCGCGACGCTCAGAAATACCCTTAATCCGACAGTCTTGGATGCGGGCTACAAAACCAATGTCATTCCGCAAGGCGCCACGGCCCAGGTCGACGGGCGATTCCTGCCGGGTCATGAGGACGAGTTCTTCGCGACCGTCGACGAACTGCTCGGCGAGCACGTACGGCGGGAGTTCGTCCACCATGACATCGCGGTCGAGACGGATTTCGACGGTCCGCTGGTGGCCGCGATGGCGGCGGCCCTGAAGGCGCATGACCCGCAGGCGCGGCCGGTGCCGTACTGCCTATCGGGCGGTACGGACGCGAAGTCGTTCGCCACTCTGGGCATTCGTTGCTTCGGCTTCGCGCCGCTGAAACTGCCGAAGGATCTCGATTTTTCCGGAATGTTCCACGGCATCGACGAGCGGGTCCCGGTCGACGGTCTCCGCTTCGGCGTACGCGTCCTCGACCATTTTCTTGATCACGCCTGAAAACGTCTCGGCAATTGTCGATTCAATGCTCTCCGTGGTGATAGCGTGACTCAGCGTACGGAGCGCCTTTGCGTTCCGCGCGGTGGGTCGATGCCAAGGAGGGCGCGTGGTTTCCAGGTGGTCGCGGTCACGGAGGTCCACCTCCGTCGTCACGCGCTGCCTCGGTCTCCTCGCGCGGCCGGTGGCCCGGCGCCTGCTGACCATGGCGGGCATCGCGGTCGCCGGTTGGCTGCTCGGAGCCGCCGGGCAGGCACACGCCGACACCGTTCCGGGAGCACGCCTTCCCAGCGCCGTCGCGCACGCGGGCCGGCATGTCACCGCCATCACACGTGACATGCCGCCGATGCGCGGCGCCGCACCGGCCGTGCACGTTCCCCGGTCGCTCCTCCCGCATTCTCACCCGCCGCTGATCCCCGTCCCGCCGTCACAAGCGGCGGGCGGAGCGGCCGGAGCCGTACGGCCCGGCACGTCGGAGGTCACGGCGGATCCTTCTCGGGCACCGCGGCATTCCGGCCACGGCCATCGCGCCGCGACCGGTCCCGGGCCGGTGACGAGCACCGGTCCGTCCGCCGCAACGGGGGCGTCCGAGAAGGCCTCCGCCGATCATGCGACCCGTTCCCGGGTCCCCGCGCCGGCCATGCCACGGATGCCGCAGCAACTGCCGCACCGGGCGCAGGCGCTTCCCCCGTCCTTCAGCGACGGCGTCACCCAGACGGGGCTCTGGCGTGCCCCCGGGTTCGGTGCGGCCTCGGGCCGCTCGCGTGCGTCCGCCCTGATCGTGCGGACGGTCCCCCCGGCCGTCCGCACAGCGGCGGACGAGCCCTCCTTTTCGCCTGACTAGTTCGCCCCCCATCACCGGCCCGGCCCCCCGCCGGGTCGAGGCGTGCCCGCATTCCCGCGGCGACGCCGTGAACCCCCCGGAGAGACGTCCCTCCGACCCCTGATGAGAGACGTTCTCCCCATCCTGTGTAAGGAGCTTCACCATGCCTACGTGGGCGAAGAGCACCGCGCGTGCCACGCTGCTCACCGCGAGCTTCATCGCGCTCGGTGCCGGTCCGGCCCTCGCGGACGTCACCGACGGCGCGGGCAGCGTGCTCGGTGGCAACCAGGTCAAGGCGCCCGTTTCGGCGCCCGTCGACATCAGCGGCAACGCGGTCGCGGTCATCGGTCACTCGGTCGCCGGCTCGGTCGGCGGCGCGTCCGTGCACCGTGGCGGCAGCGGCGGCCGGCAGTCGACGTCCGGACGACACAGCATCGGCGGCGGCAATCAGGTCGACGCCCCCATCAGCGCACCGGTGAACGCGTGCGGCAACGCCATCGCGGTCATCGGCCGGTCCGCGGCCGGCTGTGAAGGCGGCGCGTCCGTCTCCGGCCGGCACGGCGGCGGCCACCGCGGGCACACGACCGGCGCGGGTTCGGTGCTCGGCGGCAACCAGATCAACGTCCCGATCAGCGCACCGATCAACATCTGCGGCAACTCCGCGGCCGTGCTGGGCAGGGCCGCCGCCGGGTGCAAGGGCGGCGCTGCGGTGCGGAACGGCGGCCACGGCCACGACGGCGGAGGATCGACCTCCGGACGGCACAGCATCGGCGGCGGCAACCAGATCAACGTCCCGATCAAGGCCCCCGTCAACGTCTGCGGAAACGCGATCGGGAACGCGCTCGCCGGCTGCGAGGGCGGCGCGGCGGTCACCGGCCCCGGCAGCACCGGCGGCGGCCGCACTAATGGCCGCCACAGCGTCCTCGGCGGCAACCAGGTCACCGCCCCCATCACCGCGCCGATCAACGTCTGCGGCAATGCGGCGGCGATCCTCGGCGACGCGGCCGCCGGATGCGCGGGCGTGATCCCGCCGGTCCACGGCGGCTCCGCCCCGGGCGGCCGCACCAACGGCCGGCACAGCGTCGGCGGCGGTAACCAGGTCACGGCGCCGATCACCGCGCCGGTGAACGTCTGCGGCAACGCGGCCGCCCTGATCGGTCACGCGGTCGCCGGCTGCGTCGGCGGCGACGACCACTGCGTCTCCCCGCACCACGCCATGGCCGCCGGGGCGCCGCTCAGCGAGCTCCCGCAGCTGCCGGGCACGCCGCGTACCGGAGCCGTGGCGGCCGGCCCCGCCGCCATGCCGGTCCTCCCCCGGCTGCGGTTCCAGCCGTACCGTCGCATGAGCGCGCCCGTGACCCCCGCGGTCCCGGACGCGCCGAGGCCGGTGGCCGTTCCGATGCCGCAGACCCCGCCGGCCGGGTCCCTCCCGGCGGGCGGCCGCCTGACCGACCTCGCCGACAAGATCCCGGGCGCGCTGCCCGCACTGCCCAAGGGAGCGGTGGACGCCGCTCAGCCCGCGTCCGACGCCGCACAGGCCGCCTCCGACCTCGCTCAGCCCGCGGACGGCACCTCACAGACGGCCTCCGGGACCGGGTCCGGTGTCGCCGATGGGGTCCCGGGCGCACGGGCGCTTCCCAACCTGCCCGGCGTTCCGGTCACCCGACCGGTCCCGGAGGCGGGCGCGGCGCTGCCCGACCCGGCCCGGAACGGTCTCCCGTCGGTCGGTGGGCCCCCGATGCGGATCCCGCCGATGCGGACCGTCGCGGCCCAGGAGCCGGCCCAGGCGGAGACCGGGGCGCTGGCGGCCCTGGCGCTGGCGGCGCTGCTCGCCGCGTCCTCGGGCGCGATCTCCATGGTCCGTCGGCTGCGCGACCGCTGACCTCCGCTTTGCCTGGCTTGGGGGCGCGCGTCAGGCCAGGCAAAGCTCTATAAGTAGGAAAGTTCGTCCCAAGATGTGCCCTGCGCTCACGCGCGGGGCACATTGCTGTAGCGTCCAGGAGGCCGACAACTGACGGGCGCTACAAGGTGCGTGTGGCGCGGATGACCTTGCGACGGAGCTGGATTCGTCGACGTCCGTCGGGGTACACCCGCACGCGGACGAGTTCCCACCCACCACGCTCGGCGTGCTCGACCATCACTTGCCTCGCGGTATCCCGTGTCGTGCCGCGCGGCAGATGCAGTACTAGGTAGGAGTACTCCAGCATTGGCCTTATTCTGCTCCGTCTAGGGTCCTCACGGGGAGCGTGTGATCCTCTTCCACGGAACCGGTCCTCCAGCGTCGCAGGTAGACCGGCTTCGAGGTGGCACTTGATGACTCCCGCCGCAGTCGAGATTTGTGAGGTTCAAGCACCGTGCCCGACACCAACGGCACAACGAGCGACAGCCGCAACCGCCTGGTGATCGTCGAGTCGCCTGCGAAGGCCAAGACGATCGCGGGTTATCTTGGGGATGGCTACGTCGTGGAGTCCAGTATCGGTCACATCCGTGATTTGCCGGAGAAAGCGGCTGATATTCCCCCGAAGTTCAAGGGTGAAATCTGGGCCCGGCTCGGCGTGAACGTGGACCACGGCTTCGAACCGCTGTACGTCATCAACGCCGACAAGAAACAACAGGTCGCCAAGCTCAAGAAGCTGCTACAGGACGCGGACGAGCTCTATCTCGCGACGGATGAGGACCGCGAGGGAGAGGCGATCGCGTGGCACCTGCGGGAGGTGCTGAAGCCGAAGGTGCCCGTGCGCCGCATGGTGTTCCACGAGATCACCAAGGACGCCATCCGCGCCGCCGCGGAGCGCACCCGCGATCTCAACCTCAAGCTCGTCGACGCGCAGGAGACCCGGCGCATCCTCGACCGGCTGTACGGCTACGAGGTCAGCCCGGTGCTCTGGAAGAAGGTCATGCCGAAGCTGTCGGCGGGCCGCGTACAGAGCGTCGCGACCCGTCTGGTCGTCGAGCGCGAGCGGGAGCGCATCGCGTTCGTCCCGGCGAACTACTGGGACCTGTCGGCCACCTTCGACACCGGCAAGCCGGAGCAGCCGTCCTCCTTCGACGCCACCCTCGTCTCCGTCGACGGCCGACGTGTCGCCCAGGGGCGTGACTTCACCGCCCAGGGCGTGCTGAAGAGCCAGGAGGTCCTGCACCTCGACGAGGCCGCCGCGCGGGGCCTCGCCGAGCGCCTGGGCGGCCGGCAGTACGCCGTCACGTCGGTCGAGCGCAAGCCGTACCGCCGCAGCCCGTACGCCCCGTTCCGTACGACGACGCTGCAGCAGGAGGCCAGCCGCAAGCTCGGCTTCTCGGCGAAGTACACGATGCAGATGGCGCAGCGGCTCTACGAGAACGGCTACATCACCTACATGCGGACCGACAGCATCACGCTGTCGGAGGTCGCGATCAACGCCGCGCGCAGCCAGGCGCGGGCGCTGTACGGCGCCGACTACGTCCCCGACAAGCCCCGCGTCTACCAGAGCAAGGTGAAGAACGCCCAGGAGGCGCACGAGGCGATCCGCCCCTCCGGTGAAACCTTCCGTACGCCCGGTGAGACCGGCCTGGCCGGTGACCAGTTCCGGCTGTACGAGCTGATCTGGAAGCGCACCGTGGCGAGCCAGATGAAGGACGCCGTCGGGCAGTCCGTGTCCGTGCGCGTCGGCGGGGAGTCCACGGCGGGCGAGCGGGCCGAGTTCGGCGCGTCCGGAAAGACGATCACGTTCCACGGCTTCCTGAAGGCGTACGTCGAGGGCGCGGACGACCCGACCTCGCTCCTGGACGACCAGGAGCGCCGGCTGCCACAGCTGGAGGAGGACGACCGGGTCACCGCGACCGAGCTGGACGCCGAGGGCCACTCGACCCGGCCGCCGGCCCGCTACACCGAGGCGACCCTGGTCAAGGAGCTGGAGGATCGGGAGATCGGCCGGCCCTCGACGTACGCGAGCATCATGGGAACGATCCTCGACCGCGGGTACGTCTTCAAGAAGGGCACCGCGCTGGTCCCGTCCTTCCTGGCGTTCGCCGTGGTCAACCTGATGGAGAAGCACTTCGGTGAGCTCGTCGACTACGACTTCACCGCCCGCATGGAGGACGCGCTCGACGCGATCTCCCGCGGCGAGGCCGAGCGGGTTCGGTGGCTCCAGCGCTTCTACTTCGGCGACGGCCAGGACGGCCTGAAGGAGCTGGTCAGCCACCTCGACGAGATCGACGCCAAGGAGGTCAGCTCCTTCTCGCTCCCGGGCAGCGACATCGTGGTCCGGGTCGGGCGCTACGGGCCGTACCTCGACCGGGACGGTCAGCGGGTGAACATCCCGGAGGACATCGCGCCGGACGAGCTGACCAAGGAGAAGGCCGAGGAGCTGTTCGCGCAGCCGAGCGGCGAGCGCGAGCTCGGCGTCGACCCGGAGACGGGGCGCCAGATCGTGGTCAAGACCGGCCGCTTCGGCCCCTTCGTCACCGAGATCCTGCCGGAGGATGCCCCCAAGAGCGCCAAGCCGCGTACGGCGTCGCTGTTCAAGTCCATGTCGGTCGACACCGTCACGCTCGAGGACGCGCTGAAGCTGCTGTCGCTGCCGCGTACCGTGGGGGAGATCGACGGCGAGCCGGTCACCACGCAGAACGGCCGGTTCGGGCCGTACCTCAAGAAGGGCAAGGAGACCCGGTCGCTGGAGAGCGAGGAGCAGCTCTTCACGGTCACCATCGAGGAGGCCAAGGAGATCTTCGCCCAGCCGAAGCAGCGCGGTCGACGGGCGGCCGCGGCGCCGCCGCTGCGCGAGCTCGGCGAGGACCCGGCCAGCGGCACTAAGATCGTCATCAAGGAGGGACGTTTCGGTCCGTACGTCACCGACGGCGAGACGAACGCCAGCCTGCGGAAGGGCGACGAGGTCGAGTCGATCACGATGGAGCGGGCGCTCGAGCTCCTCGCCGAGCGCCGCGAGAAGGTCGCCGCAGGTGGCGGGAAGAAGCCGGCCCGGCGGCGTACGGCGAAGTCTCGTTCCTGACGCTCTCGGGTGGATACGCTGACACAATGACCAGAACGGGCGCCTCTTCCGGCGTGCTGTCGATCAAGCCGTTCCGGCGGCTCTGGATCGCTCTCTCGTTGTCAAGTTTCGGCGATTGGCTGAGCATCCTGGCGCTGACCGCGCTGGCCGGCTCGCTGACCAAGGGCTCCGCCGAGAATTACGCGATCGGTGGCGTGCTCGTCGTTAAGCTGCTTCCGGCGCTGATCTTCGGGCCGCTCGCCGGGGCGGTGGCCGACCGCTTCGACCGCCGCACCACGATGGTGATCGCGGACATCCTGCGGTTCAGCCTGTTCCTGTCGATCCCCATCGTCGGCCGGCTCGACTGGCTGTACATCGCGACCTTCCTGGTCGAGGTCGTGACGTTGTTCTGGATCCCGGCCAAGGAGGCCACGGTCCCGAACCTGGTGCCCAAGGACCGGCTCGAGAAGGCCAACCAGATCAGCCTCATCTCGACGTACGGCTCGGCGCCGGTGGCCGCGGCGACGTTCTCGGTGCTGGCGCTGATCGCGGGGGTGGTGTTCGACAACGCGCGTCAGCAGGCCAACCTCGCCCTGTACATCAACGCGGTGACGTTCCTGGTCTCCGCGGTCACGATCTTCTCGCTGCGGGAGATCCCGAAGCAGGGCGGCAAGGTCTCGGTCCCGTCGATCCTCAAGCAGATCTTCGCGGGCTGGCGATTCGTCGGCTCGACGCCGATGGTGCGCGGTCTGACCGTCGGGATCGTCGGCGCGTTCGCCGCCGGCGGTGCGGTGATCGGCATCGCGAAGGTCTACGTCAGGGCGCTCGGCGGGGGGAACGCCGCGTACGGCGTCGTCTTCGGCATGGTCTTCGTGGGGATGGCGGTCGGGATGTTCCTGGCCCCGCGGGTCCTGAAGGAGTTCAGCCGCCGCCGGCTCTTCGGCCTAGCGATCATCGGGTCCGGCGTCGCCCTGGCACTCGTCGCCATCGTCCAGAACCTTGTCATCGTCGCCCTCCTCACCGCGCTGCTCGGGGCGGGTGCCGGCATCGCCTGGGTGATCGGCTACACGCTGGTCGGCCTGGAGGTCGAGGACAGCCTCCGCGGTCGCACCTGGGCGTTCCTGCAGTCGCTGGTCCGGGTCGTGCTGCTGCTCACGATCGCCGCCGTACCGTTCATCGCCGGTGCGGTCGGCGAACACCGGATCAAGCTCACCGGGGGCGGCGTCTACCGCTTCGACGGTCCGAACGCCGTGCTCCTCCTCGGCGCCCTGGTCGCCGTCATCGTCGGCCTCCTCGCCTACCGGCAGATGGACGACCGCAAGGGCATCCCGCTGTCCCGTGACCTCATGGCGGCGCTGCGCGGCGAGGAGTACACGCCCGAGGAGGCCGGCCGCGCCGAGCGCGGGGTGTTCCTCGCGTTCGAGGGCGGTGAGGGCGCCGGCAAGACCACCCAGGCCCGGCTGCTCGCCATCTGGCTCCGCGACCAGGGCTTCGACGTCGTCACGACGCGCGAGCCCGGCTCAACGAAGATCGGCATGCGGCTGCGCGCGCTGCTGCTGGACAAGGAGACCACCGGCCTGTCCGCCCAGGCCGAGACGCTGATGTACGCCGCGGACCGGGCGCAGCACGTTGCCGAGGTGATCCGGCCGGCACTGCAGCGCGGAGCGATCGTCGTCACCGACCGGTACGTCGACTCGTCGCTCGCCTACCAGGGCGCCGGGCGTGAGCTGAAGGCCAAGGACATCGCCGAGGTGAACCGCTGGGCCACCAGCGGCCTCACCCCCGACCTGACGATCATCCTGGACGTGCCGTCCGACGTCGGGCTCGGTCGGTTCGCGTCCCCGGCCGACCGGATGGAGTCGGAGCCGCGGGAGTTCCACGAGCGCGTACGCCGCGGGTTCCGGGCACTCGCCGAGGCGGAGGCGCACCGGTACCTCGTCATCGACGGCACCCAGCCTCAGGCGGAGATCACCCGGCAGATCCACGATCGGGTCCGCGCCATCCTGCCGGACCCTGTCCCCGCCACCGCCGAGGCCGTGACCAGTACGATGCCGGCCATCAACGACTGAGCCGGAACGCCGAGCGAGGGGGGATCGCCGCGTGACGGTCTACGACGATCTGGTCGGGCAGGGGCCCGTCATCGAGCAGCTGCGCGCCGCCGCTGCCGCCGGGGCACAGGCTCTGGCCGGCGAGGGCGGCGGCGGCATGACGCACGCCTGGCTCTTCACCGGGCCGCCCGGATCGGGGCGGTCGGTGGCGGCCCGGGCGTTCGCGGCTGCGCTGCTGTGCCCGGACCAGGGGTGCGGGCACTGCGCGTCCTGCCACCAGGTGCTGTCCGGCACGCACGCCGACGTCGAGGTCGTCCGGCCCGCCGGCCTGTCGTACGGCGTCCGGGAGACCCGTGAGCTGGTCCTGCGGTCCGCGTCCTCACCGACCGGCGGGCGGTGGCGGATCGTCCTGTTCGAGGACGCCGACCGGTCCACCGAGCAGGCCGCGAACGCGCTGCTCAAGGCCATCGAGGAGCCCCCGGCCCGTACGGTCTGGCTGCTGTGCGCGCCGTCGCCGGACGACCTGGTCGTCACGATCCGGTCCCGCTGCCGGCTCGTCACGCTGCGGACGCCGCCCGCGCACGCGGTCGCCGACGTCCTCGTCCGCCGAGATGGGCTCGACCCGGACGTCGCCGCCGCCGCGGCCCGGGCAGCGCAGGGACACGTGGGCCGGGCGAAGCGCCTGGCCACCGACGAGGAGGCCCGTCGCCGCCGCGCCGCGGTGCTGGCCGTGCCCGGCCGCCTGACCGGGGTCGGGCCCGCCGTCGAGGCCGCCGAGGCGCTGGTCAAGGCCGCCGAGGCCGAGGCCAAGGAGTTCGGCGCGGAGAAGGACGCCGGGGAGACCGCCGCCCTGCGCCAGGCGCTCGGCGAGAGCGCCAAGGGCCGCATGCCCCGTGGCACCGCCGGGGCCCTCAAGGAGCTCGAGGACCGCCAGAAGTCCCGGACGACCCGGATGAAGCGCGACGCCCTCGACCGCGCCCTGCTCGACCTCGCCTCGTACTACCGCGACCTGCTGGTCGTGCAGCTCGACGCCGGCGTCGAGCTGGTGAACGCCGACCGTGCCCGGGAGTTCCGGGCGGTGTCCGGTTCTCCGGAGGACACCCTGCGCCGGCTGGAGGCGATCATGGAGTGCCGGGAGCGCCTGGAGGCCAACGTGAACCCGCAGCTCGCGGTCGAGGCCATGGTGATGGCCCTGCGCACCGGCTGATTGCACCGCCTGATTTCGTCCTGGCCATAATCGGCCACAAAACTCAT
Source organism: Actinoallomurus sp. (assembly GCA_045806665.1). GTDB lineage: Bacteria > Actinomycetota > Actinomycetes > Streptosporangiales > Streptosporangiaceae > Actinoallomurus. Next base: position 10,955 of record JBJMIW010000330.1, read on the forward strand.
ACGTCGCACCACTGGACGAAGTACGCATTGACCCGCTCTGATGCCTCCATTGCCAGTTCTTTACTGGCGGACGGTTGACATCTATGGAGGTGTGCAGTGCGGCGCGCCATCGTTCTCGTCGCCTGTGCCGCTGTCACAGCGGCGCTCGCGGCACCCGCCCAGGCGGGCCCCACGGCGACGACCTCGGCCGACGGAAAGGCCGCGGAGTACGTCGTGCTCTACAAGGACGGCGTCTCTCTCGAGAACGCGCACGCGGCGATCAGGGCCGCGGGCGGCACCATCGTCCGGGAGAACACGGCCGTGGGGCTGGCCACGGTGCGCTCGACGCGCGCCGCGTTCAGCGCCGACGCTCGGCGGCAGGCCGCCGTCGACGGCGTCGCGCGCGACCGGGCCGTCGGCGAGGCGCCCAAGGTCACGCGCCGGGCGGCCGACAAGAACATCGCGGTCGAGAAGGAAGGACGCGACGGCGGGAAGCACGGTACCGACGCCAAGGTGACGGGCGACCCGCTGGCCGGCAGGCAGTGGGACATGCAGCGGATCCACGCGACCGCCGACGGGTCCTACCGGGTCGAGCCCGGTGACCGCCGGGTGCTCGTCGGGGTCATCGACACCGGTATCGACGGCAACCACCCCGACATCAAGGCGAACTTCGACCGGAAGCTGAGCCGCAACTTCACCAAGGACATCCCGGCCGACGCCAACGGCGCCGAGGTCGACGGCCCCTGCGAGCACCCCTCGTGCGTGGACCCGGTCGACGAGGACGACAACGAGCACGGCACGCACGTCGCCTCGACGATCGCCTCGCCGCTGAACGGTCTCGGCATGGCCGGCGTGGCGCCGAACGTCACGCTCGTCAACGTCCGGGCCGGGCAGGACTCGGGCTACTTCTTCCTGCAGCCGGTGGTGGACGCGATCACGTACGCGGCGGACGCCGGGATCGACGTGGTCAACATGAGCTTCTACACCGATCCCTGGCTGTTCAACTGCCCGGATAACCCGGCCGACTCGGCGGAGTACCAGGCCGAGCAGCGCACGGTGATCGCGGCCACCGAGCGCGCGCTGGCCTACGCTCACCGGCACGGCGTCACCATGGTCTCGGCGGCCGGCAACGGCGCCAGCGACTACACCAAGACGATCGTCGACACGTCCAGCCCGGACTACGCGGCCAAGCCCGGCGAGGCTCCGTACAGCCGGACCGTCCCGCCGAGCTGCGTCTCCGAGCCCAGCGAGGGCAAGAACGTCATCGCGGTGTCCTCGGTCGGCATCAGTGGCCGGAAGGCGTACTACTCCGACTACGGCAACGGGTACGTGGACGTCGCCGCCCCCGGCGGTGACGTGTACGACACCGCGGACGGCAAGCGCGACGTCACCAAGGGCATCCTCGCGGCCTACCCCGAGTCGCTGGCCCGGGCGCGCGGCGAGCTGAACGCCGACGGCACGCCGAAGGTGTCGTACGTCGTCCGCGACTGCAAGGGCTCGACCTGCGGCTACTACCAGTACCTGCAGGGCACCTCGATGGCCTCCCCGCACGCCGTCGGCGTCGCGGCGCTCATCGTGAGCCGGTACGGCCACCGCGACCCGAAACACGGTGGTCTGACCCTGTCCCCGGACCGGGTCCAGCGGATCATGCAGGGAACGGCCACCGAGCAGGCCTGCCCGTCGCCGCGCGCCTTCACCTACACCCGCTACATCCTCCAGGCGGACGGCACGTACCAGAAGGTGACCGCCACGCACACCTGTGAGGGGTCGACCGGCCACAACGGCTTCTTCGGCAGCGGCGTCGTCGACGCCCTGCACGCCGTCGGCCGCTGACCCCCGCCCGGCCACGGCCCACCCACCCCCGGGTGGGCCGTGGCCGGCTCCGGCCGGGTCGGTCCACACAGGCCCGCGGCGGGGTCACCCGGGAGCGGCTCGAGGCCGTCGCCGACCTGGCCATGCGGGCCTGGGCGTCCTGACCGACCGGCGGGACCGTCCACAGTCTGTGGATGCCGGACCGCCCAGCGCTCATTAGTCTTGCCGCATGCCGTACCGCGTCACCTTCGTCTGCACGGGCAACATCTGCCGCTCCCCGATGGCCGAGCACATCTTCCGCCGACACGTCGAGGACGAGGGCCTCGACGTCGAGGTCGACAGCTCCGGCACCGGGCACTGGCACGTCGGCGACCCCGCCGACGAGCGCACGGTCGCGACGCTGCGCCGCGCCGGGTACACCTCCGCCCACCGGGCACGGCAGTTCGAGGCCGCCTGGTTCGACCACTACGACCTGATCATCGCGCTGGACCGGGGGCACCAGGGCGACCTGCGGCACCTGGCGCCGGACGAGGAGGCCGCGGGCAAGATCCGGCTGCTGCGCGAGTTCGACCCCGACGCCGGTCATCTGGACGTCGCCGACCCCTATTACAGCCGCAACTCGGCCTTCGACGAGGTACGCGAGCAGATCGAGACGGCCGTGCCGGGCCTGCTCGACCACGTCCGCGAGCAGCTGAAGAACGCCGACTGACCCATGGACCGCCTCCTCGGCACGCCCGTCACCGAGGTCACCGACCTCGGCACCAGCCACGAGTGGTCCCTGCGGCGGGCGACCCTCGCCGACGGACGCCGGGTCTTCGTGAAGGAGGCCAAGCGGCGGATCGACGGGCTCTTCGAGGCCGAGGCGGCGGGACTGCGCTGGCTTCGGGAGGGCTGGCGGCGGGTCGTGGGCGACGAGACGCCCGGTCCGGTCCCCGAGGTCCTGGCCGCCGACGAGACGACCCTCGTCCTGCCGTGGATCGACAGCGGGTCACCGACGTCCGAGGCGGCCGAGCGGTTCGGACGGGAGCTGGCCACCCTGCATGGCGCGGGCGCGGAGTCGTACGGCGCGCCCTGGCGCGGGTACATCGCCGAGCTGCCACTGGACAACGCGCAGGGCTCCTCCTGGCCGGAGTGGTACGGCGAGCGCCGCGTCCTGCCGTACGTCCGGATGGCGGTGGACCGCGGGGTGCTGTCGGCGGACGACGCGGCGCAGGTCGAACGCGCCGCCGAGCGGTTCGCCGACGTCGCCGGACCCGACGAGCCGCCCGCCCGGATCCACGGCGACCTGTGGTCCGGGAACGTCCTCTGGGGCCGCGACCGGGCGCGGCTCGTCGACCCGGCCGCGCACGCCGGGCACCGGGAGACCGACCTGGCCATGCTGGCGCTGTTCGGCGCTCCGGAGCTGGAGCGGATCCTCGCCGTGTACGACGAGACGGCGCCGCTCGCCGACGGCTGGCGGGCGCGGGTGCCGCTGCACCAGCTGCACCCGCTGCTCGTCCACGTCGTCCTGTTCGGCGGCGGCTACCGCGGGCAGGCCCTGGCCGCGGCGCGGTCCGTGCTCACCGCCTAACAAGTCCTACTCGGTCTGAGTCAGCCAGCCGGTGGCGAGCCAGGACCCGGCCGGCCATGTGATGTCCCTCACGACGGAGTCATACCGGTTGCGCGTAGGCTGACGGCCAGATCGACCCCCCGGCGGACGGAGCGAGTCATGGGCATGATGATGGCCGTCAGCTTCACGCGATACGGACGTCTCTACTACCTCGACCCTGGGCCCTACTCGCCGAAGGTGGGCGACAAGGTGCTCGTGCCCACGGAGGCCGGCGCCGAGGTGGCCGAGTGCATCTGGGCCCCGCAGTACGTCTCGGAGGACGTCGATCTGCCGGTCTGCGCGGGCATCGCGGAGGAGGAGCACCTCGCCCGCGACGAGGCCAACCGGCGCCGGCGCGCGGAGACGCGGTCGATCGCCAAGCGGATCATCCGCAAGCACGAGCTCCCGATGAAGGTCATCGGCGTCGACTACCTCGACCAGGAGAACGTCTACAAGGTCTACTTCTCCGCGCCGCACCGCGTCGACTTCCGCGCGCTCGTCCGTGACCTCGCCCGCGCGATGAAGGCCCGCGTCGAGCTCCGCCAGGTCGGCCCGCGCGACGAGGCGCGCCTGCAGGGTGGCATCGGCCCGTGCGGTCGCGACCTGTGCTGTGCCACCTTCCTCAAGGACTTCGAGCCGGTGTCGGTCCGGATGGCCAAGGAGCAGGACCTCCCGGTGAACCCGCTCCGGATCGCCGGCGCCTGCGGGCGGCTCATGTGCTGCCTGAAGTACGAGCACCCGCTGTACGTCGAGGCCCACCAGCGGATGCCCCGGCTCGGCGCGCGGGTGCAGACCGAATCCGGCCCGGGACAGGTCGTCGGCCGCAACGTGCCCTCCGACACGGTCGCCGTCCGCCTCGACGGCGGCGGCCGCTGCGCCTGCCCGTCCGCGTCGGTCTGCTCGCCCCGCAAACAACACGACCAACGCTATGGTGACACTCTGGGATGACTCGCCGGTACGCTGAGTAGCGAAAAACGGTCGACGCCCGCGTAGGCTGCCACCGAATCCAACGGCGATGAGAACGGTGACGGCGTGAACAAGTTCCGTACGGTCTCCGTGCTGGCGGCGGCCGCGATCGTGGTGACGGCCTGCACGGATGCCCCGAAGTCCACCGCGTCGGCCCCGTCCGCCAGCGGCAGCGCAGCACTGTACTCCCAGAAGATCTCCTGGCGTGACTGCGGCAACGGCTTCCAGTGCGGCACCATTCGGGTCCCCCTCGACTACGCCCATCCGACCGGCCACCTCCTCACGCTCCCGGTGATCCGCCTGCCCGCCGAGGGCGGCCAGCGCAGGGGATCGCTCGTGCTCAACCCCGGCGGCCCCGGTGGCTCCGGCGTCGAGTTCGCCCGCGGCTCCGCCCGGCAGTTCGGCGTCGACCTGCGGCGCAACTTCGACATCGTCGGCTTCGACCCGCGCGGCGTCGGTCAGGCTCGCCCGCCCGTCCGGTGCCTGACCAGCAAGCAACTCGACCGGTTCTTCGAAACCGACACCTCACCCGAGAACGCCACCGAGCTGGGCGCCCTCGTCGACATCAGCAAGACGTGGGCCGATGAGTGCAAGACCCACATCCCCACGCTGCTGCCGCACGTCGGCACCGCGAACGCCGCCCACGACATGGACATCCTGCGGGCCGCCCTCGGCGACCAGGGCCTCACCTACTACGGCGCCTCGTACGGCACCTACCTCGGCGCGTACTACGCCCAGGAGTTCCCCAAGCACGTCCGCGCCATGGTCCTCGACGGCGCCATCGACCCGAAGCTCTCTGCCGATGACATCAACATCGAGCAGGCCAAGGGCTTCGACACCGCCGCCAATGCCTTCGCCGCCGACTGCGTCAAGGCCAAGGACTGCCCGCTCGGTACCGGCAACACCGAGGCGGCCATCAACCGGCTGTCCCAGCTGGTCGCCCAGACGAGGAAGAATCCCCTCCGTAACGGCCTGGGCGACGGGCGCGTCGTCGACAACTCGATGGTCGAACTCGGCGTCGCCGCCGCGCTCTACAACAAGCAGACCTGGCCGGTGTTGAAACTCGCCCTGAAGAGCGCCATCGACCAGAACGACGGCACCACGCTCCTCCGCCTCGGCGACCTCCTCATCGAGCGCAACAAGGACGGCACCTACTCGAACCAGACCGAGGCCAACATGGCCATCAACTGCATCGACAAGCCCTACGGGCGCACCCTCGGCGAGTGGCAGAGGCAGGCCGACCAGGCCAAGAAGGCCGCCCCGCTCTTCGGCCAGTTCGTCGTCTGGGGCACCCTGCCGTGCGGCTACTGGCCCGTCCGTGACGGCACCAAGCCCGTCGCCCTCACCGCCAACGGCGCCCGGCCCATCCTCGTCGTCGGTACCACCCGCGACCCGGCCACCCCGTACAAGTGGGCCCAGGGCCTGGCGTCGGAGCTGAAGTCCGGTGTCCTGCTCAGCCTCGACGGCGACGGCCACACCGCCTACCTCCAGGGCAACCCGTGCATCACGACGGCCGTGGACCGCTACCTCGTCACCGGCGCCCCACCGCGGAAGAACACCATGTGCCGCTGATATGGGTGTACGAGGAGGCTGGCGAACCCGGTAGACTCTCTGCGTCACACCCCGTGTGGCAGGCCGCCTTAGCTCAGTCGGCAGAGCGATTCACTCGTAATGAATAGGTCATCGGTTCGATTCCGATAGGCGGCTCGCACGTCAAAGGCCCCTTCCGATCATCGGGAGGGGCCTTCGCTATGGAGTGAGTGACCAACTGAGTGACTACGGGTCGTCATCGGTGAAGATGCCGTCCATGGCCTCAGCACCGGCCAGGAGGACCGGCCGGATCTGCTTCCGGTAGACCGTCTCGGTGACCTCAGTGCTGTTGTGCCCGACCAGGCGGGAGATGTCCTCCAGCGGCACGCCCGAGTCGGACAGCACCGACACGAAGCTATGCCGCATCTCACGAGGCGTCCACTCCTCCGGGTTGAGATCCGTCTTCCGCAGGATGGCCCGGAAGGACCGCAGCACGTTGTTCGCGTTCCGCTCGGTGCCGACTGTGGAGGCGAAGACCAGGTCATGTTCGCGCCACACCTGGCCGGCTGCCTTCCGTTGCTGCCGCTGGAGCTCCTGATGGAACCGCAGCGCCTCGACACACCGTTTGGGAAGCGCGAGGGTACGCCGTGACTTCTTGGTCTTAGTGTCTCCACCGGCGCGGACCGATCGCCACACCATGATGGACGGCGGAACCGGCGGCTCAGCATCGGGGCTGCCGTCCAGGTCCACATGCGACCAGGTGAGCGCGCGCAGCTCCTCCGTCCGCGCGCCGATGAGCAGCGAGAGCACGACGTAGGCATACATCGGGCTTCCCTCCGCCGCTGCGAGCACCGCCGACGCCTGTTCCACGGTCAAGGCCTTGGAAGGACGCCCCTCGACGCCGTTGGGCACCTCGCAGAGAAGGACGACGTTCCGCTTCACCTTGTCGCGGGCCTGGGCGCGTGCGACGGCTCGCTTGAGGATCGAGCGGAGCTGCCGGAGAGTGTCGGTGCTCAGCGACTGAGCCTTACGGACCAGCCAGCGATCTACGTCATCGGCGGACAGCTCGCGAAGCTTGCGGGCACCAAGCTCCGGGATGATGTGGTTGTCGGCCAGGCTGCGGCACTTGGTCACCGTGTCCGAATCGCGGTTCACCAAGCCGAGCTCCAGCCAGTCCCGCACGGCATCGGCCACCGTGTAGTTGTGCGGCGCAATGGCCAATCCGTCTTCGTGATCGCGAAGCTTCTCCTTCAGCTTCGCCAACGCACGGGTCTTCGTTCTGTCACTGGCCCGTCGAACGATTCGCTTGCCCGCCGGGGTGTATCCGACGGTGATCGAAGCGATCCAGCGCTGTCGATTCTCGTCCCAGTGCAGGCCGCCGTCTCCCCGGCTACGACGCTTCGCCACTCCTTATGCCACCTTCCGATTCGCCTCGCGCTCCAGAAGCGCGATGTAGTCGGTGATGGCTGAAGCGGACACCAGCCGCGAGCGTCCCTCCTTGACGCTACGGAGTCTGCCGGAGCGGATCAGTTCGTAGATGACGGTTCGGCTCAGCGACAGGATCTCCATGACCTCGGTGATCCGGTAAAGCTGTCGGGAGGGGGCTACCTCCCGGCTTGTAGGAACGGGCTCCATTTGTCTCCTTGCAGATCCAGGGCATACGAGTCCTTTCGTCGAGGGCGTGAGCCACTGGGGATCTCACGTCCGGCCTGCCGTGTCTCCC
>JBJMIW010000331.1:0-9724 GCA_045806665.1 Actinoallomurus sp.
CAAGAGCGACGCGCTGGACGCGCTGGTCCAGGCCGTGGGGGAGCGCCGTGGCGGCGTGCTCAGCTCGGGCATGGAGTATCCGGGCCGGTACAGCCGGTGGCACATGGCCTACGTCGACCCCTGCCTGGAGATCGTCGCGCGGGGCCGCCGGCTCGCCGTCCGTGCGCTCAACGACCGCGGTCGCGTCCTCCTGCCCGCCGTGTCCGCGGCGATCGCCCCTACCGGCGAGCCCGCGGAGATCCCGGACGGCCTCGAGGTGTTCGTCCCGTCAACCGACGAGGTGTTCGCCGAGGAGGAGCGCAGCCGCCGGCCCACCGTCTTCACCGCGCTACGGGCCATCGCCGACCTGTTCCGCGGCGAGGACCCGCACCTCGGCCTGTACGGCGCCTTCGGCTATGACCTCGCCTTCCAGTTCGAGCCCATCCGGCTGAACATCGACCGCCCGGCCGACCAGCGCGACCTCGTCCTCCACCTCGCCGACGAGATGATCGTGGTCGACCGGAAGCGTGAGACCTCGGCCCGGATGTCGTACGAGTTCGAGATCGGCGGCGCCGGCACACGCGGCCTGCCGAGGCTGACCGAGCCGACCCCCGTGCCGCGCTCCCGCGAGCTGCCGCCGCAGCCGACGCCGGGCGCCTACGCCGACGTCGTCCGCGAGGCGAAGGAGAAGTTCATCCGCGGCGACCTGTTCGAGGTCGTACCCGGTCACGTCATGTACGGGCCGTGCGACGCGCCCGCGGCGTTCTTCGAGCGGCTCCGGGTGACGAACCCGGCCCCGTACGAGTTCTTCTTCAACCTGGGCGAGGGGGAGTACCTCGTCGGCGCGTCCCCGGAGATGTTCGTGCGGGTGACCGGCGACCGGGTCGAGACCTGCCCGATCTCCGGGACGATCCGGCGCGGCGGCGACCCCCTCGAGGACGCCGACAACATCCGCGAGCTGCTCAACTCGGCCAAGGACGAGTCCGAGCTGACGATGTGCACGGACGTCGACCGCAACGACAAGTCCCGCGTCTGCGTCCCCGGCAGCGTCAAGGTGATCGGCCGGCGGCAGATCGAGATGTACTCCCGGCTGATCCACACCGTCGACCACATCGAGGGCCGGCTGCGCCCGGGCTACGACGCGCTCGACGCGTTCCTCACCCACATGTGGGCGGTCACCGTGACCGGCGCGCCGAAGACCTGGGCGATGCAGTTCATCGAGGACCACGAGGAGACCCCGCGCCGCTGGTACGGCGGCGCCGTCGGCTGCATCGGGTTCGACGGCTCCATGAACACCGGCCTGACGCTCCGCACCGCGCAGATCCGCGACGGGATCGCCGCCGTACGGGCCGGGGCGACCCTGCTGTACGACTCCGACCCCGACGCCGAGGAACGCGAGACCTACCTGAAGGCACGCGCGCTGCTGGAGGCGCTGTCCCCCTCCGGCGAGGGCGAGGCCGCCGGCGCCTCGGTGCGGGACCGCGCCGGCGCGGGGATGACCGTCCTGCTCGTCGACCACCAGGACTCCTTCGTCAACACCCTCGCCGACTACTTCCGGCAGCAGGGCGCGGACGTCACGACGCTGCGGTTCGGCTTCCCCGACAAGATGCTGGACGAGATCCGTCCGGACCTCGTCGTGCTGTCGCCCGGCCCCGGGCGGCCGTCCGACTTCGACACCGCCGACCTGCTGCACGCGGTGTACGCCCGGGAGATCCCGGTGTTCGGCGTCTGTCTCGGCCTGCAGGCCCTGGTGGAGTACGCGGGCGGCGAGCTCGCCCTGCTCCCCGAGCCCGCGCACGGCAAGCCGGGCCGCGTGGCGGTCGGCGGCGGGGATCTGTTCGCCGGGCTGCCCGCGGAGTTCACCGCGGCCCGCTACCACTCGCTGCACGCCAAGGCCGACCAGGTCCGCGGCGGGTTCGCGGCCACGGCGATGCTCGACGACGTCGTCATGGCCATCGAGGATCCGGTCAAGCGGCGCTGGGCGGTGCAGTTCCACCCGGAGTCCATCCTCACCGCCACCGGGGAGACCGGGCATCGGATCATCACCAACCTCCTGCGCCTCTGCCGCTGACCGCATGGGCGGGGGCATGCCCGGGCATTGATCAGGCGTGACCGCAGGTGACGCGCTCGACGAGGCACTGGCGATGCCGCTCGTCGACCAGCACTGCCACGGCGTACGCCGCGACGACCTGACGCGCGCCGCCTTCGAGGGACTCATCACCGAAGGCGGCCCGTCGCCGGCCGGCACCACGCACTTCGACAGCCCGGTCGGCCTGGCGATCCGCCGCTGGTGCGCGCCGGTCCTCGGCCTCGAGCCGTACGCCGCCCCCGGCGCCTACCTCGACCGGCGAGTCGAGCTCGGGGCCGAGGAGGCGAACCGGCGGCTGCTCCGCGCCGCCGGCATCGCCGACTTCTGCGTCGACACCGGCCTGACCGACGACGTCCTGCTGACGCCCGCGGAGATGGGACGGCTGGGCGACGCGAGGGCGCACGAGATCGTCCGGATCGAGTCGGTGGCCGAGGATGTGGCCGGCCGCAGCCCGCCTGCGACGGCGTACGCCGCCGAGTTCACCGACGAGCTCGTGCGTCGCGCTGACAGGGCCGTCGGCCTGAAGACGGTCATCGCCTACCGGATCGGCCTGGACTTCGACCCGCGCCCGCCCGAACCCCGGGAGGTCACTGCGGCGGCCACCCAGTGGCTCGCCGGGCCGGGACGGCTCACCGACCCGGTGCTGCTACGGCATGCCCTCTGGACCGGCGCCGAGATCGCCGGCGACCGCGGGCTGCCGCTGCAGGTCCATACCGGGCTGGGCGACACCGACCTGACACTCCACCGGGCGAACCCGGCGCTGTTCACCGACTTCATCCGGCTCGTGCCCGCGCCGATCGTGCTCCTGCACTGCTACCCGTACATCCGGGAGGCCGCCTACCTGGCCGCGGTCTACCCCCACGTCCACGCCGACATCGGGCTGACGGTGACGTACACCGCCGCGTCGTCGGCGCGGGTGATCGCCGAGGTCCTGGAGCTGGCGCCGTTCCACAAGGTCCTCTTCAGCACCGACTGCTACGGCCTCGCGGAGCTCTGTCACCTCGGCGCCCACTACCACCGGCAGGGGCTGGCCGCGGTCCTCACCGGACGCTCGGGGGAGTGGTCGCCGACCGACGCCGTGCGCATCGCGCGCCTGATCGGCGCCGTCAACGCCCGCCGCCTCTACCTCCTGGAACCTGTCTAGCGCGGGCTTATCTCGACGCGGTTGTCGTGGAAGACGGCGCCGCCTCCCATGTCGGAGTCGCGCTCGTCGACGGTGGCGTTGACCGTCGCGCCGCCGTTGAACTTCGCCCAGTGGCCCTTCGACGTGGCCGCGACGCCGGGGCGTACGCGGTCGGACACCTGCGCGACGGCCTCGAAGGTGCCTCGGTCGTTCGACACGCGGATCGGCGCTCCGTCCATGATGCCGCGCGCGGCGGCGTCGTCCGGGTGCACGGTGACCGTCGGCGCGCCCGAGCGCCGGCGCAGCTCCGGGTTGTTGCCGAACGTCGTGTTGAGGAAGTGGTGTGACGCCGCCGAGATGAGGACCAGCCCGTCACCGGGATCGGCCGGCGGGGTGTACCCGGGCAGCGGGTCGTGCCCGACCCGGGTCGCTCGCGTGGAGTAGAACTCCAGCCGGCCCGACGTCGTGGGGAACCCGTCGGCGAAGGGCAGGAACGGCCGCGCGACGTTCAGCCGGGCGAATCCCTCCTTGCGCAGGCCCTCCACGGTGATCCCGGCGAGCGACGGGTGCGGGGAGTCGAGGAGCTGCCGAGCCAGCTCCTGGTCGGAGTCGTACAGGCTCGGCTCGGTCAGGCCCATCCGGCGCGCCAGGCGGCGGAACGTCTCCGAGGTGGATAGGCACTCGCCGGGCGGCGCGACCGCCGGTTCGTTCCACACGAGGTACAGGTGGCCGTACCCGGCGATGACGTCGAGGTGCTCGGTCTGCATCGTCGCGGGCAGCACGAGGTCGGCGTAGTCCGTCGTGTCGGTCGGGAAGTGCTCCAGGACGACGGTGAAGAGGTCCTCGCGCGCCAGGCCCCGGCGCACCTTCGTCTGGTGCGGGTTGCTGCCGACCGGATTGGCGGCGATGACGAAGAGCGCCTTGACCGGCGGGTCGTCCACGTCGAGCAGGCCCTCGCCGAGCCGCGTCATCGACAGCGTCCGCACCGGGTGCGGCAGCAGGTCGATGCGCACCAGCCCCGGCAGGTTCAGCTTGAAGTGCCCGCTGGTCGAGTAGCACAGGCCGCCGCCGGGCAGCGCCCAGTCGCCGGTCACGCCCGGCAGGCAGGCGAGCGTGCGCAGCGCCATGCCGCCGCCCGCGTGCCGCTGCATGCCCTGCGTGGCGCGGATCGCGGTGGGACGGGTCCGGGCGATCCGCTCGGCGAGCGCGACGATCCGCTCCTGCGGCAGGCCGGTGATCTCCGCCACGCACTCGGGCGGGAACTCCTCGATCCGCGCCCGGAACTCCTCCCACCCGAGCGTGTGCCGATCGATGAACTCCTGGTCGTGCGCGCCCAGCCGTACGATCACGTGCATCAGCCCGAGCGCCAGCGCCGCGTCCGAGCCCGGCAGCGGCGCCAGGTGCTCATCGGCCTGCGCCGCGCTGCGGGTCAGCACCGGGTCGATCGCGACGACGTACGCGCCGTCGCGCCGGGCGTCCTGAATGAACTTCCACACGTGATGACCGCTGGTCAGCGGGTTGGTGCCCCACAGCAGGATCAGCTTCGAGCGGGCGAAGTCCTCCGGGTCCATGCCGCCGGCCGTGCCCAGGGTGTACTTCAGGCCGGTACTGCCGGCGATCGAGCAGATCGTCGGGTCGTGGATCGACGCGCCGAGCACGTTGAAGAAGCGGCGGCCGGCGAAGCCCCCCAGGCCCTGGATGTAGCCGAGCGAGCCGGTGCCGTGGAACGGCCAGATCGCCGGCCCGCCGTACGTCTCCCGGATCTCGCCCAGCCGGGACGCGATCTCGTCGAGGGCCTCCTCCCAGCTGATCCGCTCGAACCGGCCCTCGCCCTTGCGGCCCACACGCCGCAGCGGATGCAGGATCCGGTCGGCGGCCCCGGTCTGCTCGAGGTACCGGTTGACCTTGACGCACAGCGCCCCGCGGGTCACCGGATGAGCGGGGTTGCCGCGCATGCCGACGGCCTCGCCGTCCTCGACGTTCACCACCCAGGAGCATGCGTCCGGGCAGTTCAGCGGGCACGCTCCCCAGACCTTGGTCAAACCTCTCCCTCGAAACGCTCGGCCAGGTAGGCCTCGATGTCGGCGCCCTCGTTGTTCGCGAGGACATGCCGCAGCCAGGCACGCCGCTCGAAGTCGGTGACGGCCAGCTCCCAGACGCACCCGATGGCGGGTGCCGGGTGCGGCCGCATGGTGCCGAGCCGGCTGGGCAGGGCCGAGAATATCCGCTGGTGGATCTCGTTCTCCCCGGCCCACCAGTCGTACACCGCGAAGGCGTAGTCGACGGCGTCATGGACGATGACGAAGCCGACGCCGTACCGGTCGATGTCGTACGGGTCGTCGCCGCCGCTGTGCACCGCCGGATGCGGCAGCGCCGTGGGGATCAGTAGCTCGGCCGTCTTCACCAGCTCGGGCCGGGGGCGCTCGCCGTCCGCGGCGATGCCATAGAACTTCAGCCGCCAGCCGGCCGACTCGTGCAGCTTCAGGAAGCTGATCGGCCGCGGTTGATAGGCGCCGGTCCTGGTGATCGTGGTCTCGGTCACGGCTCCTCCTCGCGCAGGGGGTGATTCAGTTATACCTGTCATCACCGTCAGCTTCCGACGCCCATTACAGGCGGCGGGTCGTCGAGAGTGTTCCGCATTACGGGCGGCAGGGCGTCGGGAGGACCCCCGTCCCTCTAGGCTTAGACCTCATGAAGAGCGTTGAACCCGAGGTCTACCTGGTCGCACGTCCCGAGCTCGACTACGACGAGGTGGCGCGCTACCTCGCCGAGGTGGGGGGCGAGAGCTGGCTGGAGCGGCTGGACCGCGGCGATCTCGACGCGGAACTGAACGACCCGGAGAACCTCGCGGAGTTCGCCGGACGGCTCTGCTACCGCTCCTGGGAGCCGGGCCTGAACCCGAACGTGACGAGGGTCCGCACCGACCACACGGCCTACCTGGAGAACATCCTCCGGAGTCTGCACGGCTCGGTGCTGGAGCACGTCAGCTTCTCCTTCGTCCTCCACAACGTCAGCCGTGTCCTGACGCATGAGCTGGCCCGGCATCGTCCCGGCGTCGCCATCTCGCAGGAGTCGCTGCGCTACGTACGGCTGCAGCAGATCCCGTTCTGGTTCCCCGAGTGGGCCCGAGAGGACGCGGAGCTGATGAAGCGGGCCACGGCCGTCCTGAGCCAGCTGGAGGAGTTCCAGGGGTGGATGGCCGAGCACTTCGGCCTCGGCGACGAGGGCGTGCCGTTCGCCGAGAAGAAGCACAAGACCAGCTTCATGCGCCGGTTCGCGCCCGAGGGCGTCGGCACGGGCCTCGTCTGGACGGCGAACGTCCGTACGCTCCGGCACGTGATCGAGGCCCGTACGGCCGCGGGCGCCGAAGAGGAGATTCGCCTGGTCTTCGGCAAGGTCGCGGAGCTCATGCGCAAGGAGGCCCCGGCGCTGTTCAGCGACTACGTCGTCGAGGACGGCACCTGGATCCCCAAGTGGCGCAAGGTCTGAGGTCACGTGACGCGGGCCGCGCCATCGGCCCGCGGCGCTCAGAAGAGGCGGCGGGCGCTCGGGTGGTCCTGCACGCCGTCGACGGGGACGTTGGCGCCGCGGCGACCCTGTCCGCACTGCTCAAGTCCGTGCGGGAGAGGCTCTGATCCGGACCGGTTCGACCTACGCACTACGAGTCACCGGCTCGGCTCGCCCTCCCGGTGAAGGGTGGCGACGTAGTGCGCCGTCGAGTTCGGGAAGTAGGTGATGTCGGTGAGTTGCCAGCCGGTGCCGGGGACGAGTTCGGCAAGTTCGGCGAGTTCGCGTGGCGCCGGGTTCAGGTAGTCGAACCAGGGGGTGGCCACGTCGCGGTAGCGGATGCGCAGAGTGCGCTGGCCTGCGATGCCCGCTCACGGCCCGGCGCCTCGCTTCATGACTTTCGCGCTACCGCGCCATGCCAGCTCACCTCGGCGGCGGTCGGTCGCGGTCCGTCGCCCTCGGGACGCCACTCCGAGACCAACTCCACACCCGGCTCGACCAACTCCAGTCCGTCGAAGGCCAGGCGGGTGAATTCCGCAGCCGTCCGCGCTTGCGCCGGGACGCCTCCCGCACGGTAGGACTCCTCCAGCCCGCGGACACCGGCCGGGTCGTGTTCGGGGGTGACGTGCGAGGCGATCAGGTAGCTCCCGGACGGCAGTGCGTCCACCAGCGTGCGCACGATGTCCTGCGGATCGTCCTCGTCGGGGAGGAAGTGCAGGATCGCCACCAGCATTAGCGCGATCGGCCGGTGGAAGTCCAGCACCTCGCGGGTGGTCGGATGGGCGAGGATCGTGCCTGGCTCGCGCAGGTCCGCGTCGATGTAGGCGGTCCGTCCCTCGGATGTGCCGGCGAGCAGCGCCTTGGCGTGGGCCAGCACGATCGGGTCGTTGTCGACGTAGACCACTCGCGACTCGGGCGCCACCGACTGCGCCACCTCGTGCACGTTGTTCGCGCTGGGCAGCCCGGTGCCGATGTCGAGGAACTGGCGGATCCCGGCTTCAGCGGCCACATAGCGGACGGCGCGGCCGAGGAACGCCCTGTTCTCACGTACGGCGGTTCGTACCGACTGCCAGCTTTGCAGCGCTTTCTCGGCGGTCTCCCGGTCGGTGGCGAAATTGTCCTTGCCGCCGAGGTAGTAGTCGTACATCCGGGCTGAGTGAGCGCGACTCACATCGATCTTTCGTGCGAGCGGGTCGGAAGGATCAGGGGAAGGCATGATCGTTACCGTATCTCGTGCGGGCGGTTCTCCGACGGTCACCGCCGGAGGCCGTCGAAAGCGATCTTGCGGATGGCGTCGGCGAGTTCGGCGCCGCTCGTCCTGCCCTGCGGCCGATACCACTCGATCAGCGAGTTGCCCGCCGACCTGGCCGCCTACTGCGTCATTGCACCCGTGGAGCCCTCATCGTTGACGGAGCCCCAAACGGCTACTTTGTCCTGCAAGTGAAGAAAGAGTGACGAATTTGGAAGGTAGGTCTTCACGTGTCGAGAAAAGCTAGGTACGGTCAGGGCGCGACCCCCTGGAGGACGGCGTGACGCGGATAACGGCTCGGCCGGAGAACGTGCATCAGGCGAGGCTGCTGCGCCTGTTGCGCGATGAGGGCGCACGGTCGCGCGCCGAGCTCGGCGACGTCGTCCAGCTGTCCCGGTCCAAGCTCGCCGTCGAACTCGACCGGCTCGTAGAGCTCGGCCTGGTCGAGTCGGCCGGTCTCGCGGCGTCGCGAGGCGGCCGGCGCTCGGGCATCGTCCGGCTCTCCCGCGACCTGCGGCTGGTCGGCATCGACATCGGCGCGACATCGATCGACGTCGCGGTCACCAACGGTGAGCTGGAGATCCTCGGGCACGTGTCCACGCCGTGCAGCGTGCGCGAGGGCCCGGACGTCGTGCTGGACCGCGCCTTGGAGCTGCTGGCCAAGCTCCGCGGCGAGGGGCTGGTCGAGCAGATCGACGGCGCCGGGATCGGCGTGCCCGGCCCGGTGAGCTTCCGCGACGGCGCACCGGTCGCGCCCCCGATCATGCCCGGTTGGGATAGGTTCCCGGTCCGCGAGGTGATCAGCCAGAAACTCGGCTGTCCAGTCCTCGTCGACAATGACGTGAACATCATGGCGCTCGGCGAGATGCATACCGGCCTGGCCCGCTCCGTCGACGACTTCCTCCTAGTGAAGATCGGCACCGGCGTCGGTTGCGGCATCGTCGTCGACAGTCGTGTGTACCGCGGTATGTCCGGCAGCGCCGGCGACATCGGGCACATCCGGGTGGATGAGAATGGACCGACGTGCGCCTGCGGGAACGTCGGGTGCCTGGAGGCGTACTTCAGCGGTGCCGCGCTGGCGCGCGATGCGGTCGCCGCGGCCCGGTCGGGCCGTTCCGTCTTCCTCGCCCAGCGGCTCGAACAGGCCGGTGACCTGACCGCTCGCGACGTGGCGGCCGCGGTGGGGGCCGGCGACACGGTCGCGATGCACATGGTCCGTGAGGGAGGACGGCGGGTCGGGCAGGTCCTCGCGGGGCTCATCAGCTTCTTCAACCCGGGCCTGGTCGTCATCGCGGGGGGCGTCGCCGGGCTCGGGCACATCCTGCTGGCGGAGATCCGCGGTGTCGTCTATCGCCGGTCGGCGCCCCTGGCAACGGGCAACCTGCCGATCGTGCTGTCGGAACTGGAGAACACGGCCGGGGTCATCGGGGCGACCTGGCTCATCAGCGACCACATCTTCTCGGCCACCTAGGCGGCGCAACAGGAGGACCCCGTGTCATCACCGCCCCTGCTCGTCATGCGCGGCATCGTCAAAACGTTTCCCGGCGTCCGGGCGCTCGACGGGGTCGACCTGGAAGTACGCCACGGTGAGGTGCACTGCCTGCTCGGCCAGAACGGCGCCGGCAAATCCACCTTGATCAAGGTGCTGTCCGGCGTCCACCAGCCCGATGCCGGCGACATCGTCTGGCAGGGCGCGGAGAACTCCGGTCCGGCCAGCCCGACCGCGGCGATGAGGCTCGGGATTGCGACCATCTACCAGGAGCTCGACCTCGTCGAC
>JBJMIW010000332.1:0-6575 GCA_045806665.1 Actinoallomurus sp.
AAATCGATCTGGACATGTCCGAACTCGCCAAGGTTGCCACCCGAAGCCGGCTGCAGGCTTGCAAACCCGAATTGCGCCGTTCCTACAATAGTCCCGATAGCGCCAAAGAATGTCAGCAGCGCTGTAGTTATACCAGCGACGACAGATGTCGTAGTCGCGGAAAGGATAGCACCCTGTATTTGGACTAGAGTCTCGAATATGACACCTACGACCGGAAAAGCTGCACAGGCCTGATAGAGCAGTATCAGGAGAAGGCTCACCATAGCAACCGCGAACATCCCTATCTGGATGACTTCGAGTTCTACGAGCAAGGCTTGCAGAGTGCCCTGATTGGTGCCAGCCGCTGCACCGAGTTTGTCAAGCTGAGGCTGGACCCGCTTGCACCACGCATCGTAGTTCGTTCGAGACGAACCGCTCCACGCATCAGCACCAATGCCCGCATAGCCGCCAGAACTGTTAGCTACGTCATCAACTTTGACAAGATCAAACTGACTCTTCGCGCTCCCCCATCCATTAATCGCCTTCGAAAGTGCCTGATCATCAGGCCTGAAGAGAAGCCAAGAAGTGGTCGAGATGATGGCCGTAGGAGCCACAGTGGACGCCATTCCGAGACACAACAGGATGCCGAGGTTCATCGGAAGAAGCAGAACACCGACAGTAGCACCTATATCGGCAGCCCACATAACTTCCGCAGCGTTGGATTCAAGGTTATGAAGACCCGAAAGCGAACCGGATGGTTCACTGTAGCTGCCCGCCTCATTAGGCATCTGCTTGGGGGCGCTAGCTTGGTCCGCCCCTTTGATGGCGTGCGCAATCTTCACAAGTCCGTCTGCACCATTTTGCAGCAGCTTGCTCGCCTCTCCTGCATTGTCACTGACAAGCTGCCGAGACGTATTGTATGTGCCGGATATAACGGCGGCACCCACGACACCGAATGCCATGGCATGAAGATTGCACGGTCCGTCAACATACTTTTTGGCGAGATCCATATGCGCCTTTGGACCAGCCAGCATCTTGCCGGCACCCGCAATGATGGCATTCCAGTCGCCTTTAAGGACGTCAGGGCTTTCTTTGCCGCCGATTATTCCCGGCTCAGGGCTCATGAGCGCATCCTTCTTCGATAGGATCGGGTGTTAAGTTTAGCAGCTTCGGCTCGGCCCTGCGCCACCAAAAGAAAGCTCAGTGACCGAAGTTGCGCCTTCGCCGGTCGGGGTCAGGCCCAGGAGGCCAAGCCCCAGACCGCAGGCGCCATGAAGCGTGATTGGACTAAACATTCAGGGTTGACTGCCAGACGGTCCGGTCTTATGTTACACTTTAGCTGGCATCACATTGCGGGAAAGACGAAGCCAATGCACTCATCAAGCGATAACGCTCCTCAGCACGAAAAGAAAGCGCCGCGCATGGCAATATGGGTCATATCGATCGTTTATGCGCTCGTGATGGTGGCGATCGTGATTGTTGTTGGCGTCGGGATCGCGAGAGGTCTGTCAAGTACGCGAACGGTTATCATGCAGGCCATTTTCTTGGGAGTCCCCGCCACATTGTTGTTCCTTCTCGCACTTTTGCGGTGGCGAAAATAAGGGGAAGTCGAAGTCGGCTTCCTCTGTCAGGGAATGGGCTCCCGGGCCCCATGATGTCTGGTAACAAGGACGAAGGCGTTCTACTCGGCAACGTCAAGGCCCACAAACTCCCGCCGGGGCGCGGCTACCTAGTAGACCGCCGCAGCGGCACCCGGCTTATTCAGACAGCTCCGTGCGCTGCCACCGACCGCCGCAGCCTCTACCCTGGCGGCAGCAGCCGCCCCACGGTCATTGATCGTCATACATCAAGATCAACGGACGGCTGTCGTGCGTTGCAGGCCCTACCGAACCGCACAGATCACGATCTCCGACTGCCGCACTAGGCATCAACACGGCGACCGCTTTTAGGCTTTTTGTTATGCCCTGCGCCCACAACGTAGAGCGGGGAGACATTGGGCGCTGGACCGTTCGCGCAGGTCGCAGAGTGAGGTGTCGCCTTAAGCGGTGGTAGGAGCCGGAACACCGAACTGGATCGCGCCAAGGCACGTCGGGAACCATGATCAAACAGCGGCATCGAAACTCGCATCAACGAGACGCAGCGATATCTCTTTTGTGCTGGCAATCCGGTTATTCGGCGAATAGTCCTCTCAGGAGTCATCCGTCGGGGTCGCTCGGCGGGTGGGGCGCCAGTTGCGGCGGCGGCCTGCGGGGATGATGATGCCGCCCGCGGCGACCGCCGTTGAGACGCCTAGGGCGCCGCCGACGATCGCGATGGCCATCGTCCGTGTGAAGTGGTTCGGGTGGGTCGGCTCGACGAGGGCCACGGGGTGAGCCTTCGGCGGGGCCTGCCGGCCACCGGCGTCCTCTTCCGGGAGCACCGCGGTCACCGCGCGGAGCGGATTGATCACGCCATGCCCGGAGCCCACCAACGTCCCGCCATCCGCGGTCACCTCGATGCGGTGCTTGATCTGGGTGGCCGTCAAACCAGGGAACCTCGCCTTGATCAGGGCTGCGGTTCCGGCCACGTACGGCGCTGCGAAACTCGTCCCGTCATCGCGATAGTAGGCATCGCCCGGCCAGGTACTGATCACGGCCTTACCGGGCGCGAGGACCGAGATGCGCGACTTCGCGTCCGTGAAGTCCTGCAGCTTCCCGTCTCGGTCGACGGCTCCGACCGAGATGACGCCGTCGTAGCTCGCCGGGTAGAGCTCCTGTTCGGAGTCCTTCTTGTCCTGTGCGGTGTTCCCCGCGGCCGCGACGAGGAGCGCGCCCGACGCCTCGGCGTTGCGCACCGCGTCCTTGAGATACGGGTAGTTGGCCGTCGTGGACGACACACAGATGATCTTGGCACCGAGCGCCGCTGCCCGCCGGATGCCCTGGGCCAGCAGGCTCGGGCTGTTTCCGGTCGGCTGTGTGGCGACCTTGACCGAGACGAGGTGCACCCGCGGCGCCACGCCCAGGAACGGCACGTGGTCGTTGCGTTGGTCCTGCGCGGCGATGATGCCGGCGAGCATGGTGCCGTGGCCGGTGCAGTCCTTCTTGCCGGTGCCGGTCAGGTCGTAGGCATCGATGTTCGGCAGTTGCGGATGTCCGGTGTCGACCCCGCTGTCGACGATCGCCACTTTGACGCGGTCGCCCTGAGTGAGGGGCCACACGTCGGTGAAGTTGAGCGTCTGCTGCGGCCAGGGCGCGGTCGTCATCTGGGATGCGGGCGAACCGACCTTGGGGTTGCACGGCTGGGTCGGAGCGACCGTCCGCGTCTTGGTGACCGTGGGAGCGGGTGTGGGCTTCGGGGAGGAACTCTTGGTCGATTTCGGGTGGGCGTGGCTGGACGACGTGGTGGGCCGCGGGCGGGTGGTCGGCTTGGAGGTGGCCACTGCGGCCGGTGCGACGACGAGAGACGCCAGACCGAAACTGCCCCCCGCCGCGAGTGCCGCCAGCATTACCGCCTTCACGACCGGACCTCCCCCATTGTTCGCGCACCGAAACTCTAGACGATTTGCCGTAACGCCGACCATCATCCCGCATAAGGCGCGCATGGTCCGACACAACTTCTGACAGATAAGGCGGATCCGTGGCAGTCTCCCCCACGTCGGAGTGACCTAGCGCCCACGCCGCCATGTGAGGTCGCTCGGAAGTTCGTCCATGAGGACGACGGATGAGGGGTTGGCTCTGGTTGGTTAATCCACACGGGATCGTCAACGGCATCCGCTACAGCACGCAGTTCGTCAAGACGCTCGACGACGAGGCGGTCGAGCGGATCGCCCGGGCGCTCCTCGAAGAGCCCATCATGCATCTCAGTCCTGAGCAGGAGTACGACGCGATCGTCGCGGCCCTGCGCTCAGACGAGCCGTTGACGGGCCGGATTCCCCAGCCGCACGACGAGAGTACGGTGCGTGAGTTCCTGGGGCGGGTCGTACGGCGACTGGACGCGCTTCGCCCCCGGCCAGAGCTCCCCTTCGTTCGGCTCAGCCCCGACCACCGGACCGAGTTCGAAGGCACCCGCCGATCGCGCGGGTACGGGTGCCGATCCTCGACATCCAGACCAGGCTTCGGGACCTGTTCCATCGGCTCGACGACGGCCGTACCGACGTCAACCCCACCTCGTGGCGCGGCTGCAGACGCCTCTGTCGGCCGACAGCCGGATCGGCACGGTCGTCGACAACCGCGTCTTCACCGTCAGGGTCGACCGCGTCGACGTGGCGAGCGGCATCCGCAAGGAGGACGTCCTCTCCGGCGACCGGCGGATGGCCACGCCCGGCATCGATGGCCGGCGGACCGCCGAAGAGTGGGGCGGGATACCGCCGATATAGGGATTGGGCCGTCCCTCACCACTAGACGGCCGTTCAGTCGAATCGGTACCGGCCACCCGCGTGCCGGAGCAGGGTCTGCGACAGAACGGCTCGTGTGACCTGCAGGTCAGACAACGGCACGCTCATCCAAAAGCCGGGCTGAGCAGGTGATTCGGCCCCGGTACGCGTCGACGGGAGCGAGGTGACGACCAACCGCTCCTCGCTCCCGCTCGTCTGCTGCGAAAGACGCACCGACTCCAGCTTCTCCCACGGGAGGCGATCGGCGATGGCACCGCCTTCCAGCACGGTAAGTCCATAGTGGTCGATCACCAGGTCGGCAGGCTTGTCCCGTCGAACGAACCGGCTCCAGAAAAAGATCGCCGGCACGAGCAACGCCCCCGTCAGGACGATCGCCATCACCAGCATCAGGACCCCGGCGGCGATCGCTCCATGGCTGAAGTTCAACACCGCGGTGACCAAGGCGGTGATCACCGCGACCGGCGCCACGATCAGCATGATGACGCTGAGGACCTGTGTCACACCGTTGCGGAGCAGGCCCGACCGACGGATTGGGATCTGTAGCGCTTCCACATCAGCCATGCGGCCAATCACTCCCGAACCGACGTAGGTTATTCGGACGATGTCATGCGGCGACCGGGACGCAGTTGCGGCGGCGGCCCGCCGGGATGATGACGCCGCCCGCCAGGACCGCGCCTGCTAGAGACGGCAACAGGGCGCTCCGGCGGCAGAGGTCTGGATCCGGGGCGGCATGTCATGCGTCCAACGCGATAAAGCCGTACGGACGCCGGACGTCGCGGCGCGGAAATCCGTAGAGTAGGCCTCACAAATCCGGATCTAGGGGTGGATTGTCGGTGCCAGAGCCACTTGACGATGTCGAGCTCGAGCGCCTGATGCGCGAGACGCACACCGCCATCGAGTCGCTCCGCGCGAAGAAGCCCTCGCCCGAGGAGATGACCGCCCGCGGTGAGGGCCAGGCCTCCGACGATCGGGTCCGTGCGTCCGCGCACGGTGGGCGCGTCGATTCCATCACCCTCGACCCTCGGGTGCTGCGCCTGTCACCCGAGGAACTCGGCAGCCTCGTCACGGGGGCCGTCAACGCCGCGCTCGACGACCAGCGTGGGAAGTCCACCGCCGCGATCGGCCCCGTGCCCGACCTCGCCGCGCTCGCGGAGACCCTGCACGATGTGCAGAACGAGAGTCTCCGGCAGATGGAGGTCATCACCCAGGGCATCACGGACGCGATGGCGCGCATTCGCGAACGCACGCGCATCAGCGGAGATCCGAGTCCACAGGGCGTGGAGCACCTGCTGGACCTCTCCCTGCGCAATCTCCAGGACGCGATCACCACCGTCGGCAACGCCGCGGACCTCCGCGGCGAAGGGAAGAGCGCCCGCGGGCAGATCCGCGCCGTCGCGGTCATCGGCCGGGTCCAGTCGGTGACGATCGAGCGTCAGGCGATGCGAATGGCATCGCACGATCTGGCCGAGCAGTTGGGAACCGCGGTGAACGCAGCACTGGAGGATCTGCGTTCCAAGGCCGGCCGCGGCAGGCCGGAAGCCAATGGCACGGACGTCGAGGACCTGACGACGCGGGTTCGCGAAGTGCAGGACATGAGCCTGAACCACATGCGCACATACACGCGCGCGCTCCGCGACATCATGACGAGTATCGAAGGGCCGGAGTAGACCAGATGAGCGAGGACCTGGAAGTCGACCCGGTAAAGATGCGGCAGTCCGCCGGGGGCATCAACTCGGCGAGCAACACGCTGCAGTCGAACTTCGCGGGCTTCCAGCAGGAGATGGAGAGCGACGCCAACGAGGTCTTCGGTGACGACGACCTCGGGTCTCTGATCGCCGGGGTCTATCAGGCGATCCACGAACTGGCGTTCGGCTCGTACAACGACAACGCCGGCGCGATGAAGGACCACGTGCAGAACGTCCACGACATGGCGGCCGGCTACGAGAGCAGCGAGCAGGCCAACACCGGTGAAGTGAACAACGTCCGCAGCATTTTGGGGTGACGGGATGGGGCTACAGCTTCCTGGCGAGCTCGCCACGCTTCTCCAGGACCTCGGCTACAACTGGCCGAAGTCGGACGAAGAGAAGATGTTCAACAAGGGCAACAAATGGCTGGACTTCACCAACAAGATCGACCAGCCGGTCGGTGACGCGAACGCCCACGCCACGAAGGTCTGGACGGAGCACAAGGGCGCCGGCGTCCAGGCGTTCCAGTCCGCGTGGAA
>JBJMIW010000333.1:0-6891 GCA_045806665.1 Actinoallomurus sp.
CAGGAGCTCCCGCCGAGCAGTCCGCCGAAGTCCCCGCCCACGAGGTCGCCGAAGCCGCCGCCGAAGGGCGTCCTCATCGTGATGCCCGTGTCAGTCCACCTGCAGGGCAACAGCAGGATCGGGGAGATCGGCCTCACCGCCAAGAGCGGCAGGGTCGACTGGAACGCGTCCAACTCCGACCCGAAGATCGTGCTGTCCAACGTGAGGGGCGCGATCGCCGCGGGTGAGCACGCCACGGTGCAGGTCATCTTGAACCGGACGGCCATTACGCCCCCGGGTCGGACCGTGGTGACGGTGACCGACGGCGGAGGTCGCTCCACCGCGGTCACCGTCTCCTGGGACCTGTCGCTGTTCTGATCACCGGGTGACCGCGGTCGTCAGCCCCGGCCGCCGGGCAGGGCGACGAGGTTCGCACCGACCCCGGCGCCGCCGGCCTCCCCGACCGCCCGCAGCACCGGCTGGACGATCTCCTCGGCCGCGCGCCGCTGCACGAAGCCGTGGTAGAGAACGCCCTTGGCGTTGACCCGGACCGGCTGGAAGTCGCACGGATCGAGAGAGCAGAAGCCGGTCCGGACGACGTCCTGGAACAGCGTCTGCGAGACGATGAGTGCGACGTCCCGGTCTTGCTGGTCGGCGAGCACCCGGCGCAGGGGCTTGGCGTTCAGCAGCCGGCTGACGACGATGGGGGCGTCGCCTGCCGGGCCGAACGGCCCCGGCGTGAGGGTGCCGTGGTGCAGCGCGACGCGCAGCCGCAGCCGCCTGGTGCCGGCCTGTTCCCGGTTGAACTCGCCGAGGATGGCCTCGAACTGCCGGGTGAAGTCGCCGACGACGAGAGAGACGTCGACGTCTTCGGGCAGCACCGCGAGCTCGCCGTCACCGCTGACCTGTTCGTACCACAGGCTGCGGTCGAGGCCGACGCTCTGCGCGGCCAGGCTGAGGATATTGCGCAGATCGGTCTGAGCGCGCAACTGGCCCCGCGCGTCGCGGGCGCTATATTTCTCGACGTCGACCGCCAGAACAAGGCGGTAGGTAAGGCGAACGTCAGCATAAACGTCCGTGTGGGGCATGGACACCTCCAAAGCAAACTGGGCTATGCGCCCCCATTCGCTCCACTTCGGAGAGAGTGTGCCTCTCGGAGGATGACCAGCGCCCCTCTTTTCGGTTACCTTCCCGGCGTCCTTCCCGTTGCCCGGCGAATCCAACAGCCCGTTAGACGTGGAGCGGGCGGCAGAAGATCCCGAGGGCAAGACAAAGCTTACCCAGGAGATAGGTGACCTGTCGGACCCCGTGAGCGACCTGCTGTATCGCATCAGGTCGGCGGGCCGGATCCGACTGCGGGGAGCGTCCGTCGGCCTCGGCAGGAGAGGCCATGGCAGTCAGATCGGCGAACGGCGTAACGTCATAAGGTCCAGTTTTCGCGGGATTAGGGGAATTCGTCGCGACCTTACCGCTTGACGGCGACGCCGCCGAACTTCTCGTCATCGTGCGGACGCCATTCCGTCGGATCCACAATCCGGGCCCCAGAAGTTCGAACCCCGCCCGATCGCGTCTCAGCTCCGCACGCTCGTACACCCGTTCGACCCCGGTCCCCGTCGAGAGCCGTCCGCGCGGAGCGCCGATCCAGCCGACTACTTGAAGTGACATTAGGGTAACTAGCTGTCGTGACCGACATAACGGCGGAGTACCGGCGCGACGGCCGGCTCCTGGTCATCGGCGGTGCGGAGAACCGCACCTGCGGTACCGGACCGCTCAAGGAGTTCGTTGCCCTCGCCGGAGCGCGCGAATCCCGAATCGTGGTCGTGACCACGGCCACTGAGGAGCCGGAGCAGGTGGCCGCGGAGTACGCCCGGTGCTTCCGCCGGCTCGGTGTCTCGTCCGTGACCGAGCTCCGGCTCCCGCACCGCGCCGTCGCCGACAGCGAGGCGTCGCTCGACGTGCTCCGGGACGCCACCGGCGTCCTGTTCAGCGGTGGTGACCAGTCCCGCATCCGTAGCCTCGTCGGCTCGAAGGTCAACGCCCTGCTGCGGCGGCGCCTCACCGGGGACGGGCTGGTCATCGCCGGGACGAGTGCGGGCGCCACCGCGATGGGCCGCTGGATGATCCTCGGTGGGCACGGTTACGAGGTCACCGCCTCCACGGTCCGGATCGGACCCGGTCTCGGCCTGCTCGACAACGTGCTCATCGACATGCACTTCGCCCCACGGAGCCGGTTGCCCCGGCTCCTCAGCGGCATCGCGCTCGACACCCGACGGTTGGGCGTCGGCATCGACGAGGACACCGCGATCGTGGTCCGCGCGGGCCGCTTCGCGGTGATCGGCAGCGGGGTCGTGACCGTCGTGGACGCCGATCAGGCGACCGTCGGCTACGCCGACCACGACGACGAGCCGATGGCCCTCTTCCAGGTCCGCCTGCATCTCCTTCCGGCCGGCTGCTGGTTCGACATGGAACAGCGCAAACCGTGGTTCGGCCCCGTACCCGCAGCAGAGGAGTGACCATGCACCTCGAGCATCTGCGTCGGATGAACGGTCCCAACGTCTACATCCCGCGGCCGGTGGTGATCGCCCGTCTCGATTTAGGAGAGCTGACCGGCCGGGAGACCACGGACTTCCCCGGCTTCGCCGAGCGGCTGGTGTCCGCGCTGCCCGGTCTGGCCGACCACCACTGCGCCGCGGGCCGGCCGGGCGGGCTGCTGGCCGCGATGGCCCGGGGCACGTACTTCGGCCACGTCACCGAGCACGTGACGCTGGAGCTGTCCGCGAGGATCGGCCGGGACGTCTGCTTCGGCCGCACGGTCTGGGCCGGAGCGCCGGGATGCTACGACGTCATCCTCGAACGTCCCTGGGACGAGCCCGCGGAGGCTCCGCTCGTCGGCGACCTCATCGACCTGGCCATCCGTACGGTCACCGGACTGCTCAAGGACGGTGAGGTGGCCGCCGCGTTCGACGCCGAGCTCGTCGCACTCGCCTCGCTGCACGAGCGGACCCGCCTGGGCGTCAGCACCGCCGCCCTCGCGGCCGCGGCCCGCCGGCGCGGCATCCCCGTACGCCGGGTCGACGACCTGAACCTGCTGCAGCTCGGGTACGGGCGGCACCGGCGCACTGTCTGGGCGGCGATGACCGACCGGACCTCGGCGATCGGTGTGGAGGCCGCAGGCGACAAGATGCTGACCAAGCGGCTGCTGGAGGGCGCCGGGCTGCCGGTCCCTGAGGGCGTCGTCGTGACGACCGTCGAGGAGGCGGTCGCGGCGTATGAGGACATCGGCGCGCCGGTCGTGGTGAAGCCGCTGGCCGGCCACCAGGGGGAGAACGTCTGGATCGAACTGGCGGACGCCGGCGAGGTGGCCGCCGCCTTCCGCTCGGCCTCCGCAGACGGAGGCGCGGCGCTCGTCGAGAGTTACGTCCCCGGCCGGGACCACCGGGTGCTCGTCATCGGGGACCGCGTGGTCGCCGCCGCCGAGCTCAGCCCGGCCCGGGTGACCGGGGACGGCAGGTCCACCATCGCCGACCTGGTCGCCGCCGCGAACACCGACCCGGCACGCGGGGAGGGCCACGACCGGCCGCTCACCCGCCTCGCGCTCGGCGAGACGGAGCTGGCCCACCTGGCGCGGCAGGGCCTGACTCCGGAATCCGTGCCGAACCCGGGCCAGCTCGTGACGCTGCGCCGCAACGCCAACCTGTCGACCGGAGGGACCAGCAAGGACGTCACCGACCACGTCCACCCCGACGTCGTACGGCTCTGCCGCCGCGTCGCGGCGACGGTCGGCCTCGACGTCTGCGGCATCGACCTGCGCGTGCCGGACATCACCGCACCGCTGTCGGCGGACGCCGGCGCGTCCGGCGTCATCGAGGTCAACGCGTCACCCGGCCTGCGCATGCACCTGGCACCGTACGAGGGGAAGCCCCGCAACGTGGCCGCGGAGATCATCGACCGGCTGTATCCGCCCGGTACGTCCGGACGCGTGCCGATCGTGGCCGTCACCGGTACCAACGGCAAGACCACCACCGTACGGATGATCGCGCACCTGCTCGCGCAGGACGGCCGGCGCGTCGGGATGGCCACCACCGAGGGCGTGTACGTCGGCGGGGAACTCATCTACAAGGCCGACGCCTCGGGCCCCCGCTCCGCCGCGATGGTCCTCGGGGACCGGACCGTCGACGCGGCCGTGCTGGAGACCGCGCGCGGCGGCATCGTACGGCGGGGCCTGGGCTACGACCGCGCCGAGGTCGCCGTGCTGACCAACGTGACCGACGACCATCTCGGTGTGGACGACATCGCCACCGTCGACGACCTGGTGGAGATCAAGGCACTGGTCGCCGAGGAGATCCGCCGCGGCGGCCACCTCGTGCTCAACGCCGACGATCCGCGGACGGCCGCGCTCGCCGACCGGCCACGCGTACGCGACCGCGAGCCGGTGGTCCGCTACTTCGCCCTATCGGCCGCGCCACGCGTCGAGCGGCATCTGCGCGCGGGCGGGATCGCGTACTTCGTCGAGGACGGCGTGCTGACCGAGGCCGGCGGGCCGGGGAGGCTGGAACTGCTGCCGGCCACGGACGTCGCCGGGTCGTTCGGCGGACTGGCCCGGCACGTCATCGGCAACGCGCTGGCAGCCGCCGCGGCGGCCCGCGCCCTCGGCATGCCCGCCGACCTGGTGGCGCGGGGGCTCCGGACGTTCGATCCGCACGACCACAACCCGGGACGCGGCTGCACCTTCCGGGTCGACGACCGTCCGGTCGTGGTCGACTACGCGCACAACCCGGCGGCGGTGACCGCCGTCAGCGAACTGATGCGGCAGGTCTGGCGGCGGGAGGGGGTCGCGGCCGTGACCCTGCCGGGGGATCGCTGCGACGATCTGGTCATCGACACCGCCCGCGCGCTCGCCCGTTCCTTCGGCCGCGTGGTCGTGTACGAGGACGAGGACCGGCGCGGCAGGCGGCCCGGCGAGATGGCCGCCCTGATCGCGCGGGGGCTCGTCGACGTGCGCCCCGACGTCCGCGTCCACCCGGCGGGCGACCTGAAGGGCGCGGTCGGCATCGCGCTCGGCGTGTCCGCGCCCGGCGAGCCGATCCTGCTGCTGTACGAGAAGCTCCAGCCGGTCATGGACCTGCTGAACACCCTCGGCGCGGCGTCGGTGCCGGGCGCACTCTGACCGGAGGCTCATCGACCGAACCACGTGAGGCGCTCGGGCTACCCCGGGGAGGGTCAGGCCCGGTCACGCCGCGCCCGGTCGGACGGCCAAAGCCCGGTCACCGCCCCGTCCGGTGACGGCCACGCCTGATCGGAGCGCCGCGGCCGGTCACGCGCATGCCCTGTCGGACGCCGTAGCCGGTTACGGGCAGGCTCGGTCGGACCGCCGTAGCCGGTCACGCGCATGCCCGGTCGGAGCGCCGCGGCCGGTCACGGGCATCCCCGGTAGGACCGCCGCGGCCGGTCACGGCCGGGCCCGGTGGCAGCGAGGCCACTCACGCCCGATGTGACGGCCGCGGCCCCACTTGCAGAGCGGTACGACCCTGGATACCGCTGGTCAGGACGCTCCCCCCTGCACGGTCGGCGCCGAGTCGCTCGGCGGCACTTGCAAGCCGTCCGGCGTCGGCGCGGTCATCGCGGCCGAGACGCCCACCGGCCCGGACGGTCCCGATACGGGCGTCCCGGGCGCGGCCTCGGACCCGGCGGACCGCTCCGGGACGGACGTTGAGCCACCTGCGGCCGCCCGTTGGCGTGGGATGGACACCGCGCCGTCCACCGACCAGGCCGGGACGGAGACCGACCCGGCGACCTGGCGTGGAGGGTGGCCGGCGAGTGCCCGGACCCACCGGGGCCACACGCGGTAGGCGGGGGCTCCGGGCCGGGCCGCGCCGGCGAACGCCCGGCGCCGCCAGCCGGTCAGGGAGCCGCGCTGGATGACCGTCCCAGTATGCGGGGCGTGCACGAACCGGCCGCGGCCGACGTAGATGCCGACGTGGCCCATGCCCGAGAAGAAGACCAGGTCGCCGGGGCGCAGACTGCGCATCGGGACCTTGCGCCGGATCGTGTGGTACTGGATGTCCGCGCGGTGCGGCAGGTTCACCCCGCCCTTCCGCCAGGCCGCCATGGCCAGGCCCGAGCAGTCGTAGGATCCCGGGCCGGCCCCGCCCCACCGATAGGGCTTGCCCATCTGCCGATAGGCGAAGCGAACGGCCCGGCGGGCGGCGACCTTCTGCGCGGCGATCCGCGCGAGATAACGCTCGTAGGCGTGCACGGTCCGCAGCTGCCGATGAGTCATTCGCGAGGCCGTGACCACGGAGTACCCTCGCTCGGTCCGGGCCGACGCGTCGGACGGCGTGCAGAAGGCGAGCAGCACGCTGACGCCGATGACCGGGTATCGCAGTAAAGCGGGGCGTGCCGAGCCGATGCGAGCCTTTCCGGCCGGAACACAGTAGTGATGCGGTGACTTCATCCACCATCCTCCAATGGCGAGTGAGCCTATTCCGCTGCAGCACGTACCCGGAATTAGGAGAGCCGTACCATTACCCTTTTCGGCGCAATCCTCGCTATCTGGATCCGGATCAATTCCCGGTCAGGTGCGAGTAAACGCAGGCTGCCGATTCCGACCTTCTACCGTGAAATCGAGCGGCCCCAAAAATGAAAACCGCCCGGCCGGAGGACCGGCCGGGCGGAATGGTGCTGTAGGTCAGGACCTGGTGAAGGAGGCGTTCCCCTCGCAGGCCGCCGCCGCGAGGCCCCGGACGGGCACCGCGTTGCCGCAGATGGTGATCGGCGCCGCGACCGGGGCGCTGGCCTGGTCCCCGGCCATCAGGTGGCTCGCCGAAGAGTCGGTGCCCTGCGCCGACGACTGGGTGCAACCCTGGTGGCAGACCGGCACACCCACCGGGGCGCAGGCCTGCGCGCAGGCCG
>JBJMIW010000334.1:0-25771 GCA_045806665.1 Actinoallomurus sp.
AGGACCTTCTGGCCGCCCGACCGCGCGGTCAGCGCGACCACGACCGTGTTGTCGTCGAGCTTGTCCTCGATCACACCGCTGATCTCTATCTCGGTGCCGTCGTCGTGCGGCACGACGACCATCGAGGAGAACCGGACGCCGTAGTCCAGGACCGCGCCGGGGTCGCCGACCCAGTCGGTGACGTACCGGCCGCCCTGCGCCATCGTGAACATGCCGTGCGCGATGACGTCGGGGAGGCCCACGGACCTGGCGAACTGCTCGTCCCAGTGGATCTTGTTGAAGTCGCCGGACGCGCCGGCGTACTTCACCAGGTCGAGACGCTCGACCTGATACGTACGAGCGGGGAGCTCCTGGCCGACCTCGACCTCGTCGTACTTCACCGTGGCGGTCATCGGCTCAGGCACCTCGCTCGATGATGACGTTGTGGGCGGTGCAGACGTGCTCACCGTCGACCGTCTTGATCACCGTCTGGAGGTCCAGCCGCTCGTTGCGCCCGATCGAGCGGATGCCGGCGATGGTCGACTCGGCCGTGACGACGTCGCCCGCGTGCAGCGGACGGCGGAACTCGAACCGCTGCTCACCGTGGACGACCATCGCGTAGTTCAGGCCGAGCTCGGGGTCGGTCAGGGAGGCGCCGCTGATCGAGATGACGATCGGGAAGGTCGGTGGCGCGATCACGTCGGGGTGGCCGGCGGCCTTGGCCGCCTCCGGGTCACGGTAGATCGGGTTCAGGTCGCCGATGGCGTCCGCGAACTCCCTGATCTTGACCCGGGTGACCTCGTAGGGCTCCGACGGTGGGAAGGCCCGCCCGATGAAATCGCGGTTGAGCGCCATTCAATCCGTCCCTTCCCCGGGGTTACCCGCGTGCACGCCACGTAGATCGATGCTGCGACGTTAACAGACGTGGTTCAGCCCGCCCCGGCAGCGATACCGGGACGGGCTGGGAACGTCAGGGAACGCCGGCCGGCGAGCCCGCATCCGCCTCAGCGGGTCTCGCGATGCGCCTGGTGCTTACGGCAGTTCGGGCAGTATTTCTTCAGCTCCAGGCGGTCCGGGTCGTTACGCCGGTTCTTCCGCGTGATGTAGTTGCGGTGCTTGCACTCCTGGCAGGCCAGCGTGATCTTTGGCCGTACGTCGGTGGCAGCCACGAGGGAGTGCCTTTCTGGTGAGGGACACTGGACAGCGACCTGCACCGGCTCACCTGCGAGAGGTGATCGGTGAGGTGGTAGCGGAGGCCGGACTTGAACCGGCGACACAGCGATTATGAGCCGCTTGCTCTGCCTGACTGAGCTACTCCGCCGCGGGTCGGGACGACCGGAGAAAAGGATACCGGACTCTCCGGGCGTGCCCGAACAGACGAAACCCCGGCCCACTGCGGCGGACCGGGATATCGGCTGCTGGAGCCCCCTTACGGAATCGAACCGTAGACCTTCTCCTTACCATGGAGACGCTCTGCCGACTGAGCTAAGGGGGCGTGCGCCCTTCCGCGCTCCGTAACCATACACGCTGCGCGGCCCCGACACGAAATCGATTCCCCCTCCTGGTCAGCGGTCCTCGGCGTCCCCGCAGGGTGCCTCCGCGCCCGGCCCTGAGACGCCTCCGGGGTACAGGTCACCGCGGCGTTCTCGCCCCCTGACGTGTCCAAGTCCGCAGACGCGCCTGCCGGGTCCGCGCGCCGCACGGGGCGTCTTGGACGTCGGTCAGGAGGAGCATTCATACGCGCCACAGCGGGCGTACGACCATCCGGGGCGGTCTCAGTGCCGGGCGGGCCCGGTCGCGGCCGCGGCGACGCCGAGCGCGACGTACAGGCCCCCGGAGACGTACCGCAGGGTGCGCCCGCCGGAACGGCCGCGCGGCAGCCGGCGTACGACGGCGTTCGAAGCGAGCGAGTACACGACTCGCACGCCGGCCCCGAGGGCCACGAACGTCATGCCGAGGAGCAGCACCTGCGGCCACGCCGGGGCATGGGCACTGACGAACTGCGGCAGGAAGGCGAGGAAGAACAGGGCGTTCTTCGGGTTCAGGGCGTTGACCAGCACGCCCTGGCCGTAGATCCGGGACAGCGGGGCGCGCTGGGCGGGCCGCTCCGCCGCCGCGTCCCGGCTGAGGATGCGCCGGACGCCGAGGTAGACCAGGTAGGCCGCGCCGAGGTACTTCACCGTCGTGAACGCCGCGGCGGACGCGGCGACGACCGCCGACAGCCCGAACGTCGCCGCCGCGACCTGGATGACGTCACCGGTGGACAGGCCCGCCGCGGACACCAGACCGGCGGCGCGCCCCTGGTCGACGCTCCTGGCGATCGTGTAGAGGATCGCGGGGCCTGGGACGAACAGGAACCCGACGGCGGTCGCGACGAAAATGCCATAAGTCGCCATATCGGGCATGGCGCTCATTCTGCCCCGCGTCAGCGGAGCAGGTGACGGGCGATGACGACCTGCTGGATCTGGCTGGTCCCCTCGTAGATCCGGAACAGGCGTACGTCGCGGTACAGGCGCTCGACCACGACGCCGCGCATGTAGCCCATGCCGCCGAAGACCTGGACGGCGCGGTCCGCGACGCGACCGGCCATCTCCGAGCAGAAGTACTTCGCGCAGGAGGGACCGAGCTTGCGGTCCTCCCCCGCGTCGTATGCCTCCGCCGCGTGCAGCACCATCGCGCGGCCCGCGTACAGCTCGGTCTGCGAGTCCGCGATCAGGCCCTGGATCAGCTGGTATTCCCCGATCGGCCGGCCGCCCTGATGCCGCTCCTTGGCGTACGCGACGGTCTCGTCGATGAGGCGCTGCGCCACACCGACGCACACCGCCGCGATGTGCAGGCGGCCGTGCGCGAGCGACGCCATCGCGGTGCGGAAGCCGGTGCCCTCCTCGCCGACCATCACCGTCGCCGGGACCCGTACGCCGTCGAAGTACACCTCGGCGGTGTGCGCGCCGCGCTGGCCCATCTTCTCGTCGGACGGCCCGACCGTGAGGCCAGGGGTGCCCGCCTCGACGATGAACGTCGAGATCCCCCGTGACCCCTGGCCGCCCGTACGGGCGAAGACCATGAAGACTTCCGCCTCGGGCGCGTTGGTGATGAAGCGCTTGGCCCCGTCGATCTGGTAACCGTCTCCGTCCCGGACCGCCTTCGTCGTCAGCGTGCTGGGGTCGGAGCCCGCCTCGGCCTCGGTCAGCGCGAACGCCGCGACCACCTCGCCGGCGGCCAGGTGCGGCAGCCAGCGGTCCCGCTGCTCGTCGGACCCGGCCTTGACCAGGACCTGGCCCGCGATGCCGTTGCTGGTGCCGAACATGGACCGGAACGCCGGGCTGGCGTACCCGAGTTCGAACGCGAGGCGCACCTCCTCGCTCATCGACAGGCCGAGCCCGCCGTAGGCCTCGGGGAGGGCGTAGCCGAACAGGCCCATGTCGGCCGCGGCCTGCCGGAGGTCATCCGGGATGGTGTCCGTCGTCTCGATCTCGTCCTCGCGCGGGATCACCCGCTCGCGGACGAAGGTCCGTACGGCGTCGAGTACGTCTGCGAAGTCCTGGGCGTCCACGCGTCCTCCGATAACCGAATCGGATTCTTGTTCGGGGACACTCTAATCGGACAGGAAGGCATGGCGGCGGGGGCGTGGATCCTCGTGCTGGGATGATGCCGACCATGCCCTCCCCCAACGGTCAACTCGGCATACTTCCCCCGGACGACGACGCGGCGATCCCGGCCTTCTGGCGGTCGCTCGGCCTGCCCGGCCTCATCGACGTGCACACGCACTTCATGCCGGACAACGTCCTGGCCAAGGTCTGGGCATACTTCGACCGCTTCGCCGAGATGGGCGGACCGTCCTGGGAGATCCGGTACCGCCAGGACGAGGAACGACGGCTGGACCTGCTGCGGGCGTTCGGCGTGCGGCGGTTCACCGCCATGCTCTACCCGCACCGTCCCGACATGGCCGTGTGGCTCAACGGCTGGGCGGCCGACTTCGCGGCGCGCACACCCGACTGCCTGCACACGGCGACGTTCTTCCCCGAGCCGGGGGCGGGCGCGTACGTCGCCGATGCGATCGAGGCCGGGGCCCGCGTGTTCAAGGCGCACGTCCAGGTCGGCGGGTACGACCCTCGCGATCCGCTCCTCGACCCGGTGTGGGGGCTGCTGGCGGAGTCGCGCACCCCGGTCGTCGTGCACTGCGGCTCCGGGCCCGAGCCCGGCCGCCACACCGGCCCGGCCGTCTTCGCCGAGGTCCTCGCCCGCCATCCCCGGCTGATCGCGATCATCGCGCACATGGGCATGCCGGAGTACGCGGAGTTCCTCGACCTCGCCGACCGCCATCCGGACCTGCGTCTCGACACGACGATGGTGTTCACCGACTTCACCGAGGGCCTCAACCCCTGGCCCGCCAAGCTCACCCCCCGCCTCGCCGACCTGGGGGACCGCGTCCTGCTCGGCACCGACTTCCCGAACATCCCGCACGCCTACGCCCACCAGCTCACGGCGCTCACCCGGCTCGATCTCGGCGACGACTGGCTGCGGGCCGTCTGCCACGACAACGCCGCCCGCCTGTTCGCTCACTGAGGCGGTTCAGCGGGTCCATCCGGCCGACCGCGTGACCGGGCGTTCCTCTCTGTCCTGCGTGGTCCTGGCGGCGCCGCTCGTCGTGGTGCTGTTCGGCGGCGCCGAAGCGGCCGGTCAGGGAACGAACTCGATCTCGGGATACCGCGACGAGGGGTGATCGAGGAGTCCGTCGTCCTTATGGCGCAACCAGCGGTCGAAGAAGGACGAGACGTAGGCGCGTTCGGCGGCGACCGTGCGCGCCGGGTCCACCGTGCCGATGTCCTCACTGATCGTTTCCTCGGGGATGCGGCCGCGCAGCTGCGGCAGGATCGCCCCCGCGTCGGTGTACGAGCCGTGCCGGGAACCGGTCAGCCTCAGGTCGGCCCGCCATCCGCGGGTGTGGGCCCAGAACGCCCGCCACGAGGACTCGGTCCGGTGGTCGCTGCCGCCCGGTCCGGCGCTGCCCATCAGCGGGAACGGCCGGTCCAGTCCGTGCTGCGCGACCGGTGACGGCTCGAGGTGGGCCGGATCGTCGCCGAAGCCGAGCGTGCCGTCCAGGTCGACACCCGCCCCGATCCGGGCGTCCTCGTACGTCGCCGCCCAGTCCACCGTGCCCGGAGGGACGCCGTAGTTCCCAGGCCCCGCGAACGTGTCGAACCCGGCCGCGTCCCCGGCGGCCAGCTGCGGCGCGACCGGTCGGCCGGTGACCCCTTCGGCCGGGTAGAACACGCTGACCATCAGCTCCCGGCGTTCGGCCGGCCGCCACGGATCAGGCCTCGACCGGTCGACCAGGTGCAGCGACGTCGCGCCCACCGCGTACGGTCCGGTGGGCGCGGGCAGCCGTACCTGCGCCCGCCCGGTGGGCGACGCCGAGCCATTCGTCGGTGTGGCATAGGCGGTGGCCGTCAGAGCGGCCGAAGCCACCACGCCTGTGGCCGCCGCCGAGATCATCCTTCGCATTCCCCGACTATGAGCGCCGAGACCCCACACCGGCGTCCCGCTCAGGAGCCAACCGGGCGGTAGCCCTGAGGTACGACCCGTGGACCGGGTCGGAGGCCGACGTCGATGCCGTCTGCGCGCCTGCGTCCGCTGCTCACGGATCCAGAGTGATCGCCGAGGAAACGACGGTAGGAGGGCGGGAACGAGGCCCCGAGCAGGATTGTCCCGCAGCAACCCGGCCACCCGGTGTGCGCCAGGCCGGACCCGGAGCGTCCACGGTGCTCGTTCTGAAGTGTCTACCGAGACGAGAAAGCTGCTCGCGTGAGTAGACGGCGTGAAACGAGGGCGCCCCCCTGCGTCCGGCGCACCTGGTCTCGCGGCCGGCGATCATCGGCGGGATGCCGCCGCCGAGGACCGGATTGTTCGCGACGCCGCCCACCTCGACAGCGTCGATGCCCCTATCCCGCGCGGTTTCGAAGTCTCGGACGAGCGCTTGGAGTCTCAGCAGCAGCCGCCGGAGGACTCGGTGTCGGAGGCCGCCGCCACGGTGACGCCCTCGGTGTCGTCCGGGACGCCGCAGACGCAGCCGGCGGCGTCGGGAAGGCCGGTCTGGCTCTTGCCGAGGGTGTCTGCGTCGGCCTTGACCACGTAGACCTCCCAAGGCTCCTGGCCGGGGCCGTGGACCCAGACCTTGTCCTGAAGGGCGTAGCAGCAGGAGGTGTCGTTCTCCTCGAACGTGGCCAGGCCGGCCTCTTTGAGCCGCTCGGTGGCGGCGGTGACCTGGGCGGTGCCTTCGACCTCCACACCCAGGTGGTCCATCCGGGTCGGCTCCCCGGCGTCGCCTTCGATCAGGACGAGCTTGAGCGGGGGCTCGGTGATGGCGAAGTTGGCGTAGCCGGGGCGGCGCTTGGCGGGTTCGGTGCCGAACAGCTTGGAGTAGAAGGCGATGGAGCCTTCCAGGTCGGCGACACGCAGGGCGAGTTGGACGCGGGACACGGTTCCTCCTTGGTGGTTAGAAGCGGTAGCCGAGGCCGGCCGCGATGGCTGCGGTGCGGGACCGTTCGAGGCGGGCGTCGCTGCGGCATGCGGCGTCGCAGACCTGACCGGTGCTCTCGGTGAAGGTCACTACCCAACGGAGTGGGCGGGTCCGCCCGATGAGCCGGGCAAGGGCAGGGAATCGGCGGGCCATCCCGGCCTCCTGATTAGATGGGTATCTAAGCAGTGCGTTGGCGTCAGCTTGCACCTTTGCCTTGACACCTGTCAAATTAGAGCCATGTCGAAGCAAGAGTTGCCGCTGGTAAACGCTCCTGCGGTAGATACGGGGGCTTGCTGCGCGCCGCTGGTGTGTGAGCCGCTGGGTGCGACAGAGGCCGAGGAGTTGGCGCCGTTGTTCAAGGCGATCGGCGACCCGGTCCGGCTGCGGCTGCTGTCGCTGATCGCCTGCCATGACGGCGGTGAGGCGTGCGTGTGCGACCTCACCTCAGCGTTCGATCTCAGCGCGCCGACGATCTCGCATCACCTGAAGGTGCTCAAGCGGGCCGGGCTGATCGACTCTGAGCGTCGGGGCACGTGGGTCTACTACTGGATCAACCCCGGCGTGCTGGCGCGGCTGTCGGCGATCCTGGGCTCCCGCCAGGGTGCGGGGATGGTGCCGGCGTGACGGCGACCGAACAGCAGGCCGCTTCGGGGGCCGAGACGGCGGTCGTCGGACGGTTGTCGGTGCTGGACCGGTTCTTGCCAGTGTGGATCGGCGCGGCGATGGTCGTGGGGCTGCTGGCCGGCCGGGCGATCCCTGACCTCGGGAGCGGTCTGGACGCGGTGAAGGTCGATGGGATCTCACTGCCGATCGCGGTCGGGCTGCTGGTCATGATGTATCCGGTGCTGGCCAAGGTCCGCTACGACCGTCTGGACACCGTCACGCGGGATCGGCGGCTACTGATCCCCTCCCTGGTGCTGAACTGGATCATTGGGCCGGCGCTGATGTTCGCCCTTGCATGGATCTTCCTGCCCGACCTGCCTGCCTACCGCACCGGGCTGATCATCGTCGGCCTGGCGCGCTGCATCGCGATGGTCATCATCTGGAACGACCTGGCCTGCGGAGACCGTGAGGCCGCCGCCGTCCTCGTCGCACTCAACTCCGTGTTCCAGGTCGTCGCCTTCGCTGGGCTGGGCTGGTTCTACCTGAACGTGCTGCCCGGCTGGCTCGGCCTGCACCAGACCCACCTGAATGCCTCAACCTGGGATATCGCCCGCTCCGTCCTGGTATTCCTCGGCATCCCGCTCCTGGCCGGCTACGCCAGCCGCCGCCTCGGGGAAAAGACCCGCGGCCGCAGCTGGTACGAGACCCGGTTCCTGCCCAAGGTCGGGCCGGTCGCGTTGTACGGGCTGTTGTTCACCATCGTGATCCTGTTCGCTCTGCAGGGCGACGCGATCACCTCCAAGCCGCTGGACGTGGCCCGGATCGCGTTGCCGCTCCTGGCCTACTTCGCCCTCATGTGGGCCGGGTCCTTCGCGCTGGGCCGCCTGGCCGGCCTGGGCTATGAGCGCACCGCCACCCTGGCCTTCACGGCGGCGGGCAACAACTTCGAACTCGCCATCGCCGTGGCCATCGCCACCTTTGGCGTCACCTCCGGTCAGGCTCTGGCCGGCGTGGTGGGACCGCTGATTGAAGTCCCGGTGCTGGTCGGCCTGGTGTACGTCTCCCTGGCGCTCCGGCGTCACGTCAACCCGCCATCAAGGAGCAGTGATGCCTGAGACCCCCGAGGTGCTCTTCGTCTGCGTCCACAATGCCGGACGCTCACAGATGGCCGCCGCGCTGCTCGACCACCACGCCCAAGGCAAGGTACGGGTCCGGTCCGCCGGATCCGCCCCGGCCGAGGAGATCAATCCTGCCGTGGTCGCCGTGATGGACGAGCTGGGCATCGACCTATCCCAGGAGTTCCCCAAGCCGCTGACCGGTGAGGCGGTCCAAGCCGCCGACGTGGTCATCACCATGGGCTGCGGAGACGTCTGCCCGGTCTTTCCCGGCAAGCGCTACCTGGACTGGCAACTGCCCGACCCCGCCGGCAAGCCTGTAGAGCAGGTCCGCCCGATCCGGGACGAGATCGACCGCCGGGTCCGTGAGCTGCTCGCCGGACTCATCCCCGCCCACTGACGTATCGGTGCCGCCTGCCGGACGGGGTTGTTGCCGAGCCCGGCAAGCGGCAAACGGCGTGCCTGCGGCCATAGCCGCGAGTGTCGGCGCCGATTCAACCTGTGATCGGCATGTCTGCGAGCCCTTGCCTGCGGAAGGTGAGTCATGAGCCGCTCCACCTTCACCACCGCCGGCGGCTGATCGTCCTTTACCCTGGAGGGGCTGCGGGATCATCCGCAGCCCCTCCTTGCGTCTGGAGTGACCTGCGGGGACGTCCGGATTTTCATCCCGCGTATATCCCGCGACCACCGGCTGGGGGCTGCTCTCGGTGGCATCTGGCTGCACATGCCGATCAAGAAACGAAACAGCCCCTGACCGCATTTCTGCTGTTCAGGGGCTGTTCCCACTGCTGTGGCGGGTCCAGGGTTCGAACCTGGGTAGGCTAAGCCGACGGATTTACAGTCCGCTCCCATTGGCCACTCGGGCAACCCGCCGTGTAAGCCGCCGTAGCGACGCTCAGAAGGATAGCGGACTCTGAGCCCAAGGGTGACATCGGTTTCGGGCGGCCGAAGCACCGGCGTCGGTGGCTCCCGAGCGGCCCCATGCTCACTAGGCTCTGCAGAGAGATCGTCGTAATCCGTGAGGACATGAACCGTGGCTTCGGAAAGCTCTTTCGACATCGTGTCAAAGCTCGATCGGCAGGAGGTGGACAACGCCCTGCACCAGGCCGCCAAGGAGATCGCCAACCGGTTCGACTTCCGTAACGTCGACGCGGGGATCCGGTGGTCGGGCGAGACCATCGAGGTTCAGGCCAACAGCGAGGAGCGGGCCAACGCCGTCCTCGACGTCTTCAAGGAGAAGCTCGTCAAGCGCGGGGTCTCCCTGAAGGCGATCGACGCGGACGAGCCCAAGGCGTCCGGGAAGCTCTACAAGCTCACCATCAGGCTGAAGGAGGGCATCTCCCAGGAGGACGCCAAGAAGATCGGCAAGATCGTCCGGGACGAGGGGCCGAAGGGTGTCCGGGCGCAGATCCAGGGTGACGAGCTGCGGGTCAGCTCGAAGAAGAAGGACGACCTGCAGACGGTGATCACCCTGCTCAAGGGCAAGGACCTGGACGTCGCCCTGCAGTTCACCAACTACCGCTAGGGGACCATCTAATCGGGACGTCTGCCTGCATCGATACGGACGCGGCCTTCGGAGGGCACATCCGGGGCACATGACCGAGAGCGCCGTCGCTGATCGTGCGCGCCTTTTTGTGTGCCTCGGGCCACTCCCCCACAAACCGCTCCTTGCGGACGAACGCCCCAGGGATCCGGATTCCTGACGCGCGGCCCCGCAGAGAGACGGGGCTGCCCAATCCCGGTGGCACGCACGACCGGCATCTCCCTCCGGTGGACGACAAGGAAGATCAGTGACGCGAAAAGCACCTATAGGCGATCCGGGCGACGAAGCCCTGACCATCTCAGCGCCGAAGACCACGGCCGTCGGCATCCCGGCCGTGCTGTCCGCGATGCGCATGGCGAACAGCCAGATGGGCGTCAGGCGCAGCATGCTCACGCTGCTGTCGGTCAACCAGGCGTCGGGGTTCGACTGTCCCGGATGCGCCTGGCCGGACCCCTCGGGTTCGCGGCACGTCGCCGAGTTCTGTGAGAACGGTGCGAAGGCGGTGGCCGAGGAGGCCACGCTGCGCCGCGTCACTCGCGAGTTCTTCTCCGCGCACTCAGTGGCCGAGCTCGCCGGCAAGTCCGACTACTGGCTGGGGCAGCAGGGGCGGCTGACCGAACCGATGGTGCTCCGCTCCGGGGCGAGCCACTATGAGCCGATCAGCTGGGAGGACGCGTTCCGGCTGGTCGCCGACCAGTTGGCCGGGCTGGGCTCGCCAGACGAGGCAGCCTTCTACACCTCAGGGCGGACCAGCAACGAGGCGGCCTTCCTCTACCAGCTCTTCGCCCGCAGGCTGGGTACGAACAACCTGCCCGACTGCTCGAACATGTGCCACGAGTCCAGCGGAACGGCGCTGACCGAGACCATCGGGATCGGCAAGGGGAGCGTCACGCTCGAGGACCTGTACGAGGCCGACCTCATCATGGTGGTGGGTCAGAATCCCGGCACCAACCACCCGCGGATGCTCTCGGCCCTGGAAAAGGCCAAGCGCAACGGCGCGCGAATCATCAGCGTCAACCCGCTGCCGGAGGCAGGGCTGCTGCGGTTCAAGAACCCGCAGAACGCCTCCGGCGTGGTCGGGAACGGTACGGCCCTGAGCGACCAGATGCTGCGGATCAGGGTCAACGGCGACCTCGCGCTCTTCCAGTACCTCGGCCGTGAACTCCTGCGCGCCGAGGAACGGAATCCCGGATCGGTACTCGACCGGGAGTTCATCGATGGCCGTACCGAGGATTTCGAGGCGTACGCCGAACACCTCAAGGGCCTGTCCGACGCAGATGTCGCGGAGGCGACCGGCCTCAGCGAGGCGGAACTGCGCCGTACGGTCGAGATCGTGCTCGGCGCGGAACGGATCATCGTGTGCTGGGCGATGGGCCTGACGCAGCACCGCAACTCGGTGCCGACGATCCGGGAAGTGGTCAACTTCCTGCTGCTTCGCGGCAATATCGGCCGGCCGGGGGCGGGCGTATGCCCGGTACGCGGCCACTCGAACGTCCAGGGTGACCGGACCATGGGCATCAACGAGAAGCCCGCGGAGCGGTTCCTGGACGCTCTGGGCGCCGAGTTCGGCTTCGAGTCCCCGCGGGACCACGGCTATGACGTCGTGGACACCATCCGCGCCATGCGGGACGGTCGCGTACGGGTCTTCTTCGCCATGGGCGGCAACTTCGTGTCCGCCACACCTGACACCTCGGTGACCGAGGCGGCGCTGCGCGGTACCGCGCTGACCGTACATGTATCGACGAAGCTCAACCGGTCCCACGTCGTCACCGGGGCCCAGGCGCTGATCCTGCCCACGCTCGGGCGTACCGAGGTCGACCTCCAGGAGTCCGGGCCGCAGTCCGTCAGCGTCGAGGACTCGATGAGCCAGGTGCACATGTCACGCGGTCGCCTCAAGCCCGCGTCGGATGCGCTGCGGAGTGAGGTGGCGATCGTCGCGGAGCTCGCGGAGGCCGTGTTCGGGGATGACCCGCACGTGCCGTGGCGGACGCTGGCGGCCGACTATGACAGGATCCGTGACCGGATCGCCCGGGTGGTTCCCGGCTTCTCGGACTTCAACCGGCGGGTACGGGAGAAGGACGGGTTCACGCTGCCACACCCACCGCGAGACGAGCGTCGGTTCGACACCCCGTCCGGACGTGCGCGGTTCACGGCGAACCGGCTGGAGGTGCTCCGTGTCCCGCAGGGTCGGCTGATCCTGCAGACCCTCCGGAGCCACGATCAGTACAACACGACCATCTACGGGCTGGATGACCGGTATCGGGGCATCCACGCGGGCCGGCGTGTCGTGTTCGTGCATCCCGACGACATCGCCCGGCTGGGGCTCTCCGACGGCGAAATAGTGGATCTCGTCAGCGAATGGCACGACGGCATCGAGCGCACTGCTGCCGGTTTCCGCGTGGTCGCCCATGACACCGCGCGCGGCTGCTGCGCCGCGTACTACCCGGAGACCAACGTGCTGGTGCCGTTGGACAGCACCGCCGAGGGAAGCAACACGCCGACGTCCAAGTCCGTGATCGTGCGGCTGGTCCCCGGGGGCCGGCCTTGAGCATCTGGGCGCGATCGTACGCGCCTCGCGATCGCCGCGGACGGGCCGGTGGCCCTCACGGCCGGAGCGCCCCTAACG
Organism: Actinoallomurus sp.; assembly: GCA_045806665.1. Taxonomy (GTDB): domain Bacteria; phylum Actinomycetota; class Actinomycetes; order Streptosporangiales; family Streptosporangiaceae; genus Actinoallomurus. The sequence continues at coordinate 12,387 of JBJMIW010000334.1, forward strand.
ACGGTAGCCGGCCATCTCCTCGAGGCGGGCGATGCGCTGGGCGGTCGAGGGGTGGGTCGAGAACAGACGGACGAGGCCGTCCCCGCGGAACGGGTTGGCGATCATGAGGTGGCTCACCGCGGTGAGGCGGCCGTCCTCCGGCAGCGGCAGTTGCCGCGTACCGCTCTCGATCTTCCGCAGGGCGGAGGCGAGGGCGAGCGGGTCGCCGCTCAGCTGGGCGCCGGAGGCGTCGGCCTGAAACTCCCGGGTCCGGCTGATGGCCAGCTGCACGATCGTGGCCGCGATGGGGCCGAGGATCACCATGAGCAGCGTGCCGAGCACGCCGGGACCGTCCTCGTCGTCGGAGTTGCCGAACGGGATGAGCCAGGCGAGGTTCGCCACCCAGGTGACGACGGCGGCGAGGGCCCCCGCCACCGAGGAGATCAGGATGTCCCGGTTGTAGACGTGCGACAGCTCGTGCGCGAGCACCGCCCGCAGCTCCCGCTCGTCGAGGATCTGCAGGATTCCCGTGGTGCAGCAGACCGCCGCGGTGCGCGGGTTGCGCCCCGTGGCGAAGGCGTTCGGTGCGATCGTGGGCGAGATGTAGAGACGGGGCATGGGCTGGCGGGCTGCGGTCGACAGCTCGCGGACGATGCGGTATATCGCGGGCTGTTCGACCTCGCTCACGGGCCGGGCGCGCATGGCCGTCAGGGCGATGCGGTCGCTGAAGAAGTAGGCGACGCCGTTCGTGACCAGGGCGATCACCAGGGCGATCGTCAGACCGGTACGGCCGCCGAGCGCGCCTCCGATGAGGAGGATGAGCGCCGACATGACCCCCAGGAGCGCGGCCGTCCTGAGACCGTTGAAGCGCACTGCGACACCTCCCCTTGTCCCCCTAGGAGCAACGGGCTGACCTGGAGAAGTGTTCCCCGTTAGGGCACCGCGAGGGCTGCTGCGTGCAGGACCAACTCAGGGGCCACGGAGACCAGCACCGCGCCTGCCAGCGCCACCGCGATGGCGATGCCGCCGGCACGGCCGACGCGTACGGGCGTGGCCTTTCCGGTGGCGAAGAGCCGCGCGGCCCAGGTCAGGTAGTAGTACAGGCCGATCACGGTGTTCACCGCCATGATCACGGCGAGCCAGGTGGCCGCCCCGCCGACCGCCGCGCGGAAGACGACGACCTTGGCCAGCAGCCCCATGACGCCCGGGGGGAGCCCGGCCAGGCAGAGGAGGAAGAACGCCAGGGCCAGGCCGCTGCCCGGGTTGGCGCGGGCCAGCCCCCGGTAGGACTCGAGGTCGCGGACGCCGCGCCGGGCGGCGACCGTGACGACCGCGAACGCCCCGATGTTCATGATCGCGTAGATGGCGGCGTACGCCGCGGTGGCCGTCATCCACTCGTGCGGGCGGACGCGCGCTCCCCCGGCCATCGGCGCGAGGATGTACCCGCTCTGCGCGACCGAGGACCACGCCAGCAGGCGCACGGCGTCCGTCTGGCGGAGGGCGAGGAGGTTGCCGAGCGTCATCGTCGCCGCGGCGAGCACGCCCATCAGCGGCCCCCACGTACTGCCGAACGGCCAGAACCCGGCGGTCAGCACGAGGGTCAGCCCGGCGAAGCCGCCCGCCTTCGACACGACCGACAGGAACGCCGCGACCGGCAGCGGAGAGCCCTGGTAGACGTCCGGGGCCCAGAAGTGGAACGGCACCGCCGCGATCTTGAAGCCGAAGCCGGCGATGGTCAGGACGATGCCCGCGGCCGCCACGGGCCGCAGGTCGCCGTGCAGGTGGGCCAGGCCGGCGGCCACCCGGTCGAGGTGCATCGCTCCCGTGACGCCGTACACGAGGCTGATTCCGAACAGCGTCACCGCGGACGACACGACTGACACGAGGAACAGCTTCAGCGCCGCCTCGGACGCCGTCCCGTCGTAGCGCCGGAGCGCGACCAGCGCGAACACCGGCAGCGAGAGCGTCTCCAGCGCGACCAGCAGCGTGATCAGGTCCCGGCCCGCCGCGAGGAGCAGGGCACCGAAGATCGCGGCGAGCAGCAGGAAGTGGTACTCCCCCACCGGCAGCGCCGACCGGCGCATCTCGCCGTGCGACAGCAGCACCACGACGACGGCCGCCAGCAGCACGATCGCCTGGAACAGCACGGTGAAGTCGTCGGCGACATACGAGCAGGAGACGTGCTCGCCGGGCCGGGTCGCGGCCGCGCACAGCGTCGACCGCCCGTGCCCGAACGGCAGCGCGATCGCGGCCGCCGCCGGCGACAGGACGGTCAGCGCGCCGACGGCCTTCGCGGGGGCGCCGAACGCGTCGGCGAGCAGCACGACGACGGACATGACCGCGACGATCAGGGTCGGGAGGATCGCCAGGTAGTCGATCGACTGGATCATCGGCCCCCCAGGAGCAGGCGTACGGCCCCGTCGGTGAGGGCGAGGAGCGTCTTCGGCCACATCCCGATGACCAGGGTGGCGGTGATCAGCGGCGTCCAGGCGAGCAACTCGTGCGGCATCACGTCGGCGAAGCGGACGTCGCGCCACCGCTCGGCCACCGGGCCGTGCGTGACCTTGGACAGCAGCCGCAGGAAGTAGGCCGCGGTGAGCACCGCGCCGAGCCCGCCGACGGCCATGAAGGTCACGAACGTGGCCCTCGGCAACCCGGTATGCGGCTGGTACGCGCCGAGCAGCGCGAGCATCTCGCCCCAGAAGCCGGCCAGGCCGGGCAGGCCCAGACTGGCCACCGCGGCGAAGGTCAGGATGGACGCGAGGTAGGGGGCCTTGGCGAGCATGCCGCCGCCGAGGGCGTCCAGGTCACCGGTGCCGTACCGCTCCTTGACCGCCCCGGCCAGGAAGAACAGCAGGCCGGTGATCAGGCCGTGCGCGATGTTGCCGAACAGCGCGGCGTTCAGCCCGACCGGGGTGAGCGTGGCGATGCCGAGCAGCACGAATCCCATGTGCCCGACCGACGAATAGGCGATCATGCGCTTGATCTCGCGCTGCGCGAGGCAGGCCAGCGCGCCGTACACGATCCCGATGACGGCGAGGAAGCCCAGCCAGGGCGCCCAGAACTTCGCGCCGCCCGGCGCCATCGGCACGGCGATGCGGATGAAGCCGTACGTGCCCATCTTCAGCAGTACCCCGGCGAGCAGCACCGAGCCGACCGTCGGCGCCTCGGTGTGGGCGTCCGGCAGCCAGGTGTGCAGCGGCCACATCGGCGTCTTGACCGCGAAGCCCAGGGCGAGCAGCCCGAACGCGGCGATCTGCATGCCGTGCGACAGGCCCGCGCCGTGCCGGGCGGCGAGGGCGGTCATGTCGAACGTGCCGGCCTTCACCGCGACGGTGAGGATGCCGACGAGCAGGAAGCCCGAGCCGAGCAGTGTGTAGAGGATGAACTTGTTCGCCGCCGCCCGGGCGCGCGCCGCGGCGTCCTTGCCTCCCGAACCACCCCAGTCGGCGATCACGAAGTACATCGGGATGAGGACGACCTCGAAGAACACGAAGAACAGCAGGAGGTCGAGCGCGACGAACGTGCCGAGCATGCCGACCTCGAGGAACAGGATCAGCCCGATCAGCGCCTGCGGCGACCCGTCCCGCGATCCGGCCGGCAGCCCGCGGGCGGCATAGACCATGCACAGGAACGTCAGCGCCGCCGTGAGGACGATCAGCGGCAGGGAGATCCCGTCGACGCCCAGGTGGAAGCGGAGCCCGATCGAGCGGGCCCACGGGACGTTCACCCCGAGCTGCGGGCCGCGCCGGCCGTAGTGGAAGGCGATCGCCGCCACGACCGCCAGCGCGAGCGTCACGCCGGACACGGCCAGGCCGTACAGCCGGGCCAGGCGGGTCACCCGGCGCGGGCTCCCGGGGAGCGGTACGAGCATCCCGAGCGCGCCGAGGAGAGGCACCGCGAGCATCGCCGCGAGGATCATGTCAGCACCACCACCGCGACCACGATGAGCACCACTCCCGCGAAGAGCCCGGAGACGTACGCCTGCGGGTTGCCGTTCTCGGTGACCCGCAGGAGGCCGCCGAGCCGCCGTGCGCCACGCCCGGAGCCCTCGACGCCGGCGTCGACGACGCGTTCGTCGGTGCGGACGACGAGCCCGGCCAGGGCCTGCACCGGCCGTACGATCGCGACGTCGTACACCGTGTCGACGTAGAAGGCCGCCCGCAGGACAGGCCGCAGCGGGCCGAGCAAGCGGACCGGGTCGACGGCCGGGTCTCTGTTCCAGACGAGGTACACGCCGCCGGCTCCGATGGCGGCGCACAGCAGCGAGACCACCGCCATCCCCCACTCGGGCCGCAGTTCTGCGCTGCCGAGCCCCAAGAAGCCGAGGATGAGCGCCGGGACCGCCAGGATGGCGACCGGCCAGCGCATCAGCGGCGTCGCCTCCCGCGGCCGGAAGTCCGACCGCCGCTCCCCGAAGAACGTCACCAGCCAGGTGCGCGTGGCGTACGCCGCGGTGATCACGGCGGTGACGAGCCCGGTGATCAGCACGAGCCAGGCGACCCACGACGGGATGCCCGGTACCGGCGTGGCGGTCGCGTGCAGAGCTCTGATGGTCAGTGTGTGCCCCTGCCCGCCCGTCCCCGGGGTCAGCGGGGCGTAGGCGAACCAGCCACTGGCGGGCGGCGTCGCGCGGCCGTGGGCGGTGTGCCAGGCCTGGGACAGGATCGAGTCCTTGCTGAAGAAACCGCTGGCGGGCGGGATCCCGGCCAGGGCCGCGAAGCCGACCGTCATCGACCAGAACGTCACCGGCATGGCCAGGCGCAGACCGCCCATCGCGCTCATCAGGTTCGAACCGACCGTCACGATCACGCATCCCGCACCGAGGAACAGCAGCGCCTTGAACGCCCCGTGCGCCAGCAGGTGGAAGACCGCGCCGTCACGCGCGCCGACCGCCAGACCGGCCGCCATGCACGCGAGCTGGCTGATCGTGGAGTAGGCCAGCACGCGCTTGAGGTCGTCCTGCGCCAGCGCGGCGAGCGCGGCCCCGAGCATGGAGATGGCGGCGATGACGCCGAGGACCGCCAGCGACGTGGGCGCGAACCAGAACGCCGGGTAGAGCCGGGCGACGACGTACACGCCCGCCGCGACCATCGTCGCGGCGTGGATCAGGGCGCTGATCGGCGTCGGGCCGGCCATGGCATCCGGCAGCCAGGTGTGCAGCGGGAACTGCGCGCTCTTGCCCGCGACGCCGCAGAGCAGCAGGAGCGTCCCGGCGACGAGCGCGGTGTGGGACATGGCCGGTAGGTGCGCGAGGACGGTCCGCACCTCGAAGGAGTGCGCCGCCGTGCCCAGCACGAAGATGCCGAACAGGAAGCCGACGTCGCCGAGCCGGGTGACGAGGAACGCCTTGACCGCGGCGCGCGAGGTGGCCCGGTCGTGCCAGTAGTGCCCGATGAGGAAGTACGAGCAGATGCCCATGACCTCCCACCCGACGTACAGCACGATCAGGTCGCCGGACAGGACCACGAGCAGCATCGCGGCTGTGAACAGCGACACGAACGCGGCGTAGGAGGAGTAGCGCGGGTCGTCCCGCATGTACGCGACGGAGTAGACCTGCACCGCCAGCGCCACGCAGCAGACGAGGAGCGCCACGACCGCGGCGAGCCCGTCGACCTGCAGGGACAGCGCGACGGGCACCGTTCCCGTCGGGATGTGGGTGAGCGTGCCGACGTGCTGCTTCGGGTTCCGCAGCTGATCCACGGCCAGCACGGCGGTGAGAACGGTGGACGCGGCCACGGGCAGGACAGCGATGAGCGCCGGGCCGTTCGCGGGCATCCGCCGCGCGAGCACCAGCGCACCGCGCCGCGCGGCGCCCGGCTTCGGCGTCCGCAGCCGGCGGGCGAGCGGGGACAGCAGATGCGAGGCGGCGTGCCCGAACAGCATGCCGACGAACGCGGCGGCGAACGGGAGCACGACCGCGACGGCCGCCACGACGATCACTGGCGCACCCCTTCGTCGTCGGTCATGGCGCCGACGTCGAGGTCGGGGTCCGGGTCGCCCTCGGAGAGGGTACGGAGCCGGTCGACGTCGACCGTACGGCGGTTCCGGTAGATCAGCAGCACCAGCGCCAGGCCGATGCCCACCTCGGCGGCCGCGAGCACGATGACGAACAGCGTCAGCACCTGGCCGCCGTGCAGCCGGTCGGCCCACCGCATGTCGAAGACGACGAGGTTGAGGTTGACCGCGTTGAGCATCAGCTCGACGGACATCAGCACGAGGATGGCGTTGCGGCGGGCGAGCACGCCGTAGACGCCCACGGCGAACAGCAGTGCCGCGATCACGACCGGGTAAACGAGGTGCATCAGATCTCCTCGTCCACGCGGGACAGCACGATCGTGTCCTCGTCGTCGGGGCCGTTTCGCCGCTTGGCCGCGCCCAGCCGCCGCACGACCGTGCCACGTGGCGCGACAGGCCGACGCCGGGGCTCGGGATCGTCCTCGGGCTCCGGCCCGGCGCCGCGGATGTCGGTGCGGGACAGCACGATGGCGCCGATCAGCGCGGCCAGCAGCAGCACCGACAGCGCCTCGAACGGCAGCACCCAGGTCTGGAACAGGCTCCCGCCCAGCGTGTGCGACGACCCGTTGCCCACCCGGTCCTTGATCGGCACGTACGCCGAGCGGAAGCCGCGGACGAGGGTCGTCACCAGCACGCCCGCGGTCGCGACCGCGACGACGAGGGCGACGATCCGGTTGCCGGAATCCAGGTCCTCCGAGCGGCCGATCGGCGCACGGGTCAGCATGATGCCGAACAGCAGCAGCACGACCACCGCGCCGACGTAGATCAGCACCTGCACCCAGGCGACGAACTCCGCCGCCAGCACGAGGTACGAGCCGGCCAGCGCGCCGAACGACACGACCAGCCACAGCGCGGCGTGCACGAGCTGCCGGGTCCCGACGACGAGCACGCCGGCACCCACGGCCACCACTCCAAGAAGCACGATCACGACGTCCGCCGCGGTCACCTCGTCTTCAGCTCCTTGGGCGGCTCGGCGCCGGGGTCGTGGGCGGGCGGCGGCGGCACCGTCCACATCCACTCGCGGAGCCGATCCTTCTCGTGCGTCAGCTCGGCGATGTCGTACTCGGCGTACTCGAACTCCGGCGACCAGAACAGCGCGTCGAACGGGCAGGCCTCGATGCAGATCCCGCAGTACATGCACAACGCGAAGTCGATCGCGAACCGGTCGAGGACGTTACGGGTACGCGCCCGGCCGCCCTCGGGCGCGGGCAGCGTCTCCTTGTGCGAGTCGATGTAGATGCACCAGTCGGGGCATTCGCGGGCGCAGAGCATGCAGACGGTGCAGTTCTCCTCGAAGAGCGCGATCACACCACGACTGCGCGGGGGCAGGTCGGGCTGCACCTCGGGGTACTGCCGCGTGATCGACCGCCGCGTCATCGTCCGCAGCGTCACCGCGAGCCCCCTCGCCAGGCCAGTTCCAGGAAGCCGTGCCACGGTCACCATGATTCCGTATAGAGAGCCTCTTCCGAAACCGAACGTATACCCCTCACGTCGAAACGGAGTGAGGCACTTCGACGCTCGCCCGGCTTACCATCGGCCCATGACGCGGTCGCCGATGCCCCCGCCCGGACGACGGTCGTCGCAGCTTCCTCCACGCCCTCCCTCGGACGGGTTGGGCTGGGCGGTCGTGCCGCTCGTCAGCCTCGGCCTCGGATCGCCGATCTCGTTCCTGTACGCGGCGGTCCGGCGGCGTTCGGTGGGGCTTGCGGTGGCCGCGGCCGGGTACACCGGCGCGCTGATGGGAGCGTACGAGGCGCTTCTCGCCCAGGGCGATCAGCCGCACACCATCGGCCTGTTCCTGCTGCTCGGCACCTGGATCGTCAGCGCGATGCACGCCGTCGGCGCCCGCTCGCGTCTCTACCCGCCCGCGGACCCCAGTGACCAGCACAACCGCCGGGTCGTGGAGGCGGCGCGGTACCGCCGGACGCTCCGCGAGGAGGCCCGCCGGATCGCGCTCGAGGACGGCGGCCTGGCACATGAGCTGCGGATCGGCCGGCCCGACCTGAACCCGCGCGCGTACGACGACGGCGGGCTCATCGACGTCAACCACGCCCCGCCGCAGGCCCTCGGCATGCTGCCGGGCGTGACGCCGGAGATCGTCGACCGGATCGTCCGCTGCCGGGCCGAGAACGGGCCGTTCATCTCGGCCGAGGAACTTGCGATCCAGGCCGACCTGCCACCCCGGATCGTGCCCGACATCGGCGAGTACGGCCTGTTCCGCACCTAGCGTACGGCGATCTTGATGACGCCGGTCAGGGCGAGCTGGACGAGGGCCAGTGGCACCAGCCCCGCCCAGGCGAGCTTCTGCAACTGGTCCTCGCGCAGTCGCGGATAGCTCACGCGCACCCAGATCACGACGAACGACAGCGCGAACACCTTGATCAGCGTCCAGAGCCAGCCGAGCTCATGATTCAGCACCGGCCCCTTCCAGCCGCCCAGGAAGAGCACGGCCGTCAGCGCGGACAGCACCACGATCCCGGCGTACTCCGCCAGCAGGAACAGGGCGAACCGCAGCCCGGCGTACTCGGTGTACGGGCCAAAGATGATCTCCGAGTCGGCGACCGGCATGTCGAACGGCGGGCGGCGCAGCTCGGCCAGGCCGGCGATGAAGAAGACCACCCCGCCGATCACCTGCCAGGGCAGCCACCACCACCGCCACTGATCGACGATCGTGCCGAGGTTCAGGCTCCCGGCCGCCATCGCCACCGACGACGCGGCGAGGACCATCGGCAGCTCGTACGACAGCAGCTGCGCGGCGACCCGCATGCCGCCGAGCAGGCTGTACTTGTTCGCGCTCGCCCAGCCCGCCATGATCGCGCCGAGCACGCCGACGCCGATCATCGCCAGCGCGAAGAACAACCCGGTGTCCATCGAGACCGCCACCTGACCGCCCGGCCCGACCGGCACGACGATCAGCACGACGAGGTACGGGATGAGCGCGACGGCCGGCGCCAGGGAGAAGATCCGCCGGTCGGCGGCGGCCGGGATCACGTCCTCCTTCTGGGCGAACTTCACCCCGTCCGCGACCAGCTGCGCCCAGCCGTGGAACGCCCCGGCGTACATCGGGCCGAGGCGGCCCTGCATGTGGGCCATGACCTTGTGCTCGGCCTGTCCGACCAGCAGCGGCAGCACGGCGAACGCGCCGACGACCAGCAGCAGCTTGACGACGACGACCAGAACGTCAGACATCGCCGCCCTCCGGGTCGATGCCGCGCGCCCGGCGACGTGCCGGCCGCTCCGCGGGAGCCTCGTCCGCCGGCGCGTCTCGGCGCGCGCCCCGGCGCACGTCGCCCTGCCGGGCGGGGGGACCCCAGTCCTGGGGTACACCGGGCGGCAGCATGCGGCGGCGGCTCGGCGCCCCGTGCCCGGACTCGCCGGGCTCCTTCGCGCCCGGCCAGGGCTTGGCCACCCGCGCGGCCAGGACGAACTCCTTGCGCAGCGGATGCCCTTCGAACCCGTCCGGGAGCAGCAGCGGAGTCAGGTCCGGATGCCCGTCGAAGATCACGCCGAACATCTCATACGTCTCCCGCTCGTGCCAGTTCGCGCCGCGGTAGACCGGGGTCGCGCTCACCAGCCGCGGGTCCTCGCGCGGCACGGTCGTACGGACCAGCAGGTGGTGCCCCTGCTCGAGGGAGTGGACGTGCGTCACGATGGCGAACCCGCGCTCCAGTTCGTCGACGGCGGTGAGCCAGTCGAAGAAGCGGCACTCCAGGTCGTCCCGCGCGAACGTCAGCGCCTCCTCCCACAGCTCCGGCGGCACGTCGACGGTCAGCATGCCGAAGGCGTCTTCGGTCCGTACGTCGTCACCGAACCGGCGCGTCCACGCCACGGCCAGCTCAATCGTCATCGCTCAGCCCCGGGATGATCGTGTGGTCGGTGTCACCGCGTACGGGCGGCGGCTCGGCGAACCTCCGAAACCGGCCGCCCAACCCCTGCGTCCTCTTCCCGCCCGGCGCGCGATCGGAGGACCGCTCCTTGTCCGCTCCGGCGCGCTCGCCTGCGTCGGACCGCTCACCGGCCCGCTCGTCCCCGGCATCGACCGCGGGCGGCTCACCGGCCTCCTCGGGAACCGGCAGTTCCTGAGCCGTCCCCGCGTCCGGTACCGGCGGCTCACCGGACGCCTTCGGAGGCGGCACCTCCTGAGTCGTCTCCCCGTCCCGTGCCGGTGGCAGCACCTCCGTCGGCTCACCGGCCTCCTTGAGAGGCGGCAGTTCCTGAGTCGTCCCCGCGTCCCGTACCGGCGGCAGGACCTCGGTCGGTTGGTCCGCCATCCCGGGGTCGCCCAACGGAGGCAGATCCTGCGTCGTCCCCGAGTCCACCGTCGGGAGCTCCTGCGTCTCGGCGGCCGGGGAGGTCGGCTCGCCGGGGACGGGGATCTCCGGGAGGGTGACCTCCTGTGTCTCAGTGGAGTCCCGGGTCTCATCCGGGACGGCCGGAGGCGGGAGCTCCTGTGTCCCCGTCGACGGTACGTCCTCACCCAGCGCGGTGAACGTCTGCGTCGGCTGCTCGGCCGCCTCGATCTCCTCCGGCTCGGGCACCGGCGGCAGCACCAGCGGGCGGCGCAGCACCGCGGGCGTGGGCGGCTTCCGTACGACCGGGGGAGGCGGCGCGACGGCCTCTCCGTCCCGCGTGTACCGCTCGCCCAGCGACTCGGCGGCGATCTTCTCCTGCAGCTTGAGGATCCCGTGCAGGAGCGCCTCCGGGCGGGGCGGGCAGCCCGGGACGTACACGTCGACCGGGATGATCTGGTCGACGCCCTTCGTCACGCAGTACGAGTCCCAGTACGGGCCGCCGCAGTTGGAGCAGGCGCCGAAGGAGATGACGTACTTCGGCTCGGGCATCTGCTCGTACAGCCGCTTCACGGCCGGCGCCATCTTGTCGCTGACCGTCCCGGAGACCACCATGAGGTCGGCCTGCCGCGGCCCCGGCGCGAACGGGATGACGCCCAGCCGGATGAAGTCGTGGCGCGACATCGACGTGGCGATGAACTCGATCGCGCAGCAGGCGAGCCCGAAGTTGAACACCCACAGGGAGTACCGCCGCCCCCAGTTGAGCACGAACTTGATCGGCTTCGGGGCGAGCCGGGAGGCGGGCCCGATTCGCGGTTCGGGGAGATCGACGGCACCCATGCCCCCATTCTTACGTGTCCGGGCCAGCGCCACGACAGGTGGATGACCGCGGGACACCGTGAGACCGGTTCATACCGGCTTGCCGAGCGCGTGCCCGCCGGGACGAAGGGCCGGTGACCGGTCGAGTTCCGACCCGGCGGATGTCCTCCCTCAGGACGACCGACCGCCGGGAGGGCTCACACCCAGCCGAGGACGCCCTTCTTCCAGGCGTACGCGAGTCCGGCGGCGATGAAGGCGAGGAAGACGAACATCTCGCCGAGCGTGACGTAGCCGTATCCCTTGGCGGAGAACACCGTCGCCCAGGGGAAGAGGAACACCGCGTCCACCGCGAAGACGACGTACAGGTACGCGAAGACGTAGTAACGGACGTACGACTGCGCCCAACCCTCACCGACGGGGTCGACGCCGCACTCGTACGTCGTGAGCTTCTCCGGAGTGGGCCGATGCGGGCGCAGTGCCCGGTTGGCCAGGAACGCGCCGCCCACGATCGCACCGCCGATCACGAACAGCACGACGACCGTCAGGTAGTTCCCGTAATAGCCGTGCACGAGGATCAGCGTAATCGGATCATCCGCCGCGGACGACCTCCCTACCCTCCCCGCCGTCCGGTCCCCACGTCACCGACCCCCTCCCCGCCGTGCGGTGCCCACGTCACCGACGACCTCCCCGCCTCCGCGCGGCGCCGCTCATCTCTCCCGGACCACCTGTCCGCCTCCGCGCAGAACGATCGACCCCTGACGGACGCCCCCCGCCTCCGCCCTTCGCGATCGAGGCCCCGGTCGAGGAGATCACTCCGCACACCACGGCGGTCGCGGTCTTCCGGCTCGACCCGCCCGACCGGGAGGACGAGCGGAATACAGCGGCGGCCACGGAACGGGACGTGGCGGCGGCCGACCTCGTGCAGCAGTTGCGTGAACGTGACGGCTCCGCCGTTTCGGGCGATGAAGACGACCGGGTCCATGGGCCCAGAGCATCCAGCAGCCGGAATGACCGGCGCCACCCTTGTCCACAGCCTGTGGATAAGCCACTGGAGACGGAGCGCGTACCGAAGGCTCGGTAATGACGGCATCGGCGGGAAATTTAGTCGCGTTTCCTGCATAATGTCGCCGCGATTGCCGAGCCTTTCGCTCGCCGATCCCTCCCCTCTCCAAGGCCAACGCCACCGCCGCGGCAGGAGCGCTCGACGCGTTGGCGCCACCCGAAACGGAGACCGACGCAAGTACCGCGGGTTGGCCGACACCATCGGCGCCCCGTGCGTACGGGCATCGACCGGGTAACACAACCCTTCCCCGTCTTGTCCGGCGATCAGCGCAAACATAGGGTCACGGCGACGATCGTTAAACAGGGGACTTCATTGAGCACGGATCGAGACGGCGTTCCGGGGCCGTCGCCGGCACAGCCGGGGAAGCCGGACGAGGTCGAGCAAGCCGGATCGCCCGAAGGGGCGGAACCGTCTGCGGAGAGTGAAGGTTCGGCGCAGAGCCCACCGTCCAGCCCCCTCCGACCGTCCCCGCCCCCGGCAGCATCCGGGAACGCCCGGCAGGTCGTCCCGCCAAAGCAGTCCACGGAGACGAAGGAACCGGCCCAAGGGCCCGCCGAGCGGCCGTCTCCGGGAGCACCGCCTACTGCGCCGCCGCGTTCAGGCGCGGGGCCCGCCGAACCGCCGGCTCAGGCCCAACCGCCCACTGAGCCGATGTCTACCGGAGCAGCGGCCGCCGAGCCGTCACCTTCGGCCGAAGGGCCGCGATCGGACCAGCAGGCCGGCCCGTCCACACCGACCCCGCAGACCAGCGCGTGGCCGGGATCTCCCGCCGCCCCCGCCACAACGGGCGCGTGGCCGGGACATCCCGGCTCTTCTTCGGCTCCTCCCGTGCCTCCACAACAGGGCCCACCGGTCGGCGCGGGATGGGCGTCGCCTGAGCCGCCCGGCGGGTCGGGTTTCGGGATGCCCGATCGGCCGGTCCCAAGCGGCGGGCCCGGGGGCGGGGAGGCCGGGTGGCCCGGTGCTCCGGGAGTGATCATGCCGGGCGGACCAGGCGGTCCAGACAGGCATGGCGGCCCAGCCGGGCCTGGCGGGCCTGGCGGCCTAGGAGGACCGGGCGGCCCAGGGGTGCCGGGCGGGGCGGGCGGGCCGGGAACCCCAGGCGGGGTGCGTACGCCAGGCGGCGTAGGTACGCCAGGCGGGCCGGGGGGGCTGGAACCGTACGGTGGGAGTCCGATGGGACCTGGGCCGTACGCGGAGAGCTCCGGCGGCCCCGG
>JBJMIW010000335.1:0-6981 GCA_045806665.1 Actinoallomurus sp.
AACGGGCTGCTCGCGCACGTCGCCTCCCTGACCGAGACCCTCGGCAATCGCGACGAGGTGATCGGCCGGGTGATCGACAACCTGGACAAGGTGATCTCCACGATCGACTCGCGCGACCAGGAGGTCTCCGGGCTCATCACCAACCTCAAGAGCCTCGTGTCAGGGCTGGCCGCCGACCGCCACGCGATCGGCGAGTCGCTGGTCAGCGTCAACCAGCTGATCTACACGACCAACGGCCTGCTCACCGACGTGCGCCCGTCGGTGAAGACCGACATCGCCACGCTCGGCCACCTGTCGAAGGTCCTGGCGCAGAACGGCAACCAACTCGACAAGGCGTTCGCCGTGTTGCCGACCAACTTCATGCTGCTGGACCGGGCCGCGTCGTACGGCTCCTGGTTCAACTTCTACCTGTGCAGCATGGACGCGCGGATCGGGCTGCCCGGCCAGGTCTCCTTCAACACTCCGCAGATCCTCAACGAGAACGCCCGGTGCAAGGGGTGATCAGGTGATGGATGCAGCGAGGAGGGGAGCGGGGCGGTGAGAGTCTCCTTCCGCGACCGGGATCCCCTGGTGATGGGCATCGTCGGCATGTCGTCGGTGGCCCTCCTCGTGGTCGCCGCGTTCAATCTGACGGTCTTCGAGGGCGGCACGGTCTACAACGCGGCGTTCACCGAGGCCAGCGGCCTCAAGCCGAACGAAGAGGTGCGCATCGCCGGCGTCAAGGTCGGCAAGGTCAAGAGCGTCAAGCTGGAGGACGACCACGTGCGGGTCGCCTTCACCGCGGGCTCACACGTTCGGTTCGGCGCGCAGTCGCAGCTCCGGATCAAGATCTCCACGCTGCTGGGCGCGCACTACCTCGAGGTGGATCCGAGGGGCGGCCGCCGCCAGTCGTCGCACACCGAGATCCCCACCTCGCGCACCGCCCCGTCGTACGAGGTCGTGCCCGCCCTGCAGGACCTGTCGGGACAGTTGCAGAAGGTCGACGTCCCGCAGCTGGCGAAGGCGCTGGAGACCCTCGACCAGACGCTGCGGTACTCCCCGGACAACGTACGCCGGGCGCTGAGCGGGCTGCGGAAGATCTCGCAGGCCGTCTCCTCCCGCGACGACGAGCTGACCAGCCTCCTCGGTCACAGCCGGAACGTCACCGGCCTGCTCGCCGACCGCAGCGGCGACCTCGCGCAGCTCGTCTCGAGCGGTGGCCTGCTGCTGCAGGGGCTCAACGACCGGCGGCAGGTGATCACCTCGCTGCTGTCCGGCACGGTCGGCCTCTCGAACCAGATCACCGGAGCGATCGAGGAGAACCGCGCCACGCTGAACCCCGCGATGAGCCGGCTGCACCGGGTCGTCGACATCCTGCTGCGCAACCAGAACAACCTCGACAAGGCGGTACGGACCCTCGGCCCGTTCGTCACCACCTCGGGAGACGCCACGGCTCAGGGCCGATGGTTCGACGGCTACCTGCAGAACCTCATCCCGCTTCCGGTCAAGATCGGCCCGGCTCAGCCTCCGATCGACGACCGTAAGAGCGGGACCGGGAAGCGCGCCCCCAGCGGCACGAGCACGGCGGGCGCGGGCCGTGAATGACATGAGAGGTACGGACGAGGTGTCTCGATCGGAGCGGCCGGTGCGCCGCGGAGCGGCCAGAGGAACCCGGATCCTCGCCGCGGCGCTCACCCTCACCGCGGCCGTCTCGGGCTGTGCTTTCCGGGGCGTGTCCAACCTGCCGCTCCCCGGCGGCATCGACACCGGCTCCGACCCGTACGACGTGAAGATCGTCTTTTCGAACGTCCTGGACCTGGTGCCGCAGACGCAGTGCCGGGTCAACGACGTCCCGGTCGGCAGGATCACCGCCATCCGCCTCGTGAACTGGAGGGCCGAGGTCACCTGCCGGCTCCGCCGCTCGGTCGACCTGCCGGCCAACGCGGTCGCCACCATCTCCCAGACCAGCCTCCTCGGTGAGAAGTTCGTCGCGCTGTCCGCGCCGCAGGGGCAGACGCCACAGGGCAGGCTGACGAACGGCTCGGAGATCCCGCTGGAGCGCACCACCCGCAACACCGAGGTGGAGGAGGTGCTGTCGGCGATGTCGATGCTCATCACCGGCGGCGGCCTGGAGCAGATCTCGACGATCAACCACGAGCTGAACGCCGCCATGCAGGGCCGCACCACGCAGATGCGCGACCTGCTCGACCGCGTCAACACCTTCGTCGGCACGCTCGACCGGCAGAAGGCGCAGATCGTCACCACGATCGACAAGGTCGACCGGCTCGCCGCCACCCTCGCCCGGCACAACCAGACCATCGCCGACACGATCGACAGCACCGCCCCGGCGGTGAAGATCCTCGCCGCGCAGCGGCAGGACCTCACCAAGCTCCTGGTCAACATGGACCGGCTCGGGACCGTGGCGACCCGCGTGATCAACCGGTCCCACGACGACACGGTGGCGAACCTGAAGTCCCTACAGACGGTGCTGCAGAACACCGACAAGGCCAGCAGCGTCCTGCCGAAGGTCCTGGGCGGCCTGTTCACGTTCCCCTTCCCCCAGACCGCCTCGCAGGCCCTCAAGGGCGACTACGGCAACCTGTTCGTCACCATGGACCTCGACGTGGCCAACATCTCGCACAACTTCCTGACCGGGACGGCGCTCGAGGGGGCGGCCAAGACCGCGGCGAAGCTGCAGGCGTCCCTGCCGGCGCCCCGTACGAGCGTCCCGGACAGCCCGCTGGGCGTCCTTCCGCAGGGCGGCACGGGCAGTGGTCAAGGCGGCTCACAGCAGGGCGACGGCGGCGGCATCCTGCCGCCGCTGGGAATGCGCGGCGGCGCGCCGGGCGACGACCTGGGCGCCCTGCTGAGCGGAGGCACCGCATGATCATCAAGCGCGGCGTCAAGATCCAGCTGACGATCTTCGCGATCATCACGGTCCTGACCATGGCCTACACCCTCGTCAACATCATCGGCCTGGGCCAGACCGTCCTCGACCTGCGGTACCGCGTCTACCTCGACATGGCCGACTCCGGCGGCATCTTCACGAACGCGGAGGTCACCTACCGCGGGGTATCGGTCGGCCGGGTGGGGCCGCTGCGGCTCACCAAGGACGGCGTCCGCGTCGAGCTGCGCATCAACCGCGGCCGCAAGGTGCCGGCCAACGACGTGCAGGCCTACGTCCTGAACCGCTCCGGCGTCGGCGAGCAGTACGTCGACCTGCGTCCCGCCGGGAACGGCCCGTCGCTGAAGAGCGGCGACGTCATCCCGCGCGACCACACCCACCTGCCCGTGCAGACGTATGAACTACTGCACAACATCGACGCGCTCGTCCGTACCGTGAACCCCAAGGACCTCGGAACGGTCATCGACGAGCTCGACAAGGGCCTCTCGGGCGAGGGCCCGGACCTCCAGTCGCTGATCGACTCGAACCAGAAGATCCTGGCCGCGCTGAACGACACCTACCCCGAGACGATCGCGCTGCTCAACAACGGGCGTACGGTGCTCGACACGCAGGTCGACGAGGGGTCGGTCTTCCGTGAGTTCTCCCACAATCTCGCGTCGCTGACCGCGGAGCTGAAGCGCGACGATCCCGACGTACGGAAGTTCCTGAACGTCACGCCGGGCGCGCTCGACCAGGGTCAGGACCTACTCGACCGCCTCCAGCCGACCCTGCCCACGCTGCTGGCGAACGGCTCCGTGATCGGATCGGTGCTGACCTCGCGCACGACCCAGTTGCGGACCCTGCTGATCACCTATCCGCTCATCGTCGGCGGCGCCTTCAGCGTTACCCCCGGTGACGGCACGGTCCACTTCGGCATGGAGTTCAACTTCAACCAGCCGCCCGTCTGCACCAAGGGCTACGGCGGCACTCGGGTGCGGTACCCCCAGGACACCCGGCCGGCGACCATTAACCGGAACGCCTCCTGCAAGGCGCCCTCGAACGCCACCACGGCCGTACGCGGGTCCCGTAACGCCCCACCGCCCGGGCCGTACCCGAAGCTGCCCGCGGGCGCCACCGACGGAGCCGGCTTCCCGTACGAGACCACGGACGGCACCGGGTCCGGCGGCGACGCGGCCAAGCAGGCGTCGGTCACGGGACGCTCGGCGGCGAACGGCGGCTCGTCGACGGGGGACTCCGGCTCCGGACAGACGGCCTCCTCCGGGCTGCAGACGCTGTTCGTCAGCGGCTACGATCCCCGGACTCGCGTTTACGTGGGGCCCGACGGTAAGCGGTACCGCCTGGGCAAGGTCAGTCAACTGACGGGAGACGCTTCATGGCAGACGCTTCTGCTGAGCCCGATCGTCGGCTGAGCGGCCGTCGCCTGG
The DNA here is from genome assembly GCA_045806665.1 of Actinoallomurus sp. Lineage (GTDB taxonomy): Bacteria > Actinomycetota > Actinomycetes > Streptosporangiales > Streptosporangiaceae > Actinoallomurus. The sequence continues at coordinate 4,309 of JBJMIW010000335.1, forward strand.
GGGTGACGCTCGCGCTGCTGGGGGTCATCCTCCTCGCCCTCCTGGTGCCGGTGGGCTACCTCGCCGACAAGACGTACGCCGCCGACACCCGTAAGTCCGACATCGAGGCGGTGCAGACCGTCGCCCGCCGGGTCGTCACCAACTTCTACTCGATCAGCTATCAGAGCTTCGACCAGGACGCCCAGCGGGTCTACGCCGACATGTCCGACAAGTTCAAGGCACAGGCGGTCCAGCAGCTGGGCACCACCTGGAAGCAGGCCGTCGTGACCAACAAGCTGGTCTCCAGCGCGGCGGTGTCCGCGTCCGGAGTGATCGACATCCAGGCCAAGTCGGCCGAGGTCATGGTCACCGTACGCAGGAGCGCCAAGTCCGCGCAGGTCCAGACGCCGTCCTCGTCGTGGCAGAGCGCCCAGGTGCAGCTCACCAGGATCGGTGGTCACTGGCGGGTCTCCGGGATGGGAGGACTGCAGTGACCGCGCTGACCGGGCGCAAGGGCGCGTCGGCCGAGAGCCCCGCCCAGGGCACCGCGGCGGAGGGGGCGCCGCGGTCGCCCGCCACGGCCCCGCTGGTGATCCTTGCCTGCGCCGTGCTCGTCGTGGCCGTCGGCTGCCTGGCCCTGTGGCACCAGCGGAGCGAGGACGTGGCGGTCGAGAACGCCCGCCAGGACGGCCTGGCCGCCGCGCAGTCCGCCGCCAAGGACCTGCTGTCGTACAACTACCGGACGCTCGACTACGACCTGGCCAAGGCGAAGTCCGAGATGACCCCGGCGATGGCGAAGTCCTACACCGATTACTGGAAGATCTTCCGGCCGTCGGTGGAGAAGAGCCAGACCCAGGCGCTGACCCAGATCCAGGTGGCGGCGGTGACGCAGGCGACCGCCGACCGGCTGGAGGCGCTGTTCTTCGTGAAGATGATCTCGGTGAACGCCGCGCACAAGGAACCTCAGGTCGACACCTCGTGGCCGCGGCTGCAGATGAGGAAGATCGGCAAGAAGTGGCTGATCGACGGTCCGCGGATGACCACCCCGCCGCCGGCCTCCTCCGGGCCCACCCCGGCGCCGACCCCCTCGGCGTCGAAATCCCGTTGACCGGCATCCGAGCTGCGACGCCGCCCCGTGCCGGGGCGGCGCGCGACCTGCGCCGGGACGGGGCGGTGCCCGCCTCCCCGTAAACTATGGGCTACCTCACGCTGGCAAGTGGGGCGGAATGTCCATGTCTAGTCTTGACGTGGGGCCGCTGAAGAGCGATGCTGCGGAGCAACTGTGATGCATACCGTGGCTCTGCGCTCGACAGCGGTGTAGCGTTCGGCTACACTGCCCCTTTGCGCTGCCCTCTGACTATCCACACCTCGACACCCCCGTTTCGGCGGGGTCTATCGACGTGGATCGTCTGGCGTGCGCGTCGTCAGTCCCGCCGCGAGCCCTCGGAAGGACCACTCTTGGCAGCCTCGCGCAACGCCTCGACTACCGCAACCGGTCCGAACCGCGTTTCTTTCGCGCGTATCAAGGAGCCTCTGGAAGTTCCGGACCTCCTCGCGCTGCAGACCGAGTCCTTTGACTGGTTGCTCGGTAACGAGAGGTGGAAGGCCCGGGTCGATGCGGCCCAGCAGGCCGGTCGTAAGGATGTCCCGACCCAGTCGGGACTTGAGGAGATCTTCGAAGAGATCAGTCCGATCGAAGACTTCTCCGGCACCATGTCCCTCTCGTTCCGCGATCACCGGTTCGAGCCGCCGAAGTACTCCGTCGAGGAGTGCAAAGACAAGGACATGACCTTCTCCGCCCCGATGTTCGTCACGGCGGAGTTCATCAACAACTCCACGGGGGAGATCAAGAGCCAGACGGTGTTCATGGGTGACTTCCCGCTCATGACGCCGAAGGGCACCTTCATCATCAACGGCACCGAGCGTGTCGTCGTCTCACAGCTCGTCCGCTCGCCCGGCGTCTACTTCGACCGGGCCCTGGACAAGACGTCCGACAAGGACATCTTCGGCTGCAAGGTGATCCCCTCCCGGGGTGCATGGCTCGAGTTCGAAGTCGACAAGCGTGACAATGTCGGCGTCCGTATCGACCGCAAGCGCAAGCAGTCGGTGACCGTCTTCCTGCGCGCCCTGGGCATGACCGAGTCCGAGATCCGCGAGGAGTTCGCCGACTTCCCGGTGCTGCTCGAGACCCTCGAGAAGGACAACGTCCACACCCAGGACGAGGCCCTGCTCGACATCTACCGCAAGATCCGCCCCGGCGAGCCGCCCACGGTCGAGGCCGGCCGGACCCTGCTGGAGAACTACTACTTCAACGCCAAGCGCTACGACCTCGCCAAGGTCGGACGTTACAAGATCAACAAGAAGCTCGGGCTGACCGCCGAGCTCGGCGAGTCGGTCCTGCGCATCGACGACGTCACCGCCGCGATCAAGTACCTCCTCGCCCTGCACAAGGGCGTCGAGGAGCTCGACGGCACCCGCAACGGCGAGCCGGTCAAGATCCGGGTCGAGACCGACGACATCGACCACTTCGGCAACCGCCGCATCCGCGCCGTCGGCGAGCTCATCCAGAACCAGGTCCGCACCGGCCTGTCCCGGATGGAGCGTGTCGTGCGTGAGCGCATGACCACCCAGGACGTCGAGGCCATCACCCCGCAGACCCTGATCAACATCCGCCCGGTCGTGGCGTCGATCAAG
>JBJMIW010000336.1:0-5559 GCA_045806665.1 Actinoallomurus sp.
CAAGATGGTCGAGGAGGACGGGCTGGTCCTGCTCGAGAGCAAGTGGGGGGTCCAGGCCCGCTACCTGCACACGGCCCAGGTGCATGCCTACCGCTCGTGTTCCTGCTCCTACTACCACAGCGAACGCGGCGGACATCTCCTCCGCGGCGTTCCGCTCCCGTGAGGGGGCGCGCACGCGCCGCCTCCGGAGGCCGGGCACCGCGGAGGGCCGGTCCGGATCGGTTCAGCGTCCGAAGACAGACAAGGGATGAACGAAAAAGATGGGCATCCGTAAGTACAAGCCGACGACCCCGGGCCGTCGCGGTTCGAGTGTGGCCGACTTCGTCGAGGTCACCCGTACCGAGCCCGAGAAGTCGCTCGTGCGTCCGCTCCCGAAGAAGGGCGGCCGCAACGCGCACGGCCGCATCACCACCCGCCACCAGGGTGGCGGTCACAAGCGCTCGTACCGCGTCATCGACTTCCGGCGCGCCGACAAGGACGGTGTTCCGGCGAAGGTCGCGCACATCGAGTACGACCCGAACCGCACCGCGCGGATCGCGCTGCTGCACTACGCCGACGGGGAGAAGCGCTACATCCTCTGCCCGACCGGCGTGAAGCAGGGCGACCGCATCGAGAACGGGCCGTCGTCCGACATCAAGCCGGGCAACTGCCTGCCGCTGCGCAACATCCCGACCGGTACGGTCGTGCACGCGATCGAGCTGCGGCCGGGTGGCGGCGCCAAGCTGGCCCGGTCGGCCGGCTCCGGCGCGCAGCTGCTGGCCAAGGAGGGCAAGTACGCCACGCTGCGCATGCCCTCCGGTGAGATGCGCATGGTCGACGTCCGCTGCCGCGCCACGGTCGGCGAGGTCGGCAACTCCGAGCAGTCGAACATCAACTGGGGTAAGGCCGGCCGTATGCGGTGGAAGGGCAAGCGCCCGACCGTCCGTGGTGTCGCGATGAACCCGATCGACCACCCGCACGGTGGTGGTGAGGGCAAGACGTCCGGTGGCCGTCACCCGTCGAGCCCCTGGGGCAAGCCCGAGGGCCGCACCCGTAAGGCGAACAAGCCTTCCGACCGGCTCATCGTCCGTCGTCGTAGCAAGAAGAAGCGGTAGGAGCCCACACGATGCCACGTAGCCTTAAGAAGGGCCCTTTCGTGGACGGCCACCTGATGAAAAAGGTGGACGTGCAGAACGAGAAGGGCACCAAGAACGTCATCAAGACGTGGTCGCGGCGCTCCATGATCGTGCCCGACATGCTCGGTCACACGATCGCCGTGCACGACGGCCGCAAGCACGTTCCGGTGTTCGTCACCGAGGCCATGATCGGTCACAAGCTCGGGGAGTTCGCCCCGACTCGGACGTTCAAGGGCCACATCAAAGAAGACCGCCGTAGCCGGCGCGGCTGAACCGTAGAAGTAGCGAGAGCGAGGAAACAGCGATGGAAGCCAGGGCCCAGGCGCGGTACGCCCGCGTCACGCCCAGAAAGGCCCGCCGCGTGGTGGACCTCATCCGTGGCATGCAGGCCGCGGAGGCTCAGGCGGTGCTGCGGTTCGCCCCTCAGGCTGCGAGCGAGCCGGTGTACAAGGTGCTCTCGAGCGCCATCGCCAACGCCGAGCACAACAACCAGCTCGAAGCCGACACGCTTTGGGTGAGCCGGGCGTGGGTCGACGAGGGACCCACGCTGAAGCGTTTCCGCCCGCGGTCGATGGGGCGTGCCTACCGCATCAACAAGCGGACGAGCCACATCACCGTCGTGGTCGAGTCGCGGCCGGAGGGCGGCAACGCCAACGGTCGTAAGAAGACTAGGAGGACCCGCTAGTGGGGCAGAAGATCAACCCGCACGGGTTCCGGTTGGGCATCACCACCGACTTCAAGAGCCGGTGGTACGCCGACAAGCTCTACAAGGACTACGTCAAGGAAGACGTGGCGATCCGCCGGATGCTGACCCGCGGCATGGACCGCGCCGGCATCTCCAAGGTCGAGATCGAGCGCACCCGTGACCGCGTCCGCGTCGACATCCACACCGCCCGTCCCGGCATCGTCATCGGCCGCCGCGGCGCGGAGGCCGACCGTATCCGCGGTGACCTCGAGAAGCTGACCGGCAAGCAGGTCCAGCTGAACATCCTCGAGGTCAAGAACCCGGAGGTCGACGCACAGCTCGTCGCCCAGGGCGTTGCCGAGCAGCTGTCCAGCCGGGTCGCGTTCCGCCGTGCGATGCGTAAGGCCATCCAGAGCGCCATGAAGAGTGGCGCGAAGGGCATCAAGGTCCAGTGTGGCGGCCGCCTCGGCGGCGCCGAGATGTCGCGCTCGGAGTTCTACCGCGAGGGCCAGGTGCCCCTGCACACGCTCCGTGCCGACATCGACTACGGGTTCTACGAGGCCCGTACCACCTTCGGCCGGATCGGCGTGATGGTCTGTATCTACAAGGGCGTGGCTCCGACGAGCCGCGCCGAGCGCGAGGCACAGCAGGCGAAGGAGCGGGCCGCCGGTGGCGGTCGCCGCGAGCGCCCGCAGCGTCGCGGTGGCGGCGGCGGTGGCGGTGGCGGCGAGCGTGGTGGCCGTCGCGGCGAGCGCGGTGGCGACCGCGGTGGCCGGCAGCAGCAGGCCCCGTCCGCGCCGACCGGTGCCGAGCAGCAGTCGAACGAGGCGGCCACGCCGTCCAACACGGGTGAGGGGAGCTGAATAACCAATGCTGATCCCTCGCAGGGTCAAGCACCGCAAGCAGCACCACCCGAAGCGGCGTGGGATGGCCAAGGGCGGAACGAAGGTCACCTTCGGCGAGTACGGCATCCAGGCTGTCGAGGGCGCGTACGTGACCAACCGGCAGATCGAGGCCGCGCGTATCGCCATGACCCGGCACATCAAGCGTGGCGGAAAGGTGTGGATCAACATCTACCCCGACCGTCCGCTGACCAAGAAGCCGGCCGAGACCCGCATGGGTTCCGGTAAGGGCTCGCCGGAGTGGTGGATCGCCAACGTCAAGCCGGGCCGTGTGATGTTCGAGCTGGCCGGCGTGCCCGAGCCCCTGGCTCGCGAGGCGCTCCGCCGCGCGATGCACAAACTCCCAATGAAGTGCAAGTTCGTGAAGCGTGAGGTCGGTGAGGCGTGATGTTCAAACAGCACAAACTCCCGATGCAGCGCTCGCGGTTCGAGAAGCGTGAAGTGGGTGAGGCGTGATGGCCAAGGGCCTTACCGCTGACGATCTGCGGACCCAGCCCGAGGCTGAGCTCGTCACCAAGCTCAAGGAGGCGAAGGAGGAGCTGTTCAACCTCCGCTTCCAGGGGGCGACGGGCCAGCTCGAGACTCACGGACGGCTTCGGGAAGTGAAGCGGGAGATCGCCCGCATCTACACCGTGATGCGGGAGCGTGAGCTCGGCATCGTCGAGTTCGCCGAGGAGCCCGTGGAGGAGTCCACCGATGAGTGAGCAGAAGACCGAGACGCGGAACTACCGCAAGATCCGTGAGGGTCTCGTGGTCAGCGACAAGATGGATAAGACCGTCGTCGTCGCCGTCGAGGACCGCGTCAAGCACCCCCTGTACGGCAAGATCATCCGCCGTACCACGAAGTACAAGGCGCACGACGAGGGCAACGCCTGTGGTGTGGGCGACCGGGTTCGTCTCATGGAGACCCGGCCGATGTCCGCCACGAAGCGGTGGCGCGTCGTGGAGATCCTTGAGAAGGCCAAGTAGCTGGCAGTCGCCGCCAAGCGACTGAGGATCGAATCCGCCAGGCTCATATCGAGAACCGGCGTGAAATACAGGAGTTGACGTGATCCAGCAGGAGTCGCGACTCAAGGTCGCCGACAACACGGGTGCCAAGGAGATTCTGTGCATCCGCGTTCTCGGCGGCTCGGGTCGGCGCTATGCGGGCATCGGTGACATCATCGTCGCCACCGTGAAGGACGCCCTTCCCGGTGCCGGCGTGAAGAAGGGTGATGTCGTTAAGGCCGTCGTCGTGCGCACCCGCAAGGAGCGGGGCCGTCCCGACGGCTCCTACATCCGCTTCGACGAGAACGCGGCCGTCCTGATCAAGGACGGTGGCGATCCGCGCGGCACGCGTATCTTCGGCCCGGTCGGCCGGGAGCTTCGCGAGAAGCGGTTCATGCGCATCATCTCGCTGGCGCCGGAGGTGCTGTGATGAAGATCAAGAAGGGCGACGAGGTCGTCGTCATCGCCGGCAAGGACAAGGGCGCGACCGGGAAGGTCATCTCGGCCGACCCGAAGCGCGACCGCGTGGTCGTCGAGGGCGTGAACATGGTGAAGCGCCACACCAAGGAGACGAACCAGGGTCCGCGTGGCGCGAAGGAAGGCGGGGTCGTCACCAAGGAGGGGCCGATCCACGTCAGCAACGTGATGCTGCTGGAGAACGGCGAGCGCACTCGCGTCGGCTACCGCACGAACGAAGACGGCACGAAGGTTCGCGTCTCGCGCCGTACCGGTAAGGAAATCTGATGACCGCCGACACGACTACGCAAGAGACTCCGCAGCCGCGGCTCAAGCTGCGCTACCGCGAGGACATCGCGAAGGCGCTCCAGGAGCAGTTCGGCTACGCGAACGTCATGCAGATCCCGGGCGTGACCAAGGTCAAGGTCAACATGGGCGTCGGTGACGCCGCCCGCGACTCGAAGCTCATCGAGGGCGCGGTGCGCGACCTGACGACCATCACCGGCCAGAAGCCCGCGGTCGCCCGCGCCAAGAAGTCGATCGCGCAGTTCAAGCTGCGCGAGGGCATGCCGATCGGCGCGCACGTGACGCTGCGCGGCGACCGCATGTGGGAGTTCCTGGACCGGCTGCTGTCTCTGGCGCTGCCCCGGATCCGTGACTTCCGAGGCCTGTCGCCGAAGAACTTCGACGGCAACGGCAACTACACGTTCGGGCTCACCGAGCAGGTGATGTTCCACGAGATCGACCCCGACAAGGTCGACCGTCAGCGCGGCATGGACATCACCATCGTCACCACCGCGAAGACCGACGACGAGGGCCGGGCGCTCCTGCGGCACCTGGGCTTCCCGTTCAAGGAGAACTAGGCGCCGATCGGCGGCCGTCGGAGGACAGCCGTTCGACGACGGCCGAGGATCGTAACAAGGAGAATTGATGGCGAAGAAGGCTCTGATCGCCAAGGCGAACCGGAAGCCCAAGCACGCCGTGCGCGCCTACACTCGGTGCTCGCGGTGCGGGCGTCCGCGTGCCGTCTTCCGCAAGTTCGGCCTGTGCCGGATCTGCTTCCGGGAGATGGCGCACCGCGGCGAGCTGCCCGGCATCACCAAGTCCAGCTGGTAACACACCGGCTTTTCGATAAATGACCGACCGGGCGCCTGGTGAAGGCGCCCACGACCACGTCGAAGGTCCGTGACGTACGGAAACCGCGGCGAGGAGGGCCAGTAGGCCATGACGATGACCGACCCGATCGCAGACATGTTGACCCGTCTGCGGAACGCGAATTCGGCATACCACGACACCGTGGCGATGCCGTACTCGAAGATCAAGGCGCACATCGCCGAGATCCTCCAGCAGGAGGGCTACATCTCCGGCTGGCGCGTCCAGGACGCGACCGTGGGCCAGGAGCTCGTGCTTGACC
>JBJMIW010000337.1:0-26660 GCA_045806665.1 Actinoallomurus sp.
CCGGAAACCAGCGGTGGCCGATCCCCGCGATCAGCCTCGTGCTGCTCGGCAACGCGACAGCGATGTTCTTCTTCTCCTTCGGTGCCCAGCAGACGTTCCTCGTTGGATGGCCGTGGCTGCTGGCACCCATCGCGTACTTCTTCTTCGGCGCGATCCTGATCGGCATGCTGACCATGCGGATTGCGAGCCGGGAAGGACTTTCCCAGAACCTCCTGAGCCGCGGGCTCGGTTTCGGGAGTCGCGGCGCCGCGGTCACGTCGTTCATCTACGCGGTGAACTACATCTTCTATTTCCTGTTCGAGGGAACGATCGTCTCGCACGCCGTCGCGGGCTACTTCGGCGTGCCGATCAACTCGATCGGTGGCGTCGCGATCTTCGCGCTGCTCGGCCTGTTCACCCTCGCCTTCGTGTGGCGTGGCATGCACGCCATGTCGTTCCTGCAGTCCTGGGGATTCCCGATCTTCATCGTGCTGCTCGTCTACGGCCTGGCGAAGCTCGGCTCGTCGCACGCGGCCGTCGGCCTCTCGGGGTGGCATGCGACCGGCAAGGTCGACTGGGCCGCCATCTGGGGCGCTTTCAGTCTGGCCAACGGCCAAATGATCTTTCAGGGGCTCATGGCGACGGACTACGGCCGGTTCGCGTCACGAGACATCCGCTACCGCGGGACGGTCGGCATCATGCTCGGTGAGCTGATCCCGATGTTCACCGTCATCTTCCTCGGCGTCTTCATCGGCTCGAGCCTGCTGTCCGAGCTGGGAGCCGGCGGCCAGTCGCAGGCGCAGGACCCGGGCTTCATGTTCGTCCACCTCATGGGCCTGGTCGGCGTGGTGTTCGTCATCATCACGCAGATCCGCATCAACGTCATGAACCTTTACTCCGGGTCGATCGCGCTCTCCAGCGGGTTCGACGTGGCCGCGCACTTCCGTCCCGGGCGTCCCTGGTGGATGTTCCTCGTCTGGTTCTTCGGCGTGATCTTCTACGCCACGAACGTCATCAACCACCTCGGGACCTTCCTGGCCGTCGCGGGCGTTCTGACGAACACCTGGGTGCTGATCATCCTGGCCGACTACTTCATCTGTCGACGGTGGCTCGGGCTCGGACGGAGCGCGGACATCGAGTTCCGCGAAGACGAGGTGCGCTCCTGGAACCCATGCGGCCTGGCCTCGCTCGGCATCGCCGTCGTCCTCGGCGCACTGGGCATCGGTGGTGTCTACCCGATCTACTACGCGTCGTTCGTCGCCATGGTGATCGGCCCGATCCTCCACGTGGCGTTCACCGTCATGACGCGCGGGCGCTACTACACACCACGTGTGAGCACGGCGGACCAGCGCGCGCTCGAGCCCCAGGCCTGATCACCACGGCGTCTGTGGTGCAGTCCCGATCGGTTCGAAATGACGCGGGCCCGCAAGGCCCTGAGGTCGGGCAGTGCATGGTTCGCGATGCACTGCCCGATGCGTTCGCGTGCCGGATGGGGGAGTGCAACCGCCCGGCGCGTTGCACGGCACACCCTGACGCTGACCCCTGAACGAAGAGGCCGCAGGCGTCCGCCGTGCCCAGCGGGTTGGCGGCATCGCGCGTGACGGCGTCCGCGCCCGGCATCGCCAAATGCGCTCAGCACCGAACGCCCACTTCATCGGCATCTCATGCCAGTACGTCAACGGCGGACGGTTCGACCTGGCGGCACACAACGATCCGGTCGATGAGCCCGTCGCCCAGGCCGGAACCTGACGACCGATCGACCGCCGACCAGCCAGCCCAAAGGTTCGGAATTGGCAATCGAGGGCCACGCGTGAGCAGCCGGGCGGTTGTGAGGAATAGAACAAGTCGCGAGCCATGCCGGTCACCGTGTCGCCCAGCGAAGGTCCCCCATGGGGTCATGAGCCGACGGGACTTTCGTCCCTGTCGTGCGAGGTGGCCATGGTATCGACTGAGGGTGGTTTAGGAGGCTGGGACGATGCGGAAATACCACTGCCCGTAGGGGCGCGCGTGATCGGGCTGCGTGAGAGGCGGAACGTCTCCTCATCGCCGTAAACGCGGGCCGGGGTTCACGGCTGGAATAGCAGCGGGAAAAGGGTCCGCCTTGCTGGAAGTCCAATGAGCGAAAGGAGCCGCCACATGGCGAACGAACGTGAGGAAAACCAGGGCCGGATCGTCGTCGGCGTTGATGGGTCGGAGCCGTCACGGGCGGCGCTGCGCTGGGCGTTGCGGCAGGCGCGACTGACCGGGGCGGCGGTGGAAGCGGTGATCGGCTGGGAGGTCCCAATAACCTACGGTTGGGACTTGGCCCTGGTGCAAAACGACGACATCGAGGCAGCGGCCGCCAAGACGCTTCAGGAGACGATCGAGCAGGAGGCCGGGCCGCGACCCGAGGTGCCCGTCCTTTCACGCGTCGCGGAGGGGAACGCCGCCCGGGTGCTGCTGGAGGCGGCCGACGGCGCCGACCTGCTCGTGGTCGGCAACCGGGGACACGGTGGCTTCACCGGCGCGCTCCTCGGCTCGGTGAGCCAACACTGCGTGCAGCACGCGAACTGCCCAGTCGTAGTCATCCGTGGAGAACACCGCTCATGACGCTTCCCAGCCGCTGTGGACGAGGCTGCGTGAGGGCGACGCCTTGTTCCTGGCGGGGCCGACCGAGCGCCCGCGCGAGGTGTGGGGACGGGTCAGCGCGGTGATCCCCGAGGAGCGCCGCCGCCTGATCTTCGACGCGGACGCCACGACGCCTTCCTCGATCACCTCGCACGCGCCATGGCTCTCGTAGGAGGCGACGACCTCGAGACCGCGGCTGCCAGTCTCACCGGACGCGGAAGCGCTGCGGGCTGCGCTTGGTCGCTTTGAGCGTCGTGATCTTCGGGACACCCTTGAGTCTCACACCAGCCTCCTTCGAGTGCACAGCGCTGACGAAGGCTGGTGTAACAGCCGTGCGTCAGCTACGCGTTGGTGCTGCTCAGAGCGAGGAAGCGGGATTTGAGACAAGATTCCCGCCTTGGCCTCGATGCAACCCTGCGAAGACCCGCCGTTTCCCGAGCCGACGGGTCTTGCCGCAAGGCGCCGGGTTCAACCCTCAGAGTCGCTGGGGGAGGGGGTTACCGGCCTCCCGGACGCCCCGGGGAACGTCCACGGCCGCCAGCACGGCGAAGCCCACCACGAAGAAGATCACCAGGGAGACGATGGCGGTGCGGTAGCTGTCGGTCCACTGCAGGGCGGCGGCGAACACGAGCGGCCCCAGCCAGCTGGTCCCCTTGTCGCTGATCTCGTAGAAGCCGAAGTACTCCGCCTCGCGGTCGCGGGGGAGCAGGTGGGAGTACAGCGACCGCGACAGCGCCTGCGTGCCGCCCAGGACCACCCCGATCGCGGTGGCCAGGCCGAGGAACTGCGCCGCCGACCCGCGCTGCAGCCCGTACGCGGCGAGCACGACGGTCACCCACACGACCAGGGAGGCCAGCACGACCCGCTTGGTGCCGTAGCGCTGGGCGAGGCGGCCCAGCAGCAGCGCCCCGCCGAACGCGACGAACTGCACCAGCAGCACGGCCGCGATCACGTCCGTCTGGCCGAGCTTCAGCTCCTCCGTCGCGAACGTCGCCGACATCGTGATGACCGTCTGCACGCCGTCGTTGTAGACCAGGAAGGCCAACAGGAACAGCAGCGTGACGGGCCGGTGGCGCAGGTCGCGCAGGGTGCCGGCGAGCTGGGTGAACCCGGAGCGTACGGCCGCGGGCAGCGGCTCGGCGGCCGGTGCGCGGCGCCGGTCGCGCAGTGTGCGCAGGGGGATGAGGGTGAACGCGGCCCACCACACGCCGGCCGAGGCGAGGCTGATGCGCACCGCCTCCGCCTTGGTCACCCCGAAGTCGTCGTGCAGCAGGAACAGCACGAGGTTGAGTGCGAGCAGCAGTCCGCCGCCGAGATATCCCAGGCCCCAGCCGCGCGAGGACACCGCGTCGCGCTCGTCCGGACCGGCGATGTCGGGCAGGAACGCGTTGTAGACGACGGTGGAGGCGCCCAGCGCCAGGTTGGCGACGACGAACAGCGCCGCGCCGAGGACGTACCGCCCGCCGCTCACGAAGTACAGGCCCATGGTGGCGAACGCGCCGGTGTAGGCGAACGCCCCGAGCAGCGCGCGTTTTCGGCCCGTGTGGTCGGCCAGCGCGCCGGCCAGGGGCAGGACGATCACCTGCAGGATGACCGACAGCGTGACGGCGAGGGGATACACCGCCTTGGCCCGGATGTCGGCGCCGAGAGGATGCACGAACCCGCCGGCGTCCGCCGCGGCCTTGGCGATGTCGCTGAGGTACGGCCCGAGGAAGACCGACACGACGGTGGTGTAGAAGGCGGAGTTGGCCCAGTCGTAGAAGTACCAGCCGCGCTGCTCGCGCCGGCGGTCGCGGGGTGTCGTCTCGGCGGGCGTGCCGACGGGCGCCAGGCCCACGGGTCCTCCTCGGCCGCCCGGAGGAGTCCGGCCTCAGGCCGGGGCTGCGGCCCACAGCGCGCGGGCGGTCATGACGTCGCGGAGGGCCTCGATCTCATCGGTGATGATGCCATCAACGCCGAGGTCGAGGAGGCGCTCCATCTGCGCGGGGTCGTTGACGGTCCAGACGTGCACCTGCAGCCCCAGCGCGTGCGCGGTCCGCACGAACGCGGGGGTCACCAGGGGGGTGCGCCCGATGCGCTGGGGCACCTGGGCGCACGGCACTCCGAGCTCGGCCAGGCGCACCAGCCGGCTCAGCGGCCCGCCCAGGGACCGGGCGCGCAGCGTGGCCACGCCCAGGGGGCTCAGCGCGGTGCACACGTCACGGCCGGACAGCAGGCGCATGCGGGCGCGTACGTGCTGCAGCCGCCGGTAGGAGAAGGAGGTGACGCACACCCGGTCCCAGGCACCGGCCCGGTACAGGGCCTCGGTGAGCGGGCCGATGGCGTTCTCGGCCTTGACGTCGATGTTCAGGCGCGCCGCGGGCCAGGCGGTGAGGATCTCCTCCAGGCGGGGGATCGGCTCGCGGCCGGCGATCCGCGCCTTGGCGACCTCGGCGGAGGTGAGCCGGGCGATCGGACCGGTGCGGTCGGTGACGCGGTCCAGGGTCGCGTCGTGGAAGGCGACGAGGGCACCGTCGGCGGTGGCGCGCACGTCGGTCTCCAGGTAGCGGTAGCCCAGGGCGATGGCACGCTCGAAGGCCGCCATGGAGTTCTCACGGCCGTCGGGGGATCCGCCGCGGTGGGCGAAGGCGATCGGGCCGGGGTGGTCGAGATATGCGTACACGGATGCACCTGTCGGGACTAGGGGCGGCTGGAGCTGCTCCGCCTTCCACCGTAGTGGCCTTACTATGTAAAGGCGGCGGGCTCGATAACTACGATCTATCCCGGCGGTGACGACTCGAATCACCGACACGAGACGCGCCGACCGACAATCCACCACAAGCCGGTCATGTCTTCCACTAAGTTGTCCCCGTCATGGCTCAGGGGAGCCGTCGTACTTCCGAGTGGGAAGGCCGGGGATCGTGCCGGACACAAGTGCCTACGCGGCGACGTTCGAGATCGTCGATGTCAACAAGGACGGGCGCGTCTCCGCGCCGGAACTCAAGCAGCTCATGAAGGCCCTCGGCGAGGAGATCACCGACGAGGCGGCCGCCGAGGTCGTCCGCCGGATGGACGGCGACGGTGACGGCGAGATCTCCCTGGATGAGTTCGCCGCCTACATGTCCCAGGCCTGACGGCTGCCGGCCCCGTACAAGGGGCCGTATGAGGCGAGGCTACGGGCCCCGCCTCACCGGCGCCGTCTGTTCGACCGGGCGGCGCTGATCGCGGCCACGATCACGATGAGGGCCAGAATGCCGAGGCCGATCGCCGCCGCCCAGGGGCCGTAGTGGGGCAGGTGGGCGGCGACCGCGACCCGATCGTTGACCAGCGCGGAGATGCCCATATCTCGATGGTCGGACCGCGGACGTATACGCGGGGTCATCACCGGGTTAACGATCGGCCGGTCAGGTTGTCGCCCCTGGAGCGCGGCATTACGCTTTGTACTGTTTGGCAGGCACCTCGTTAGGTGAGGCGTCTGTCCGGATACAGGCCACTGACCCGACGACGTCGAGAGACGCCCAGGGTCAGGACACCTCTCCCCGGCTTAAGGGGACAGGCCAAGTGGCTTCTCGCGGTGACGCGGATACGCCGGGCAGTGCCAAAGCTCTTACGAGAGTGGGGTGCGCACCCCTTTCAGGGTGAGCCCCCGTCATGGATACGGCGGCACGCGGATGCGTGCCGTCTTGACCGGACGGAGGTGAGGACATGTCCGGCAGTAGTCCGGGACGAGATCTGTCCCGTTTCGGCGTGTCCCACGTTCGTTCCGGTACGCGGTAGCGCCTCCACCCGTTCGTCACGTCGTCGTGACCCCCGCGGCGGCGTGTGCCGGTGTGGGGACAGCGGCTCCGGCGTGCCCCGGCTCGGCCCGGTCTGGGCCGTGAAGGGGGTCAGGTGATGTACGTCGGCGAGAAGCGCGTCGTCTCGGACGCGGGATCGACCGGCCGGGGTCGTCCGGCGGCTCCGGCGCGGGTGCCGCGCACGGCACGGCACCGGTACGGACGGCGCAACGGGCACCTGACACGGACCCGGTCGGTGCGCGGGGCCCTGGTGTCGCTCGCCGCGCTGGTGGGACCGCCGGTGTTGAACCAGGCGGGGGAACCCATCGGCCGGCTGGTGGATCTGGTGGCCCGCTGGGACGGGCGTGAGACGTATCCGGCGGTGATCGGTCTGGTGATCCAGGTCGGCCGGCGGCGTTCCTGGGTGCCGTTCGAGGCGGTCGAGCGGGTCGAGCCGCGTTCGGTGCGGCTCCGCAGCGCGCGGGTCGATCTGCAGGAGTTCGAGCAACGCCCCGGGGAGGTCGCGCTCGCCGCGAACGTCCTGGATCACCAGCTCGTCGACATCGAGGGCGTGCGGGTGGTGCGCCCATCGGATCTGTACCTCACCTGGGTGGAGGGGCGGCTGCGGCTGGTGGGCATGGACACCGGATTCGGTCCGCTGGCGCGGCGGATCGGCCCGGCCCGCCGGCGCGGCCGTTTCGTGCCCGAGCAGGTGATCGACTGGGCCGACGTGCAGGCCTTCGGCGGCGGGGCCGGCCGGGACGGGGTCCGGCTCGCGGCGCCCAGGGCGGAGCTGCGCCGTCTGCACCCGGCCGAACTCGCGGACCTGCTGGAGGACCTGGGCCGTGCCGAGCGGCGGGAGATGCTGGATCTGGTCGGCCCAGGCAGCGCGGCGGACGCCCTGGAGGAGATGCGCCCGGACCGGCTCGAAGGCCTGCTGAGCGAGGCCGACCCCGACCAGGCGGCCGCGTTGCCGGCCCGGATGGAACCGGACGAGGCCGTCGCCGCCCTGCGCGACGTCGGCGCAGACCGGCGGGCGGACCTGCTGGGCCGGTTGCCGCGGCCGATCCGGGCGACGGCGCGGGACCTGCTCGCCCAAGATGCCGACTGCGCGGGCGGGTTGATGACGACCACGGTGATCCGCGCCCGGCCCGAGCAGACCGTCAGGCACGTACGCGACCTGCTGGCGGCCGGGGCGGCGCACATCTCCGACGTCGACTCGGTCGTCGTCGTGGATGACGACGGGCGGCTGCTGGACGACGTGACGCTGGGGCGGCTGCTGCTCGCCGAGCCGGACACGGTGCTGGGTGATCTGGCCGGCCCGCCCTGGCCGGTGACCGTGCCGGCCGGGGCGGGCGTCACCGAGATCGCGGCGCGGTTCGTCGAGTCCCGTCGCCTGTCGGTCGTGGTCGTCGATGAGGAGGACCACCCGGTCGGGCGGATCCTCGCCGATGACGTCGTCGACATGCTGCTACCCGAGCGCGGCCGGTCCCACTTCCCGCGAGTGCTGCCATGACCGCCCGGCACGACGCGGTCTCCCACACCGACCCGGAGGTGCGGGCGCCCGCGAGCACCCGCCGGGCCGCCGGGGCGGCGTCGGCGGGTACGCCAAGCCGGCGGATGCGGCGCGGGCTGGCCACGGTGCTGGCGTTCGCCGGGCCCGGGCTGATCGCGGCGAACGCCGGCAACGACGCCGGAGGAATCGCCACGTACGCCTCGGCCGGCGCCCGGTTCGGCTACCGCACCCTGTTCGTGATGCTGCTGGTGACGGTCGGGCTGGTGGTGGTGCAGGAGATGTGCGCTCGGCTCGGCGCCCACACCGGCGAGGGGCTGGGCTCGCTGATCCGCGAGCAGTTCTCCATCCGGGTGACCGCGTTGGCGCTCATCGCGTTCCTGGCCGCCAACGTCGGGCTGGTGGTGTCGGAGTTCGCCGGCATCGCCGCGGCCCTGGGGCTGGTCGGCGTGAGCCGGTACGTCTGCGTCCCGATCGCGGCGGTGGCCATCTGGGCGCTGGTGGTGTTCGGCTCCTACCGCTACGCCGAACGGCTGTTCCTCATCCTGTCGCTGGCGTTCCTGGCCTACCCGGTCGCCGCGGTGCTGTCCCATCCGGACGTCGGCGCCGCGGCGAGCAGCACGGTGTGGCCGCATCTGCTCAGCAGCAAGGAGTTCCTCCTGCTGACGGTCGCGCTCATCGGTACCACCATCACCCCGTACATGCAGTTCTACGTGGCCGGGGCGGTCGCCGACAAGGGGATCGGCCCGGCCGACTACCGGGCCGAGCGCATCGACACCGTGGGTGGGGCCATCTTCGCCAACCTGATCAGCATGTTCATCATCGTCGCGACCGCCGCGGCCATCCAGGTTCGCGCACCGCTGGACTCGGCCGCGCAGGCCGCCCACGCGCTCGCGCCGGTCGCCGGCCGCTTCGCCGAGCAGGTCTTCGCCCTCGGCCTGCTGGGGGCCTCCGCGCTGGCCGCCGCGGTCGTCCCGTTGTCGACCGCTTACGCGATCAGTGAGGCCGTCGGCGTCGAGCGCAGCGTCGGCCGCCGCTTCCGCGAAGCTCCCCTCTTCCTCGGCCTGTTCACCGCCCAGGTCTTCATCGGCGCCGCCATCGCCCTCATCCCCGGCAACCTGATCCACCTGCTGATCAACGCACAGCTGCTCAACGGGATCATCACCCCGATCCTGCTGACCTACGTCCTGATCCTCGCCAACCGGAGGCGGTTGCTCGGCGCGGCAGCGAACGGCCCGGTCTACCGCCTCGTCGCCACGGCCTGCGTCGTCATCGTCGCGATGATGGCCGCCGCCGCGCTCGTCGTCACCGTGCTCGGCTGGTTCGGCGTCGGCTGACCCGGGCCGGCCCGGCGCCGGCCCGCGGTGCTCAGCGGTCCCAGGCCGCCGTCGCCACCGCGCCGGCGCGCGGATCGTCCACCAGGAGGGTTCCGCCTCCGTGGAACCCTCGCTACCGCAGCCCGGCGAGCGGAGCGGCCTGCCGCGAGCGATCGGGGCGCCAGGTGGCCACGAGCGCGGTGGCCAGGAGGAGCTCGGCGACGTCCCCGCCGTAATACATGATCACTGCGGCGCCCCGGACCTGGGCGATCGGGGCACGGACGGCGACGAGGAAGCCGCCGTACAACAGCTGCGCGACCGTGGCGTGGGCGGCCACGGCGACACCGAGCAGCACGAGCCGCGCGGGCACGCCGGGCCGGGACGGTGCGGGGTCGGGCCCCGCGACGACCCAGGCGAACAGGTACCCCGAGGCCAGGAAGTGGACGTGCAGCAACCAGTGCGCGGCGGGCCGAGCCGTCATCACGTCGTACAGCGGCGTGAAGTACAGCACGCCCAGGCTGCCGGTGCTGAGGATCAGGGCGCTCACCGGGTGGGCGAGGACGCGGACCGGCCGGGTCCGCAGCAGGCGGCTCACCCGCCGGGCATGCTCGGCGGGCAGGGAGCGCAGCAGCGCCGTCAGGGGAGCGCCGAGGACGAGGGCGAGCGGCGCGTACATCCCGATGATCATGTGCTGCAGCATGTGGCCGCGGAAGTCGGTGTGGGCGGTCGACGCGACCGGGGGCAGCAGCGCGACGGCGAGCAGGGCGCAGCCGCCGAGGAAGCTCGCGGTCCGCAGGCGGCTCCAGCCCCGGCCGGGGTTACGGCCGCGGGCCTGCGTGACGAGCCACAGGTACGCGGCGGCGGCCACCAGGACCGCGATCACCGGCATGAGCACGCCGATCGGCATGTGCCCGGCGTGGTGAAGCTTCCCGTCCATCACGCGGGGGCCGTCCCGGGCGGGGCCGTGTCGAGGGGCCGGGCGCCGCGCCGCAGGAGGTGGCCACCAGCGATCAGGAGCGCGCCCAGGAGCAGGAAGCCGATATCCCACCACAGCCGGTACGGGCCACCGCGGACGTGGTGGATGGCCAGGATGTGGTGGTCGAGGATCCCCTCGACGAGGTTGAACAGGCCCCAGCCGGCGAGGACCCACCCCCATAGGACGCGGGAGGCCCACACGCGGCGCCGGTCGCGCGTGACGCGCGAGTACAGCACGGCCAGCCCGGTCAGCACCGACAGCCAGCACACGACGTGGAAGATCCCGTCCCATACGGTGTTCATCCGCAGCCCGGACACCGTGTTCGGGTCGTAGTACTTCACGCCGACGTTGTCGCTGTCGGTGCTGGAGAGCATGTGGTGCCACTGCAGGAGCTGGTGCAGCAGGATGCCGTCGACGAACCCGCCCAGGCCCACTCCCAGGAGGATCCCGGGCAGGCGGATGCTCCGGCCGGGCGGGTTCTCGCGCCCGGTGGCACCCATCGTCGGCCTCCGTCCCCCCGCCCGGATGATCCACGCGACGAGGTCCTTCCCCGGCGGCGTCCGCGCCACACGGGCCCGCCGCCGGGGCGCGGGTTGAGTCTCAAGGGGCTTGAGGCTCCATAGTCGTCGCGCGCTGACCGATGCCGAGACTTCAGGAGTCATGCTGACCGAATGGTCGGATCACGTCGTTTCCCGCGGTGGCGTGGACATCGCCGTCCGCGACCACGGGGGAAGGGTGAGACGGTCGTCCTGCTGCACGGCGGTGGCCGCAGCATGGACGACGGGTGGCCCGGTGGTTCCTCAGCGCGCCGGAGTCGTCCGCCGCGGCGTCGGCGGGGCCCGCGTGAGAGGCGCTGGTCAGCGGGCCCACTCGCGGCGGCGGGCTTCGGCCAGGGCGATCGCGGTGGCGACCGCGACGTTGAGGGATCCGACCCGCCCGACCTGCGGGATGTAGGCGACGGCGTCGGCCGCGGCGAGCAGGGCGGGGGAGCAGCCGTGGTCCTCCCCGCCGACCGCGAGACAGACGTCACCGTCCAGGGGGGCCTCGTGCAGGGGCATCGCGTCGCCGGTCAGCTCGATCGCCACGACTCGGAAGCCGTCCTCGCGGGCGGCGCGGACGGCGTCGGCGACCGGGACGGGCGGGTCCCAGGTGATGAGGCGTTCGGTGCCCAGCGCGGTCTTGTTGACATTCGGGTGGGTCAGGGGAGTGGCGTTGCCGGCCAGCCACAGGTGGTCGACGCCGAACGCCGCCGCGGACCGGGTGATCGAACCGATGTTGAACGGCTGGGTCACCGACTCCACCAGCAGCCCGAGGCGGCCCTCGGTGCGCCGCCGCCAGGTGCGGTTCAGGCGCTTCACATCGGTGGGGCGCAGTTGCCTGCGCTCGTCGGTGCTCACGATGGGTCCTTCGGGTCGACGGCCAAGACGCGGTATCCGGCGCGGGAGGCGAGGCGTTCGGTCGGGTGGCCCTGGTCGTTCAGCCAGCGCTGCAGGGAGTCGGAGCCGAGGTTCTTCTGCACGACCAGGTGGGCACGGCCGCCGGGGGCCAGGCGGCCCAGCCAGGTGCCCAGCAGCGCGTGCAGGGTCTGCTTGCCGACGCGGATCGGCGGGTTCGACCAGATCGCGGCGAACCGGAGAGCGGGGTCGATCCGGTCGGTCAAGCTGAACCTTACATTGTCAAGGCCGATGCTTTGAGCATTCCACCCCGCGACGGTCAGAGCTCGCTCGTTCACGTCCACCCCCCAGACCATCGCCTGCGGCGATCGGCTGGCCATGGTCAGGGCGATCGGGCCGTATCCGCAGCCCAAGTCGAGCAGGTCACCGCGGTCCGGGGGAGGAGGGACCGTCTCCAGCAGCACGCGGGTACCCAGGTCGACGCGGTCGGGGGAGAACATCCCCCGGTCGGTGGCGAGCCGCAGGTGAAGGTCGGGCAGGACGAGGTCGACGGTGCCCGGTCTGCTCTCGGCCCGCGGCCGGCGCGCGAAGTAGTGCTCCCCCACGTCGGCGACCGTACCAGCGGTGCACGGCTGGGGGTGGCCTCAGGGGCGGCTCGGGGGGATCCCCGATGGTGTTCCCGCGGATCTCGGCGCATCATCGCGATATGACGTATGAACCGGATGTACCGCGCCGCTCGGAGTCGACCTGGATCGCCATGTCGGCGGCGTCCGAGGGGCCGTGGGCGCTCGCGCTGGCCGGGGGAGCGGCACTGGGCCTGGCCGACTTCGCCCTGCACCTGCTCGGATGGCACCTGACCCTCGCCGCCCCGATCGCCCTCGGACTGTCGGTGTTCTTCCTGATCGGCGCCGGCGGCGCGCTGCTGCGCCGCGGCCATGACCGCGCGCGGGCGTGGGCGCAGCAGCACCCATGGTCGTACGCCGCGGTCCCGGCCGCGGGCACGGCGGTCACGGTGTTCGCGACCTACCTGTTCCTGTCCGGGCAGGGCCTGTTCGGCAGCCTGTGGGAGGGCCTGTCGGACGGACTGGGCGTCCTGGTCCTGCTGGGGATCATCGGGTATGTCGCGCGCGGCGTCCGCCCGGCCGCCCGGCGCGGCTGAGCGCTCACGGGAGCCGCTGGAACCACACCAGCGATAGGCCGCCGGCGGCGAGGGCCAGCAGCAGCGCGCCGAAGATGTACTGCGAGGCCGCCTCCTGGCGTTCGACGCGGAACCCCAGGGAGCTGCCGATGTGCCGGTAGACCTCCGACAGTTCGCTGCCCGCCTGGGCCTCGTAGGCCTTGCCGGCCGTGTCGTGCGCGAGGTTGTGCAGCGTGGTCTTGTTCACCTGTACCGGCACGGTCTCTCCGTCGATGTCGACGGTGCCGTACGGGGTGCCGAACGCGATCGTCGACACGGGCACCTTCGCGGCGCGGGCCGCGGCGGCGGCCTCGGTGACCGACCGGCCGCTCTGGTTGTCGCCGTCGGACAACAGGACGATGTGCGAGGGCGGGGGGTCCTGGTTGGCGCGGGCGTCGAAGGACCGGATCGACTGCAGCGCGGTGAACACCGCCTCCCCGATCGCGGTGCCCTTGCCCAGTTGCAGCCCGTCGATGGCGTGGCCGACCGCCTCCCGGTCGAAGGTCGGGGCCACGACGGCCGAGGCGCTGCCGGAGAAGCTGACCAGGCCGACGTTGAAGCGCATCGGCAGGTCCTGCACGAACTTTTTCGCCGCGGTCTTCGCCGCGTCCAGGCGGGTCGGGGTCACGTCCGTGGCCTTCATCGACAGGGACACGTCGATCGCCACGATAATCGTGGCGCGCTCCCGCGGCACCTTCACCGGCTTGGCGGGCCGGGCGAACCCGACCGTCATCAAGATCACCGACAGCAGGAACAGGGTCGCGGCCAGGTGCCGGCGCCATCCGGGGCGGCGCGGCGCGACCTGGGACAGCAGCGCCAGGTTCGTGAAGCGGACCGCGGCCTGCCGCCGGCGCGCCTGCATCAGCAGGTACGCGCCGATCAGCAGCGGCACGAGGGCCAGCAGCCACAGGCGACCGGGGGACAGGAAGGTCATGGGCGGCCTCCTCGCGGCTGCGGACGGCCGGCGACGCGCCGCTGCTGCAATGCGAACCGGGCCACGTCGGTGATCCAGTCCCGGTCGGTGTGCAGCACCAGGTGGGACGCGCCGCTGCTGCGGATCGCCTCGCGTGTGCGGGCGCGCTGCGCGGCCGCCGCGGCGGCGTACGCGGTGCGGACCCGCCCCGACAAGATGATCTCGCGGGTCTCGCCGGTCTCCGGGTCGGTCATCATCACCGGCCCGACGTCGGGCAGGTCGAGCTCCCTCGGGTCGATGATCTCCACGGCGATGACCTGGTTGCGGACGGCGAGACGGCGCAGGGGACGCTCCCACGACAGCTCCCCGCCGGAGGTCTCGTTCCGGTCCAGGAAGTCGGAGATCACCACGCGCAGGCCCCGCTTGACCTGGCCGCGGGCCAGACCCGAGATGGCCTCGGCCAGGTTCGGTCCGCGGGTGCCGCCCTCGCCGCGCGGGCTGTCCAGCAGCGCCTGCAGCAGCGCGTACGTGGCGCCCCGGCCGGTGCGGGCGGGCCAGCGGCGTACCTGCCCGCCGTGCAGGATGTACGCGCCGAGCCGGTCGCCGAGGCGGGCGGTGAGGAACCCGATGGCGGCCAGGGCGGCCACGGCCAGGTCGCGTTTCTCCATCCGCGCGGTGCCGAAGTCCATGCTCGGGGACAGGTCGACCAGCGCCCAGGTCTCCAGCTCATGGTCGGCGATCAGGTCCCGTACGTGCGGGACGGTGGTGCGGGCGGTGACGGCCCAGTCCATGTGACGGATGTCGTCCTCACCGGGCTGGTACAGGCGGGCCTCGGCGAGGTCGCTGCCGGGCCCGGGCAGCAGGCCAAGGTGCTCGCCGTGCAGCAGCCCGTCGAGACGGCGGGTGACCTTCAGCTCCAGCCGCTTGAGGGACCGTTCCGGCGCGAGCGCGCTGAGTTTCCGCGACCGGCTCATGAGGCGTGCTGGTGGTTCCAGACCACCCGCGGCGGCGGGACGGTGGCCAGGATCCGCTCGACGATGCCGACGGTGTCGACACCGTCGGCCACGGCGTCGAAGGACAGCAGGATCCGGTGGGACATGACGTCGACGGCGACGGCGCGGACGTCGTCGGGCAGGACGTAGTCACGGCCGCGCAGCAGGGCCAGGGCGCGGGCGGCGGCGACGAGGCCGAGCGTGGCGCGGGGACTGGCGCCGATCTCGATGACGCCCTTGAGGTCGGGCAGGCGGTACTGCTCGGGTTCGCGGGTGGCCATGACGAGCCGGACGATGTAGTCGGCGACGAGTTCGTGCACGGCGACCTCGTCGGCGGCGCGCTGCAGCCCGATGAGACTGTCGGCATCGAGGATCCGGGTGGCGTCGGGCGGGTCCACGCTCATCCGCTGCAGGATCTGCATCTCCTCGCTGGCGGCGGGGTAGGCGACGTTCACCTTCATCAGGAACCGGTCGCGCTGCGCCTCGGGCAGCGGGTAGACGCCCTCGGACTCGATGGGGTTCTGGGTGGCGATGACCACGAACGGCTTCGGCAGGGGATGGGTGTGGCCGCCGAGCGACACCTGACGTTCGGCCATCACCTCCAGCAGCGCGGACTGGACCTTGGCGGGCGCGCGGTTGATCTCGTCGGCGAGCACGAAGTTCACGAAGACCGGGCCGAGCTCGACGTCGAACTGCTCGGTGGAGGGATGGTAGATGCGGGTCCCGACGATGTCGGAGGGGACGAGGTCGGGGGTGAACTGCAGGCGCGCGAACGACCCGCCGACGACCGTGGCGAGGGTGCCGACGGCCAGGGTCTTGGCGACGCCGGGAACACCCTCGAGGAGGCAGTGACCCCGGGACAGCAAGGCGATCACCATGCGCTCGACCATGTGCTCCTGGCCGACGATGACCTTCTTGACTTCGGCCACGCTCTGCTGCAGCAGGGCCGCCGCCTCGTCGATGTCTCCTATGGCGATCGTCATCTGGTCCTTCGGGTCAGGGGCGTGCTCCGACGCCCATGACCCTATGCGATTCAGGCGAAAAGTCGTCTGATCCCCTAGCTGTTAGGGTGTCGCGCGCGACACGCTGAAGCCGGGGGGGAGGGGCGTCGATGCCCAAGCCGCTGCAGGTCGGCGATCCGGGGGAGCTGGGGCCTTTCCGGCTGCACTCCCGGCTGCACGAGTCCGTCGCCGGCATCGTCTACCTGGGCGCCGACCCGCACGGCCGGCTGGTGACGGTGGCGCTGCTGACGACCGCGGCGGCCGGTGACGCGGCGGCGCGGGACCGGTTCCGCGTGGCGATCTCCAGTGAGACGCCGCCGCCGGATCCGGTGCCGCGGGTGCTGCCGGACCCCGCCCCGGGTGAACCGGCCCCGGTGGTCGCGGCGCTGACCGAGGGCGGCGCGCCGTGGGTGGCGACGACGTACGAGGAGGGCCGCCCGGGCGCGGAGCGGTTCCTGCGGCCGGTGCTGCCGCAGCGGGGGTGGACGGGCCGGGCCCGGCGCGGCCCGCAGTTCCAGGCTCACTGGGTGTCGGGTCCGGCCGCCCCGGCGGTCGTGACCCCGGGGGCGCCGGTCTCCGGCGGCGCGGCCGTGATCGGCGACTCGAAGGGCCTCGCCACGGCGGTGCTGTCGCTGGCGGCGCTGCTGGCGTTGCTGGCACTGCTGGTGTTCCTGCTGTTCTCCTGCGAGCCCACCGATCCGACACCGCCGCCCCCGACGGAGGCCCCGTCGTCGGCACCGGCGAGTCCGGAACCGTCCCCGTCGACGACGTCCCCGCAGCCCTCGCCGTCACCGGGCCGGTCCTCCACGCGCAGCCCGCGGCCGACACCCAGCGGCGGGGGACAGAACAGCGGCAACCCGGCCGGCCCGCTACGCCACGGCGGGTGAACCCGGGCACAAGGGGTTGCCGACTCCGGTCGCACGTCGTGAGCATGGCGCCATGGTGCGAAGCCTGATCCTGTTCGTCGGCGCGGCGACCCTGGTCGTGATGGTCCCCGGGTTCAGCAGCGGCCTGGCTGAACGGCTTCGTCCACAGGGTCATCCACAGCCTCCCGCCCGGAACGTCACGTCACACGGCTTTCGCTGGGCGGCTTCGGGCCGGGTTGTCCACAGGGGCTGTGTGCATCCGGGCTCGCTCGGCGTACCGCACGACAGGGCCGACCGCCGACCCCGCCAGCAGGAACGCCCCGCCGAGCACCAGCCAGCCCGGCCCGCCCCACCCGAGCAGCAGTGTCGTCAGCACCAGCGGGCCCGCCATCCGCGCGCACTGCGGAGCCATCCCGTAGAAACCCTGGTACTGCCCGTGCCGGCCCTCCGGCGCCAGCGCGAAGCTCAGCTCCCAGCCGCCCGCGCCCTGCATCATCTCCCCGAAGACCTGCAGCAGCGCCGCCACGACCAGCACGGCCACCGTCGCCACCACGCCCAGGCCGGCCCCCGACAGCGCGTAGACCGCGCACGCAGCCGCCATCAGCGCGCCCGTGCGCCGTATCGCCCGCGCGGCTGCGGCCGATCCGCTCACCGGCCGGCACCAGCCCGGCCAGCAGCGCCTGCCGGGCCGAGGTAACTGCTCGAGGCCGTCCTCGACGGCCGGCTTCGCCCGGGGGAGCGCCTCCCGCCCACCCGCGACCTCGCCCGGCGCCTGCACGTGTCCCGCAACACCGTCTCCGTCGCCTACGAACGCCTGACCGCCGAGGGCTTCCTCACCGCCCGCGTCGGAGCCGGCACGTTCGTCGGGAACGCCCCGGCCGCCGGCACCCGGCCCCGCGCCGCCCCTGCCGGCGGCGCCGTACGGCCCCGGCCGCCCTGGGACTCCCTCGCCCCCGCCCCACACCCCACCGGCCCGCCCGCCCCGTACGACTTCGGCGTCGGCATGCCCGACGGCGACCTGTTCCCCCTGACCACCTGGCGCCGCCTCCTCACCGGCGAACTGCGCGCCTCCGCATTGCGCGCGTCCGGCTACGGCGACCCCGCCGGGCACCCCGGGCTGCGCGCCGCCATCGCCCGCTACATCGGCGTGTCCCGCTCCGTGCGCGCCGACACCGACGACGTGCTCATCACCCGGGGCGCCCAGCAGGCCCTCGACCTGCTCGCCAGGGTCCTCCTCACACCCGGCGACCACGTCGCCGTGGAAGAACCCGGCTACCCGCCCGCGCGGCGCCTGTTCACCGCCCACGGCGCCCGTGTCACCGGCGTACCCGTCGACGAGGACGGCCTCGACGTCGGCGCGCTCCCGCCGACCGCCCGGCTCGTGTACGTCACGCCCTCCCACCAGTTTCCGCTGGGCACCCCCATGTCGGCGGCCCGCCGCACCGCGCTGCTCGCCTGGGCCGACCGGCACGACGCCGTGATCGTCGAGGACGACTACGACAGCGAGTTCCGGTTCTCCGCCCGTCCCCTGCAGCCCTTGCAGAGCCTCGACCGCGCCGGACGGGTCGTCTACGTCGGCACCTTCTCCAAGACCCTCTCACCGCTGCTGCGCGCCGGCTTCCTCATCGCCCCGGCAGCGCTGCAGCGGGCGCTGCGCACGGCCCGGCAGCTCACCGACTGGCACGGCGACCACGCCGTCCAGGCCGCCCTCGCCCGCCTCATCGACTCGGGGGAGCTGTCCCGCCACGTCCGCAAGGCCACCCGGATCTACGCCGCCCGGCACGAACACCTCACCGCGGCACTGCGGGAGGACTTCGCCGACCTGCTCACTCCGGTCCCCTCGACCGCCGGCCTGCACCTGTGCGCCCGCCTGCACCCGGACGTACCCGCCGACCTCAACGCGGTCCGGGTCACCGCCTTCCGCTTCGGCGTCGCCGCCGAGACCCTCAGCGCCTACTGCGCGGGGGACCGGCCCCAGGCGGGCCTGGTGCTGGGGTACGGGATGATCCCCGCTGACCGCATCCCCGACGGCCTGCGCCTTCTGCGCCGCGCGTTCGACGACGAGCTCACCCGGCGGACCTGACCTCGCGGCCCGCGACCGCGCGCCGGGCGTTGCCTCCCGCCTGTCTCAGCTCGGGCGGCCCCGTCAGGGCGCCGGCGATGCGGCAGGGCGGCGACCCGCACGCTCCGGGGGCCGGGCCGCGGGCCTACCGTGCGCCGCCACCGGCCTCCGGGCTCTCGAGCAGAGGATGGGCGCGCATGGCAGCCTCCAGCTCCCCGGGCAGCTCGTCGCGGTACCGGCCCAGCGTCGACAGGTCCGAATGCCCCAGCACCCGCCGCACGGCGTCCATGTCGGTCGCCGCGGCCAGCAGATGCGTCGCGGTCGTGTGCCGCAGCCCGTGCGGGGTCACCGAACGCCGCCGGTCCGGATCGACCCGCGCCAGCACCCGGTCGATGACCCCCTGCACGTCCCCGCGCGCCAGGCGGCGCCCCCGCCACGACAGCAGCAGCGCCGGGGTGTCCACGGTGCGGGCGCGCCGCTGCGTCAGGTACGCGTCCAGCACCCGCACGACACCGTGGGGGAGAGGCACGTCACGCGTCCGGCCCCCCTTGCCGAAGATCCGCCAGTAGCGCACCCCGTCGTTGGTGAAGAAGTGCTCCACGTCCGCGCGGGTCAGCTCCGACACCCGGGGCCCGACCGTCGCCAGCAGCAACACGATGAGGGCGTCGCGCAGTTCGGTGCGCTGATCGGCCCGCTTACGCTCATCCGGCCCGGTCGCCGCCAGGACCTGCGCGGTGCCGAGCAGACCCTCGGCCTGCTCCCGGGTGAGCGCCCGCCGCTCCGGGCGCAGACCGCCCCGCTGCCGTGGCGTGACCGTCGCCGCCCGCATCGGGTTCAGCTGCACCCACCCGATCACGGCGGCGTGGCGGAAGAACGCCGACACCGACCGGCGGAACCGCGCCTGGGAGTACCCGCTCTGCAGGGGAGTGGACCCGTCGGCGGCCACCGGTGACCGGCGCCGCCCGTCGGGTTTGCGGGCGAACTTCAGCAGCACCTCGTCGACGTCCTCGCCCGTCAGGTCGTCCAGGACCCGCTCCGCGCCGGCCAGGACGGCGAACGTGTGGACGTCACGCGTGTAGATCTCCGCGGTGCTGGGCGCCAGCGCACCGGTCGCGGTCTTCGCCCGCACCACCTCCGCGTACCGGTCAGCGGCTTCTTCCACGGTGATCCGTTGAACCTGAGCAGGACGCACCCGCCGGACCTTACCGCCGGTCGGCGACAGAACCCCGAGCCCGGGCACGGGATGCCGGTGAGGAGGAGGCCCAGGCCGTAGGGGAAGTGCTCCTCCGGGTGCGGAGCGGCCAGGTCGCCGGCCGTGGCGTGCATCCGCGGATTGGTTGACTCAAATACCGCAAAAAAGATGATACCGGACAGAAGCTGGATTCTGTCCGGTATCGATCTTGGATGCGCGGTCCGGGGAGTGGAGCTCCAGGGGATCGAGACCGTGCGGCGCCGGCCGGTCGGCGCTGGGCCGTCGGCCGTCCGACCCGTCCGTGGCCTCCGAGGCTGCTGAGGATCGTGATCACTGGCGGTCGCTGCCGTACCTCACACGGCGACCGCCAGTGATCTGCTCGCCGTTCGCTCCCGACCCGATGATCGTTTCTGTCGGCCGGAACCGAACCATCCGCTGCGGTCGTGCGGCCCGCGCGGCCCAGCGGTTACGCGCAGCGGCGGCTGGCGCGGCCGCCGTTCGCGACCGCATCGACCGGTCGCGAACGTCCTCGGCGGTGGTTTCAGGTGGTCGCCGGGGCACGGGGACGCCATGCGGCAGGCCACTTCCGGCGTTACCGGTACTGCTCGGCGGTTGCTCGATAAGAGACATTATGTCAAGTAGCTGGTGCGATCGCGTGGTCCCCTGCCTGTACACGTGCTGGGTCTACTGAGGAAGCTCGTCCGCTGGTCGGTCGGTGTCCGGCTCGCGCGGGGCCTGCGGCGGTATGCGGCGAAAAGGTGGTGGGTCAGGGCGAGGGCGGTGAGGGCCGCGACGAGTGCGCACACGCCCGGCCTTCCAGCGTGTCCGTAGGCGCGTGTGCCCAGCCAGGAGCCGGCGCTTCCGCCCAGGTAGGCGCACGTCATGTAGGCGGTGTTGAGCCTGCTGCGGGCGTCGGGACGCAGGACGAAGATACGGGCCTGGTCGGCGACCATGCCGCACTGCATGGCGACGTCGAGCAGGAGCGTGCCGGCGGTGAGCGCGGCCATGCCCGCTCCCCCGGTCGGCCCGGAGGAGCCGCCGATGCTGGTGTATCCCAGCTGTGGTGTGGCGACTCTGTGGTGTGGCGACTCTGTGGTCCCCGGCGCCGGCCGCGGACGCGTCCGGTCTGGTGTCGCTCCTGGGCTCGCCGCAGGTCAGGCTGCTCGGCCTGCTCGAAGAGCCGCTGGCCACGGTCGAGATCGCGCGCCGCCTGAGGGTCACGCCGAGCGCGGTGTCCCAGCATCTGCGGGTGCTGTATGCGGCGGGGCTGGTCACCCGGGCCCGGGACGGGCGGCGGGTCCTGTACCGCCGTAGCCCGCTCGGTGACCGGCTCGCCGAGGGGCGGCACGCGACCAGGGCCGAGTGAGGGCCTGCCTCGGGCCCAGGGTCAGCGTCGTACGGTGAGGGGGCAGTCGGGTTCGCGACGTCCTGCCGGTGGGTCGGAGAGGGGCGCAGGTTCGGGTCCCAGTGGCGCTGACGGGCAGCGGGCGGGGTCATCGGGGATGGGGATCGGCCTGTACCGCGGGCCGCTGATACCGGCGGCGGCCCGGTTCGACGATGCGGGTACGGGAAGCCTTGGGGGTGGCGGGCGTGGCCGGTAGGGGCCTGCCGCCGGGATAAGGGTCGTTGGTCCCTCAGTTGCGGGTCGTGCCGCCCTGCCGCTGGGCCGGGACCGTGTCTAGCGTTGAGCGTCGCATGGGGTGGGGAGGCGAGGCGGATATGACCGTCCGGGTGTTCTTGGTCGATGACCATGAGGTGGTCCGGCGGGGGGTGGCGGCGCTGCTGTCGTCCGAGTCCGACATCGAGATCGTGGGTGAGGCCGGCAGCGCCCAGCAGGCGCTGGCCCGGATTCCGGCGGCGCGCCCGGACGTGGCCGTGCTGGATGTGCGGTTGCCCGACGGTGACGGTGTCGGGGTGTGCCGGGAGGTCCGGTCGCGGATGCCGGAGGTCGCCTGCCTGATGCTGACGTCCTTCTCCGACGAGGAGGCGTTGTTCGACGCGGTGATGGCCGGGGCGGCGGGATATGTGCTGAAGCAGATCCACGGGTCGGATCTGGTCAGCGCGGTCCGGACGGTCGCGTCGGGACAGTCGCTGCTGGATCCGCGCAGTACCGCGCAGATGCTGCAGCGGCTGCGCGAGCGTCAGACCCGTAAGGATCCGCTGGCGGCCCTGTCGACGCAGGAACGGCAGATCCTGGAGCTGATCGGCGAGGGCCTGACGAACCGGCAGATCGGCGAGCGCCTGTTCCTGGCGGAGAAGACGGTGAAGAACTACGTGTCGAATCTGTTCGCCAAGCTCGACATGCGCCGGCGTACGCAGGCGGCCGCGTTCGTGGCGCAGTTGAAGGCGGCCGAGGGGCGGGAGCCTCGTGCCGAGTGAGGGGATGCGGGACTCCGGCGGTCTGCAGGTCCTGGGCCGCGAGGAGTGCCTGGCGTTGCTCGGCTCCGCGCCCGATCGGCCGGATCGTGTTCACCGACCGGGCTCGGTGGCCTGAGGTCCGCTCCCCCGGGCCGGTGCTCAGGACCGGCCCGCCGCGGTCATGGGCGTTATGAGGCGGCGCGCGGGCAGACGCAGAAGGGGTGACCGGCCGGGTCCAGCAGCACCCGCCAGCGCTCACCTCCGGGCTGGAACTCCGGCCGTGAGGCGCCGAGTTTCACGCATCGCGCCTCGGCCTCGTTCAGGTCGTCGGCGTACAGGTCGAGGTGGTACCGCTTGGGAGCCTCCTCGTCGGGCCAGCGCGGCGGCCGGTAGCCCGGGACGCGTCCGAAGCCGATGTTGGTCGTGCCGTCGCCGATCATCGCGTACTCGTCTTCGCTGTGGGTGATCGGCATGCCGAGGACCTGGTGGTAGAACTCGGCGAGCGCCCGCGGATCGGCGCAGTCGAGGTTGAACATGGCCAAAGAGGCGATCGCGGTCATGGGTACCGCCCTTTCTTTGTCGGTGACGGACACGATCATCGCGGCGGTACCTGACATCTCCTGGCAGTCTTCCGGCGGACGTTCACACCTCCACGTCGACGAGCGCGCGGGTGCCGCGCCGTACGGTGGCCTGCCCTGCGGTGGCCGCCGCGACCCAGGCTTCGAACGCCGCGAGTTCCTCCTCGGGCACCGGCACGTCGATCTCGGCGCGGGGGCCGTAGCGGGCGCCGGACGGCGGGTACGGCGAGGCGTGCAGGTCCCGCTGGAGCCGGCCCGCCCGCTCGTGCCCGACGGCGACGGTGACGGTGACGACGGGTCGCCGCTCGACCACCCCGACCGCGTCGATGGTCTCGGCGACCGCCTGGCCGTAGGCGCGGACCAGGCCGCCGGCGCCGAGCTTGACGCCGCCGAAGTACCGGGTCACCACGGCCGCCACACCGGTCAGGTTCCGGCGGGCCAGGACCTCCAGCATCGGCAGGCCGGCGGTGCCGGCCGGCTCACCGTCGTCGCTGTTGCGTGAGATCTCCCCGTGCTCCCCCAGGATGTAGGCGGTGCAGTTGTGGGTGGCGTCGCGGTGGGCGCGGCGGCGGCCGGCGATGAACTCCTGCGCCTCCTCCTCGGTGACCACGCGGGCGAGGGCGCAGATGAACCGGGACCGGCGGATCTCCAGCTCGTGCACGCCGGAGTTCTTGATGGTGCGCATGTCGCCTCCCACCGTAGGGCCGCCCGTCCCGGCCGCCGCGCGGAGGCCATCGTCGTCACGGACCGTGACGTCCGGTGCCGTGCCGTGCCCGACCGGGTGTGGGACCTGCATCGCAACGCCATCGTGTCCGGCGCACCGTCTGATGTGGTGATTCGCATCCGGCATAGTGGAACCCGTCGGCCGAGACGGCCGGAGCCGGGGATGCGAGATGATCACGCGTCGATCACGCCCGCGTACGGGCGAGCACAGGGAGCGCGGCTGATGGAATCCTTCGGAGTCCCGGACGGGGGCACGCCGCCGACCCCGGTCGTGGAGGAGCCGGAGGCCGTGGACGCCGGCGAACGCGCCCGGCTCGCAGCCGTCCGCCGCTATCGGATCCTCGACACCCCGCCGGAGGGGGCGCTGGACCGGATCGCCGCGCTGGCCGCCAGGATCTTCGACGCGCCGATCGGGAGCGTGACCATCGTCGACGACGACCGGGTCTGGTTCGCGGCGGCGGTCGGGCTGTCGGGCATCGAGCAGGTTCCCCGGGGCCCGGGTCTGTGCGCCGACGTGATCACCGGCTTCGGCCCGTATGCCGTCCCCGACGCCGCGCGGGACCCGCTGGCCTCGGGGCACCCGCTCGTCCAGGGCGAACCGGCGGTGCGGTTCTACGCCGCCGCGCCGATCACCACGCCCGACGGGTACCGGCTGGGCACGGTGAACGTCATGGGCGGCCGGCCACGGCACGTCGGCGAGGAGGAGCTGGCCGTGCTCGGCGACCTGGCGGGCCTGGCGATGGACCATCTGGAGCTGCGGCTGTCGGCGCTGCGCGCGATGGCGCTGGAGCATGCGGTGCACGAGGCGGCCGACCGGGAGAAGGCGCAGCTGGCGACCCTGGCCGGCGTCCTGCAGCGGTCGCTGCTGCCCCCGAGCCTGCCCGAGCTGCCGCACTGTGAGATCGCCGCGCACTACCAGCCGGCGATCGAGCCGATCGGCGGAGACTTCTACGACCTGTTCCCCATCGATGAGCACGGCAGGCGGTGGGGCCTGTTCATCGGAGACGTCGTCGGCAAGGGCGCCCAGGCGGCCGGCCGCACCTCCCTGGTCCGCTACACGCTGCGGACGGAGGCGATCACCCGCCCCAACCCTGCCCGGATGCTCACCGGGCTGGACGCGGCGATCGCGCTGGACCAGACCGTCTACGGGTCCGGCGGCGCGGACATGTGGTTCTGTACGGCGGCGGCCGCGATCGTACGGCCCGGCCCCGGCGGCGCGATCATCACGATGGCCGCCGGGGGCCACCCGCCGATGATCGTGCTGCGTGCCGACGGCCGTCTGGAGACGCGCGAGCTACGCGGCCCGATCATCGGCTGCCTCGACGGCGCCGTGTTCGACAACGTCCACCTGGAGCTGGCCGCCGGTGACACGCTGCTGCTGTACACCGACGGCCTGATCGACGCGCACCATGGCGGCACCCGCTTCGGTGGCGAGGGGCTGCAGGCGTTCCTGGCCGACTGCGCGGGACTGGCCGCGCCCGCGCTGATGGACCGCCTGCGGAACCTGGTCGCCACGTTCGACGAGCCCGCCGACGACGACATCGCCCTGGTCGCCCTGAGCATCCCGGCCTGACCTTCACCGGCCGGCCGTCGTCGCGGCCCCGGCGCGCGCGCCGGCGATCAGGCCGGTCCGACGGGTTCGGCGCACGGGGCGAGGTCGGACTCCGGCGGCCGGTCGGTCGCGGTGAACAGCAGCACGGCGGTGAGGATGTCCTCGTAGACGCCGACCTTGTAGTTGAT
This sequence comes from Actinoallomurus sp., assembly GCA_045806665.1. Taxonomy (GTDB): domain Bacteria; phylum Actinomycetota; class Actinomycetes; order Streptosporangiales; family Streptosporangiaceae; genus Actinoallomurus. The sequence goes on from JBJMIW010000337.1 coordinate 25,143, forward strand.
CAGGTCCAGACACCGGGTCAGGTCGCCGATCTGGGCGGTCACCCGTTCCCGATGCCGGCGCAGGAGGACCAGGCGTTCCTCCTCGTTGCCGTCCTCGTCCCGGACCAGCTCTGTGTAGCGGCGGATCGCCGGCAGCGGCATCCCCGATGCGCGCAGGATGACGCAGACGCTCAGCCATTCCACGTCGTTGTCGCTGTAGACGCGGCGCCCGCGCGGGTCGCGTCGCACCGGGTCGGCCAGGACGCCCTCGCGCTCATAGGACCGCGGCGCGTGCACGCTCAGGTCCGTTCGCTCGGCGACCCGCCCGATGGTCAGCCATGGTGAGGGATCCGGCATGCCGCCTAGCGTAGGGCCATGTGACCGGGCTCAGACCGCGAAGACCTGCGCGTCGTCGGCGAACGCCTTGAACTCCAGCGCGTTGCCTGCCGGGTCCAGCAGGAACATCGTCCACTGCTCGCCGGGCAGGCCCTCGAAGCGCAGGTAGGGCTCGATGACGAAGGTGGTGCCCGCCGCCCGGAACCGCTCGGCGAGCCGGTGGAACTCCGGGATGGTCAGGATCAGGCCGAAGTGCGGCACGGGGACGTCATGGCCGTCGACCGGGTTGTGCGCACGCTCGGCGCGGCGGGGCGCCAGGTGGGTGACGAACTGGTGGCCGTGCAGGTTCCAGTCGATCCAGGTGTCGGCGCTGCGGCCCTGCGCGCAGCCGATGACCTTGCCGTAGAAGTCGCGGGCGGCGTCCAGGTCGTCGACGGGCATGGCCAGGTGGAATCGCGGGATCGGGGAGTCGAGCGTGGTCACGGGTGGGTCGTCCTTCCATCGGCGACAGCGGGCGGCGCTGGAATGTTAATCACAGGGCTTCCCGGGACAGTGGGGCGGCATCACGGTTGTCCGCCGAGCGCCGGTCGCACGCCGTTCACCTGCCCGGCGCACCGTCCGCCGCCGACCGGGACGCGGCTCGTGACGTACGGCCCGTGGCGGGGCTATTCGCCGGGCCCCGCGCAGGGCAGGATGGCGGCGAGCAGGCCGGGGAACCGCTGCTCCAGGTCGTCGCGGCGCAGGCTGACATAGCGCTGCCGGCCGTGCGGGACGTTGCGGATGATGCCGGCCTCGCGCAGCGTCTTGAGGTGGTGCGACAGGGTCGACTTGGGGATGTCGCCGCCGGCGGGCTGGCAGCCCGCGACCTCCAGGGGACCCTCGGTGAGGCGGCGGGCGATCTCCAGGCGCGCCGGATCGCTCAGCGCGAACAGCACGTCGGTCAGGACGAGGTCCGCGGCGTCGGGATGAGGCAGTTCGCGGGAGGAAGCGGGCATGGTTCGATAATAGTTGAACAGTTGAGCACGGCGGGATAGCCTCCAACAGTTCGAAAATTATGGAACTGTTGAGAGGAGCACCGCAATGCCCACAGTGGACGGCCGCGCCACGCCGGCGACGGCCCTCGCAGCCCGGCGCCTGCCGCGCACGGCCGGCTTCTGGCTGCTCGGCGTCACCCTGCTGGCCTTCATGGGCGCCGCCGCCGCC
>JBJMIW010000338.1:0-11727 GCA_045806665.1 Actinoallomurus sp.
CCGTACGACAAGCCCTTCATCGACGCCCTGCCGAACGCGAAGTTCTACCCCACGGGTAACGCCGCCTGGGGGCCGCTGGCGAACACGATCAAGGAGAAGCTCGGCACCGCCATCACCGGCGATCCGAAGAGCGTCCTGAGTGGGCTCCAGCAGACCGCGCAGAAGAACGGCTGACGGACCGCCCGTGCACGACACCATCGAGGCGCACGGCGCCGGGGCGACGACCCCGGCGCCGGCGCCGCCGTCGACGAGTGCTCTCCGCCGGTTCGGCCGGGCGCTCGCCCCCCTCCTGTGGATCGGCCCCGCCGTCATCCTGATCGCGGCCGTGGTCCTGTGGCCGGTGATCGAGATGATCCGGACGTCGCTGTTGAGGATCAGCTCGTCCGGAGCGACGCTCGGCACCCGCGGGACCGGAAACTACCGCGACCTGTTCCACGAGTCGGACCTCGTCAGCGTTCTGCTGCGTACCGTCGTGTGGGTGGTCGGCGTCGTCCTGGTGACGATCGTGGTGTCGCTGGCGCTCGGGCAGCTGCTGAACGCCCGCTTCCCGGGGCGGCGCGTGGTGCGCTGGGCGGTCATCGTGCCCTGGGCCGCGTCGGTGCTGATGACCGCGCTCACGTGGAAGTGGATGCTCAACTACTACTACGGCGTCGTGAACAAGGTCCTCCAGGGCGTGGGGCTCATCGATCAGCCGGTGAACTGGCTGTCGCACCCCACCCAGGCGCTGATGTGGATGATGTGGGTGGCGGTCTTCGTCTCGCTGCCGTTCACCTCGTTCGTCATCCTGGCCGGCCTGCAGACCATTCCGGAGGACGTCTATGAGGCGGCCCGCGTCGACGGCGCCGGCCGGGCGCGGACATACTTCCGCATCACGCTGCCGCTGTTGCGGCCGTCCCTGCTGGTCGCGGCGATCATCAACGTGATCAACGTCTTCAACTCCTTCCCGATCATCTACGCGATGACCGGGGGCGGGCCGGGGAGCAAGACCGACACCAGCACGACCTTCATGTACAAGCTCGCCTTCACCGGGACCGGTGACGTCGGGGAGTCCGCCGCGATGGCGGTCGTGAACTTCGCACTGATCCTGATCCTGGTGCTGATGTATCTGCGGGTCGTCGGCTGGCGCGGGGAGGCACAAGCATGAGCAGCCTGAGCACGCCGCGCCCGAAAGGCCGGCCGGGGCCGGCCGGGTTCGACTGGTCCAAGTTGGTCCGCCGGGCCAAGGTCGCGATCCTCGCCGGTGTCGGCTACCTCGTCGCGTTCGTCTTCATCGCGCCGTACCTGGAGATGGCGCTGACCGCGCTCAAACCCGACCGCGAGCTGACCAAGTCGCCGACCACCTTCCTGCCGAAGCACTGGGACTTCGCCAACTTCGTCAACGTGTGGAAGGCGGCGCCGATCTGGAAGAACATGCAGGTGTCGCTCATCGTCGCCGCCGTGGCGACGTTGATCGCACTGCTGGTGTCGCTGCCGGCGGCGTACTACACGGCGCGCCACCGGTTCCGCGGGCGTGGCGCGTTCCTGCTGCTGGTGCTCGTCACCCAGATGTTCGCGCCGACGGCCCTGGTGATCGGCATCTACCGCGAGATGGTGGCGCTCAACCTGACCGACACGCTCCTCGGATTGATCCTGGTCAACGCCGCCTTCAACCTCCCGTTCTGCGTGTGGATCCTGCACGGGTACTTCTCCAGCATTCCGAAGGCGCTGGAGGAGGCCGCCTACCTGGATGGGGCGGGCAAGATCAAGGCGCTGACCCGGGTGACGCTGCCGCTGTCCCTGCCCGGCCTGGTGACCGCGGTGATCTACACGTTCATCGGGGCGTGGAACGAGTACGTCGTCGCCCTGACGATCACGTCGTCTCCCGACCGCCAGCCGCTGACCGTGGCCGTCCCCGGATTCGTCACGTCGTACCAGCAGCACTGGCAGTACCTCTTCGCGACCTCGCTGATCGCGATCGTGCCGGTGGTCTTCCTGTTCGTCTTCATCGAGCGCTACCTCATGGGCGGCCTCACTGCCGGCTCGGTGAAGTAGGGGCCACGGCTGGAGCGGAGGCCGTCATGGGCGGCCCCCGCTCCGCCGCGTCAGGAGGCCGCGTCGAAGTCGATCGCGGAGTAGGCGCGCAGCTTGGACAGCTTGTGCTCGCTGTGGATCCGGCGGATCGTCCCGCTGCGCGAGCGCATGACCAGCGAGTGCGTGGACGTGATCCCCTTGCCGTACCGCACGCCGCCGACCAGCTCGCCGTCGGTGATGCCGGTCGCGGCGAAGAACACGTCGTCGGAGGTCACCAGGTCGTCCGTCGTGAGCACCCGCGACAGGTCATGGCCGGCGTCGATCGCCTTCTGCCGCTCCGCGTCGTCCTTCGGCCACAGTTTGCCCTGGAGGATGCCGCCGAGGGATTTGATCGCACAGGCGGCGATGATGCCCTCCGGGGTGCCGCCGATGCCGAGCATCAGGTCGATGCCGGTGCCCTCACGGGCGGCCATGATCGCACCGGCCACGTCACCGTCGGTGATGAACTTGATGCGCGCGCCCGCCTCACGGATCTCCTTCACGATCCCCTCATGCCGCGGCCGGTCGAGGATCACCACGGTGACGTCACCCGCCGAGCAGCCCTTGGCCCGCGCGACGGCGCGGATGTTGTCGGCCACGGGGGCGTCGATGTTCACCGCGTCGGCCGCCTCGGGCCCGGTCGCGAGCTTCTCCATGTAGAACACCGCGGACGGGTCGTACATCGTGCCCCGGGGACTGACCGCGATCACGGCGATGGCGTTGCTCTGTCCCAGCGCCGTCAACCGCGTCCCGTCGATCGGGTCGACGGCCACGTCACAGTCGGCACCGCTGCCGTCCCCGACCTGCTCGCCGTTGTAGAGCATCGGCGCATGATCCTTCTCACCCTCGCCGATCACCACCACGCCGTTCATCGACACCGTGTTGATCAGCTGGCGCATGGCGTTCACGGCGGCCCCGTCGGCGCCGTTCTTGTCGCCACGGCCGACCCATCGGGCAGCGGCCATCGCCGCCGCCTCCGTCACGCGTACCAGTTCCAGGGCGAGGTTGCGATCCGGGGCGTGCGCCTCCGTGGTCAGTGGGGACGATACGGTCGTTTCTTCGGTCATGGCGATACGGGCCTTTCCTGGCGGGCTTTACCTGACGGGTGAGCCGGCAGGTCTCCTTCGATCGTATTTCCGAGCAGACAGGGCGTAATCTAGGGCCGTCATGAGCAGCGACATCGAGTGGCAGGCCGACGAGCGGCAGCCGCGGGCCGGCGGGCCGGCCGCGGGGCGCGTGTGCGACGTGCCTCCCACCCCACGAGGAGCGCGCCAGTGAGCGTCGAACCGGTTTCGCGCGTGTCGGATCGCGGTGCCGCCACGCGGAGCGCGCTGCTGTCGGCCGCCCGCACGGTGTTCTCCGAGGCCGGGTTCGCCCAGGCGGCGGTCACCGACATCGTCGCCAAGGCGGGGGCCAGCGTCGGCAGCCTCTACCACCACTTCAGCGGCAAGGCCGATCTCTACCTGACGCTCTTCGGCGAGTTCCAGGGCCGCCAGCAGGAGCGCACGCGGGAGGCCGTCCACCGGGCCCGCGACCTCGGCGAGTCCGACCCCATGCGGCTGTTCATCGCGGGGGCGCGTGCCTACCTCGACGGCTGCCTGGCCGAGCCGGACCTGTCCCGCCTGTTCGTGTCCGGCGACGGTCCGCCCGGCTTCGACCGCGTGCTGCGCGACCGGCTGCGCACCTGGGCGCGGCGCAACGCCGCGCTGTTCGACGCCGGTGACGGCGACGTCGACGAGGCCCTCGTGGTCGTGCTGACCGGGGCCGTGTCCGGTGCCGTCTCGGAGGTTGCGCTGTCGGAGGACGAGGAGGCCTCGCGGCGGCTGGCCGACGACGTGCTGGCGATCATCTCGGGTCTGGAGAGCCGGCGTGAACGAAAGCCGTGAGGCGGCCGAGTCGCCGGTGAGCGACGCGGTGTCCCCGGAGGCGTCCGGCACACAGTCCGTGAAGGTGTCCGGCGCCCCGTCCACCGGTACGGACGGCCCCGCGCCGACGGCGGACGGCCCGATCGTCGTGTCCCCGTCGGTCTACCGGCGTCTGATGTCCGGGGTTCCGGGGTTCGCGATGGCGATGCTCTCCTGCCTGGTGGTCGTCGGGTTCGTCCTGCTGGTCACTCCCCGGCGCAACCCGAACGCCACGCCGCAGGTGAACTACCAGGCCGACCTGAACGGCCTGGTGGCGATCGCGCCGTTCACCGTGCAGGCGCCTCAGGGGCTCGACCCGAAGTGGTATCCCACCAGTTCGCGGCTGAACGGCCGGGCGAACGGCCCGGTCGACTGGCATCTCGGGTACTACACGCCGGCCAAGCAGTACGCCGCGCTGGAGGAGAGCGACGAACGGCCGGACGGCAGCGGAGGCTTCGTCTCCCGCATGACGAGCCAGGGCAGGCCGGACGGCTCCCTCCAGGTGGCCGGGGCCGCGTGGGACAAGACGTTCCGCAAGGACAAGAACCAGCGGTCGCTGGTGCGGCGGCTGTCCGGCGTCACGCTCATCGTGACCGGTACGGCCTCGTACGAAGAACTGGCCACGCTGGCGGGCTCACTTCGGCCCCGGCCGAAGACATCGCCGAGGATGTCCGTAACGCCCTAATAGCCGGGCGATCTCCGGTAAGTTACTGGGGCCTCACTGATCGTCGCGTAAGCGGCATGCGATGCGGGCACACGCCTCCCCATGGAGACGTACAACGGTGGACTCGTCCTTCGCAGACCATGACGCGCCGCCGGAATCCCCGGGCGCGGCCCTCTCGTCGGTGAGCGAGCGCGAACGCACGAGCACGGCGGCTGCCGTCGCCCTGGTCGTCGGCCTGGCACTCGGCGGTGGAGGCTGGCTCGTCTACCGGAACCAGACCGCCTGCCAGGACCGGTCCCTCACGAACTCGTCCTGTCCGAGAAGACCGTCAAGAACCACGTCAGCCGGATCTACGCCAAACTCGGCGGACGCGCGCCGCGGCGATCGCCCGCTGGCTCGGCACGGCGAACTGAGCCGGCGCCGCGGACCGAGCGCGGGGGCTCAGCACGGGGGCTCAGCGCGGGGGCCCGAGCCGTGGGCTGATCCCCGGGTCAGAAGGGGGCGCCCTCCGCCCGCTCCGTGGGCTCGGCGCGCTCCACCATCGCCGCGGCGAGCCTGGCCCGGGCGCCCTCGAGCCACTCCTCGCAGATCCCGGCGAGTCTCTCGCCGCGTTCCCACAGCGCCAGGGACTCCTCGAGCGTGAGCCCGCCCGCTTCAAGTCGCCGCACGACATCCGTCAGCTCGTCGCGCGCCTGCTCGTAGGACAGCTCCGGTTTCTCGTCCGCCACGCTCCAACCCTAAAGGCAGCGCGCGATCCTCTCGCCCATCGCGGCCCGGTGCGCCCCGGCTCAGCGCGACTACGATGATCGTCATGAGCCTCGTACGCCCCGCCACCGACGCCGACATCCCCGAGCTCCTGCGGCTCAGGGCGCTGCTGTTCGGCGGCCTGAGCGAGACGGGCTGGGGCGCGCCGCCTCCCGGGGACGAGTGGCGGCGGGCGTGCGCCGACGCGCTGCGGGAACGGCTCACCGACGACACGGTGCACACCCTTGTCGTCGACGGGGACACCGGCCTGGCGGCCTGCGGCATCGGCGCCATCGACCGGCGGCTGCCCAGCCCGTACAACCCCAGGGGCCTCGTGGGGCACGTGTTCGGCGTGGTCACCGACCCGGCCCACCGGCGGCACGGCCACAGCCGTTCGATCATGGAAGTGTTGCTCGGCTGGTTCACCGATCAGGGCGTCCGGCGGGTCGACCTGAACGCCAGCCCGGACGGCGAGCCGCTCTACCGATCCCTCGGCTTCTCCGAGCACCCCGACCCCACGCTCAGCCTCAAACGCTAAGAGCCGGACAGGTTCCCGATGATCACGAGCATCCAGAACAGCACGAAGATCACCGGATAGATGTAGGCGGTCGGCCGCTGGAACACCGGCGGGCCGGGGTCCAGGGGCATCGGGCCGCCGCTGACGGTCGGCTGCGGGGCGGACAGGTTGGCCACCTTGCCGCGGGCGATCACATTGAAGAGCAGGAAGAACGGGGTCAGCACGAGTGCGCCGATGCTGCACCAGCCGCCGGCCAGCGTCTTGGCCGTCTGCTTGCGGAACGTCGCCAGGCCGCAGTCGCGGCAGAACGGCCCGGTGGCCGTCCAGATGGTGTGCATGATGACGGCGCCGACGACTCCGCGGAACGTGGCCTTCGCCGCGGGCCCACTGCCGCAGACGCGGCAGGTCAGGCCGCCCGGCACACCCGGTGCCGCCATGGGTCCCGGGTACGCCTGCGCGGGCGCTGCCTGATACGCCGCCGGCTGTCCCTGGTACGCCTGGTAGGCGGGCTGCTGTCCCTGGTAGCCCTGGTCGCCCGGGTACGGCTGGGGGTAGCCCGCCGGCTGTCCCTGCGCGGGCGGGTACCCCTGCGGCGCCTGATAGCCCTGCTGGTACTGCTGCGGGGCCGCGTACGGCTGCTGGTATCCCTGCGGGCCGCCCTGGTACGGCTGCCGGCCGTAGGGGTCGGGGGAGGGCTGGGGGTACGGCGGAGGTTGGGTCAACGGACGTCCTTCACGCGATGTCGGGCGCATGCCGGTGTCCCCGATGGGCCCGAAGAGAGGGGATTCAGGGGCAAGACCCTATCTTTGCGACCGATGTGACGGTTGCGCATTCGGTTACTGGAAGGCGGCGGGCGTCAGACCGCGTCGACGCGCACCGTGATCCGGCCGTCCTTGAACCGGACCAGCAGCTCGTCGTCCTTGCGGACGTCCGCCGCCGCCCGCACGACGGACTCGTCGGGGCGTTGCGCGATCGCGTAGCCGCGTTCGAGGGTGGCCGCGGGGGAGAGGGCGACGAGCCGTGCGCGGGTATGGGACAGGCCGTCCCCTGCCCGGTCGAGGGCCGTTGCCAGGCACCGCCGGGACCGGTCGCGCAGGGTCGCGACGCCCTCCGCCTGCCGCTCGATCTCCCGGGCCGGATCGGCGAGTGCGGGCCGCGAGCGGATCCCCGCGAGCCACTGGACCTCGCGTTCGACCCGTCCGGACAGGCAGCGACGCCCCCGGTCGCGCAGCTGGCCGATCAGCGCGAGCTGCTCGCGGACGTCCGGCACGGTCTTCTTGGCCGCGTCCGTCGGGGTGGAGGCGCGTACGTCGGCGACGTAGTCGAGCAGGGGAGTGTCCTGCTCGTGGCCGATTGCGGAGACGATGGGGGTACGGGCGGCGGCCACCGCGCGGACCAGCGCCTCGTCGGAGAACGGCAGCAGGTCCTCGAGGGATCCGCCACCACGGGCAATGACGATCACGTCGACGTCGGGAGCGGCGTCCAGCCGGTGCAATGCGTCCATGATCTCGCTCACCGCGTAGGACCCCTGCACCGCGGTGTTCTCCACCGCGAACCGGACGGCGGGCCAGCGGCGCCGGGCGTTCTCCAGCACGTCGCGTTCGGCGGCGGAGTCGCGGCCGCAGATCAGCCCGATCGTGCCGGGCAGGAACGGCAGCGGTCGCTTGCGCTCGGCGTTGAACACCCCTTCGGCGGCGAGGAGCTGCTTCAGGCGCTCTAGCCGGGCCAGCAGTTCGCCGACGCCCACGGGCCGGATCTCGAACGCCGACAGCGCGAACGAACCCCGGTTGATGTAGAAGTCCGGCTTGGCGTGCACGATGACCCGCGCGCCGTCGACCACGGCGGGGCCGGCGTTGTCGCACACGGCGCGTGGGCACACCACCCGCACCGAGACGTTGGCCACCGGGTCGCGCAGCGTGAAGTACACCGTGCCGGCGCGGCGGTTCAGTTCGGTGATCTGACCCTCGACCCAGATGCGGCCCAGCTTGGCGATCCAGCCGCCGACGAGTTGCAGGACGGTGCGGACCGGGGTGGGTGACTCCGGTGAGGTCTCCAAGGCCATGGCGGAAGCCTAGCCAATACTTCGCCTTCCGATATATGGTTCGGTGCCATGAGGTCGATGAGCGAACCCACCTACTTCATCCTGGCGGCGCTCCTCGATGGTCCCCTGCACGGGTACGCGATCATCAAGCGTGCCCAGGAGCAGTCCGGCGGCCGGGTACGGCCGGCGGTCGGCACCCTGTACGGCGCGCTCGACCGGCTGGCCGGGGCCGGCCTGATCGCCGTGGACCGCGAGGAGACCGTCGGCGGGCGGCCCCGCCGCTACTACCGGATCACCGAGGACGGCGCCGAGGCCGTCACCGAGGAGGCGAAGCGCATGGCACGAGCCGCCAGGATCGTGTTCGGTCGGCCGGGGCCGGTGCTGCCATGAACGAGCCCGGCCCGCGCCGGACCGCGACTGGTCGCGCTCTGGAGTCCTGGTACCGACGCCTGCTGTGGGCATACCCGCCGGCCTATCGCACCGGGCACGGCTCGGAGATCGTCGGAACACTGCTGGAGTCCCGGGACCTGCGCTGCGCACTCGGCGGGGCGTTGTTCCTCCTGGTGGACCTAACGCCTATCTCGCCATGACCGGTGGCGTCGGCCCGACGACACTCACGGCCGTCCTCTGGTGCGGAGGGCATGACGGGCCAGTAGGGGGAGCCGGGCGGCCACGGCGAGGAAGACGGCGGCCACCAGAAGCCATCCACCGGCGCCGAAGGCACCCAGCGCCGAGGTGAAGACGGCGGGCGCGAGGATCTGGACGGTCGCGGTGGCCGCCTCGTTCACCCCCTGGTAGGCGCCCTTGGCCTCCCCCCGCATGAGGGACACCGACAGTCCCCAGGTGGACGCGACGTACCCGAGCTCGCCGGCGAGGTGGAACAGCCCGGCGGCGATCACGGTCGCGTCCCGGAGCGTACGTCCTGGTCATCGCCGGTAACGCGGTGAGCTTCGGCGCCCTGGCCGTCATGACGGCGGCCGTCCCCGACCACGCCCACCGGCTCACAGCGCGTCGTTGCCCGGCACGAGTGCCGTGACGAGCGCCGTTCGCACGGCGGTGCCGCCGTTGGCGAGCGCCACGAACACCACCGTGACCACGAGGAAGCCCCGGCTGCCGTGGACCAGAAGGTAGGCGGCCATGGCGGTCCCGCGCACGGCCGTGACGATGATCAGAATGGCCCGGGGGCTGAACCGGTCGGCCAGGGCGCCCAGTGGAACGGCCGCGGCCAGCCCCGCTCCGGCGGCTACGGCCATGCCGGCGCCGACGATCGACGGGGCCAGATGCAGGACCCGGGTGAAGTAGAGCGCCCAGATCGTGAACCACAGGCCGTCCCCGAGCGCCGAGATCCCTCGTCCCCACAACAGGCGGCACAGCCCGACGGCGACCGGAGCGGTGACCTCACACGACCCGGACCTGTCCGCGTTCGTCGAGCTCGGCGTCGATCCGGACGCGGTACGGCCCGGCCGCCGCAAACTCGCCACGGCCTGCCTCGACCGGACCCGGCGGCTGCCGCATCTGGGCGGCATGCTCGGCAAGGCGGTCCTCGACGCCTTCGTCGCGCGGGGTCTCGTCGAGCCGGTCAGCGGCACCCGCGACCTCCGGGTGACGGAGCGCGGGCTCCGGGAGCTGCCGGTCCTGCTGCCCGGCCTCGTCCCGGCTGACCCCTTGTCCTGACGGCGCGGCGCGCTCCTCCGGTGGGAATGTCCATGGCAGCACGGACGTTCCTACACTTAGCCACGCTAAGTTAGTTTGGCTAATAAGAGAGGTGGCGATGACCGACCCGCGGACGCTCGCCGAGCACATCAACCGTCAGCTCCGTGACCTCGTTCTCATGCTGCGACGGGTGGGTCTGGGGCAACCGATCACGACCCAGCAGATGGCCGTCCTGGGCTCGCTCGAGGCCGGGCCGCGCCGGATGTCCGATCTCGCGGCCGAGCACGGCGTACGGCTGCCCACGATGACCCGGCAGGTCGGGCGTCTCCTGCGTGACGGACTCGTCGTGCGAGGCGGGCAGGCCGACGACGCGCGGGTGGTGACCGTCGAACTCACCCCGGCAGGCGGGGAGAGACTGCTGCGGGCCCGCGAGCGGCGCATCGACCACCTCGCCGAACGACTGCGCGCGCTGAGCGAGGACGAGCGCGCGGCGATCGAGGCCGCCCTGCCCGCTCTCGACAAGCTCTTCGCCGACTCCTGAGGAGGACCTTCACCTCAATGGGCGCTGAATCCCCCGACTCCCGTCACCCGGGAGGACTTCTCCGTCAGCCGCTGTCCGTGTGGGCGACCGCCTTCGCCGCCGTGGTGGCCTTCATGGGCATCGGCCTGGTCGATCCCATCCTCCCGGCGATCGCGAAAGGGCTGAAGGCGACGCCGAGCCAGGTGTCCCTGCTGTTCACCAGCTACTTCCTGATCACCGCGGTCGCCATGCTCGTCACCGGGTTCGTCTCCAGCCGCATCGGCGGCAAGAAGACCCTGCTCATCGGCCTCGCACTGGTCGTCGTCTTCGCGGCGCTGTCCGGGACGTCCGGTTCGGTGGGCGAACTCGTCGGCTTCCGCGCCGGCTGGGGCCTCGGCAACGCGATGTTCGTGGCGACCGCGCTCGCCGTCATCGTCGGCGCGGCCAGCGGCGGTGCCGAATCGGCGATCATCCTGTACGAGGCCGCGCTCGGGCTCGGCATCTCGACCGGCCCTCTGCTCGGCGCCGTCCTCGGCGGCTGGCACTGGAGGTACCCGTTCTTCGGCACCGCGGCGCTGATGGCGATCGGGTTCGTCCTGATCGCGACGCTGCTCCGGCCGACCGCCAGGCCGGCCATCAAGACGCGCCTGTCCGACCCGATCCGGGCGCTCGGCCACGGCGGCCTGGCGACCACGGCGTTCACCGCGCTGTTCTACAACTACGCGTTCTTCACCATCCTCGCCTTCACCCCGTTCGTCCTGCACATGGACGCGCACGGCATCGGCCTGGTCTTCTTCAGCTGGGGCGTGCTCCTCGCCCTCTGCTCGGTGTTCCTCGCACCGCTGCTGCAGCGCAGGATGGGATCGGTCCGGGTCCTCTACCTCGCGCTGACCGTGCTGCTCCTCCTGCAGGTCGCGATCGCCCTGTCCGGGCACACCGGGATCATCGTCTTCGTCATCCTCACCGGCGTCCCGATCGGCATCAACAACACGGTCTTCACCGAGGCGGCCATGGAGGTCTCCGACGCGCCGCGACCGGTGGCTTCGGCCGGGTACAACTTCGTGCGCTGGCTCGGCGGCGCCACCGCGCCGTACGCCGCGAGCAAACTCGGTGAGCGCGTCGACCCGAGCATGCCGTACCACGTCGGCGCTCTCTGCTGCCTCATCGGCATCGCGGTGCTGTACACGCGGCGGCGCCACCTTCAGGCGCTGGACCGGGTCGACGTCGACCACACCTTCCAGGACGCCCCTCCGCTCGCGCGGCACTGACGTCCCCAGACCCGCCCGGACCGCCGCGCCCTCCTCCATCCCCCGGGGCCGGCATCCGTCCGGAGCGGAACGGCCGTGGCCGGGTCCCCCCGGCCACGGCCGTCGTCTTCCGACGCGCTCGCCCCTGGTGCCCGTCGTCGGCGCTCCCGCTCGGCCCTGACCGCGGAGCCCGGCTCGCACAGTGATGGGAAGCGGCGGTCGTCGTCTCGATCGTGCCCTCCGGGTGGGAGACCGCACTTGCGGTCGGTCGCATGCCCGGGCCATGGTGACGTGACCCAGTCAGCCGAGGAGATCGCGTGTTCACCCCCCCATCAGCCCGTCCGCTCGATGAGGACGAGACGGAACTCGTCGAGCTGGCCCGCCGTAC
>JBJMIW010000339.1:0-5656 GCA_045806665.1 Actinoallomurus sp.
CAAACAATACATACACGACGCTCTACAGAGCAACCTGTGCCGCTGCACCGGCTACCAGAACATCGACCGCGCCGTCCGCCGGGCCGCGAACGACATGCGGCAGGCCGAGCAGCCGGAGGAGGCGCGCTCATGAGCGAGCGGAGCGAGCGAATCGAAAGCACAGCGTGCCCGGTCACTCCTCCGACGAAGGAGGCCGCATGAGCGAGATCGCCCCCGAGGCCGTCGCCGAACAGGTCACTCCCGGCACACCCGACGCCACGGCGGAGGTCGGCCGGGCCCGCCGGCGTACGGAGGACGCCCGGCTGATCACCGGGCGCACCACCTGGACCGACAACCTCCAGCTGCCCGGCCTGCTGCACGTGGCGTTCCTGCGCAGCCCGATCAGCCACGCCCGGATCACCCGGATCGACGCCGAGGCCGCGCGCGAGCGGCCCGGCGTGGTCGCGGTCTTCACCGGGGCCGACCTCGCCGACGAGTAGGGCAGCCTGCCGTGCGCGTGGCCGGTCACCGAGGACATGGTGCTCCCCGACCACCCGCCGGTCGCGGTCGACGAGGTGCGGTACGTCGGCGAGCCGGTGGCGGTCGTCGTCGCCCGGGACCGGTACGCGGCCGTCGACGCGCTGGAGGCCGTCGACGTCGACTACGAGCCGCTGCCGGCCGTCGTCGACATGGACCGCGCGGTCGAGGAGGGCGCCGACCTGGTCCACGCCGACAAGGGCACGAACAAGAGCTACACCTGGGTCTTCGAGGCCGGCGAGCTGGACGCCGCGTTCCGGGACGCGCCCGTGGTGATCGAGCGCCGGTACGTCCAGCAGCGGCTGATCCCGACCGCGATGGAGCCCCGTGCCGTCGTCTGCTCGGCCGTCGGCGACGACTACACTCTGTGGTCGTCCACGCAGATCCCGCACATCCTGCGGCTGATGCTCGCCACGGTCACCGGCATTCCCGAGCACAGGCTTCGCGTGGTCGCGCCGGACGTCGGCGGCGGGTTCGGCTCGAAGCTGCAGGTGTACGGCGAGGAGGTCGTCTGCCTGCTGCTGGCGAAGCGTCTGAGCCGACCGGTCAAGTGGACCGAGTCGCGCAGTGAGGGCAACATGGCCGTCCACCACGGCCGCGACCAGATCCAGCGGCTCTCCCTGGCCGCCGACCGCGACGGCCGGATCCGCGGCCTGAAGGTCGACCTGCTCGCCGACATGGGCGCCTACCTCATGCTGGTCACGCCCGGCATCCCGCTGCTCGGCGCGTTCATGTTCAACGGCATCTACAAGATGGACGCGTACTCCTTCACCTGCACCGGCGTCTTCACGAACAAGACGCCGACCGACGCGTACCGCGGCGCGGGCCGCCCGGAGGCGACGTTCGGCATCGAGCGGCTGATGGACGAGCTCGCCAACGAGCTGGGCCTGGACCCCCTCGAAGTGCGCCGGCGGAACTGGATCCGGCACGAGGAGTTCCCGTACGACACGATCGCCGGGCTGACGTACGACTCCGGCAACTACGAGGCCGCCACCGAGAAGGCCGTGCGGCTGTTCGAGTACGACAAGCTGCGCGCCGAACAGGCCGACCGGCGGGACCGCGGCGACCCCGTCCAACTGGGCATCGGCGTATCGACCTTCACCGAGATGTGCGGGCTCGCGCCGTCGCGGGTGCTGGGCTCTCTGTCGTACGGCGCGGGCGGCTGGGAGCACGCGTCCGTACGGGTGCTGCCGTCCGGCAAGGTCGAGGTCGTCACCGGGTCCTCGGCCCACGGGCAGGGGCACGAGACCGCCTGGGCGCAGATCGCCGCGGACCGGCTCGGCGTGCCGTTCGAGGACGTGCGCGTGCTGCACGGCGACACCAGCGTCTCCCCGAAGGGCATGGACACGTACGGCTCGCGCTCCCTCGCGGTCGGCGGGGTCGCGCTGTTCAACGCCTGCGACAAGGTGATCGACAAGGCCCGCCGCATGGCCGCGCACCTGCTGGAGGCCGACGAGGGCGACATCGCGTTCTCCGGCGGGTCGTTCTCGGTGAAGGGCGTGCCGGGCCAGGCCCGTACGCTCCAGGAGGTGGCGCTCGCCGCGTTCGCGGCGCACGACCTGCCCGAGGGGTTCGAGCCGTCCCTGGACTCCGAGGCCACGCACGACCCGGACAACTTCTCCTTCCCGCACGGCACGCACCTGTGCGCCGTTGAGGTCGACACCGAGACCGGGTTCGTGAAGATCCGCAAGTACGTCGCCGTCGACGACGTCGGGAAGGTCGTCAACCCGCTGATCGTGGAGGGGCAGGTGCACGGCGGCCTCGCGCAGGGCATCGCGCAGGCGCTGTACGAGGAGGCGGTGTACGACGCCGACGGCAACCTGACGACGACCACGATGGCCGACTACCTGATCCCCTCGGCGGCCGACACGATCTCCTTCGACATCGACCACACCACGAGTCCGTCGACGACCAACTCGCTGGGCACCAAGGGTGTCGGCGAGGCCGGCACGATCGCCTCGACCCCGGCCGTCGTGAACGCGATCGTCGACGCGCTCCGGCCGTACGGGGTGGACGACGTGCCGATGCCCTGCGCGCCCGAACGGGTCTGGCGGGCCCTGCGCGCCGCCCGGAGCGGATCGGCTCCACCCGAAGGCGCACCCGAACCCGGCGCGGGCGGCGGCCTCGGATCCGTGGGAGGTGCGGCATGATCCCGGCGCCCTTCGACTACCTGCGGCCGTCCTCGTTGAGCGACGCGGTCGCGGCCCTGCGCGAGGCGGACGAGGAGGGCAAGGTCCTGGCGGGCGGGCAGAGCCTGCTGCCGCTGCTCCGGCTCCGCCTGGCCTACCCCGAGGTGCTCATCGACGTCTCCGGCCTGCCCGAGCTGCGCGGCGTGCGCGACGACGGGGAGTCCCTGTTCGTCGGGGCGATGACCACCCACTACGAGGTGATCCGCGACCCGCTCATCCAGGCCCACGTCCCGCTGCTCGCCGCGGCCACTTCCACCGTCGCCGACCCCGCCGTCCGCCACCGGGGAACCATCGGCGGCTCCCTCGCGCACGCCGACCCGGCCGGTGACCTGCCCGCGGTGGTGCTCGCGATGGACGGGGTCTTCATCACGTCGGCGCGGGAGATCCCGGTCCGTGACTTCTTCACCGACTACCTGACGTCGGCGCTGGAGCCGGACGAGATCCTCCTGGGCGTACGCCTGCCCAAGAAGTACACCGGCTGGGGCTTCCACTACGAGAAGTTTCACCGTACGGCGCAGGCCTGGGCCGTGGTCGGGGTCGCGTGCCTCGTCCGGCGGACGGACGGCGAGGTCGCCGAAGCGCGGATCGGCCTGACGAACATGGGTCCGACGCCGGTCCGCGCGTACGCCGTCGAGACGGCCGTCGCGGACGGCCCGGCCTCCCTCGATGCGTTCCAGGCCGCGGCCAAGGACGCCCCCGGCGGCACCAACCCGCCGAGCGACCTGCACGGGTCTGCGGAGTACCGGCGGCACCTCGCTCAGGTCCTGACCGGCCGCGCTCTCGCGACGGCCGCCGCGGTGTAGCACGGTCGGTGTCGCTCCGCTCACCTCGGGTATGCACCGCCTCGGGTGAGCGGAGCGGCCCCTGCCGGAACCCGACCACGTACCGCCTCGCCTATTCGGTGGCGAATGCGGCGAATGCGGCCGTAATGTCACTCGCAGACCGCCGATCACGAGGAGGCAAGGCATGGAACTCGATCATGAGTTCACCGTTCCGGTGCCGGTGGACCAGGCGTGGCAGGTCCTGCTCGACGTCGAGCGGATCGCGCCCTGCATGCCGGGAGCGACGCTGGACGCCGCCGACGCCGACGAGTTCACCGGCCGCCTCAAGGTACGTCTCGGCGCCATGACGGTCACCTACCGGGGCACCGCCCGCATCGCCTCCCGCGACGAGGAGGCCCACGCGGTGACGATGGAGGCGTCCGGCAAGGAGGCACGCGGGCCGGGCACCGCGTCCGCCACCATTCAGGCGCAGTTGCACGAGGACGACGGCCGGACCCGGGTCACCGTCCACACCAAGCTGAACGTCACCGGTCGCCCCGCGCAGTTCGGCCGGGGCATCCTCGCCGAGGTCGGCGGCAGGCTGATCGGCCGGTTCGCCGACAACCTCGCCGCCGAACTGGCCGGCGGGCCGGAACAGACGGAGGGCACCGGGACGCCGGCCGAGAGCGGACCGGAGACCAAGGGGGCTGTGGGGGCGCCCGCCGACGCGCGGGCCGAGGCGGACGCCTCCAGCGCGGCCACGTCCGAGGAGGCGGTCGCCGACCAGGCCACCACCGCTGCTCCGACGGAGACCGAGGACGACACCGGCACGCCCGCCGAAGCCAGGGCCGCCACCGGGTTCCCCACCGAGCCCACCGCCGAGGAACACCGCGCCGCGCAGACCTCTCCCGCCGAGCCCACGGCCGAGGAACGCCCCACCGCGGACACCTCTCCCGCCGAGCCCGCGGCGGCAGCCGCCGCCAGGACTCCGGCCCGCCGGCCGGAGGCGGAGCCGATCGACCTGCTCGAGGTCGCCGGGCCCGCCGTCCTCAAGCGGGCCGCTCCAGTGGCCGCCGCCCTGGCCCTGCTGTGGACCGTCTGGCGTCTCCTCCGGCGACGCCGCTGACGCCGGGCCGCCGGCCGCGAACCGGTGGGCCGGCGCCCGACCGTCGTGCTCGGTGATGCCCGGGTGCTGGAGCCCCGCCGTGATCTCGGCCTCGCGGCCGAACCGCGCGACCGCGTCCTGATCCGGCGCCGCCGGGACGCGACCCTCAGCCGGTGCCCGCCGGGATGCGGGCCGGTCGGCGCCGCCGGTCGCGTCCTGTAGCCGGACCCGCCAGCGCCGCGCGCGTACGGAGGTCCGGATCTCCTCGGCGAGCAAGGCGAAATCCTGGGCGCGCGGGCTCGTCGGGCGATAGATCATTCCTATCCGCCGGTACGGCACCGGGTCCTCGAACCGGGTCACGGTGAGCCGCTCACCGCGACGGGTCTCGACGGAGAGCGCCGACTCGGGCACGAGCGTGACGCCGAGACCGCCGGAGACGAGCTGGACGAGCGTCGCCAGGCTCGTGGCGTACGTCGCGTCGCCGGGCCTGGCCCCGGCCTCCCGGCAGATGTCCAGCGCCTGATCCCGCAGGCAGTGACCCTCGTTCAGCAGCAGCACGTCAAGGTCGCGGACCACGTCACGGCCCACGGGTCCGGGGCCGAGACCGTAGGACTCCGGCGCGACGAGCACGAAGTCCTCGTCGTACAGCGGGAGCTCGGCGAACCCCTCGTCGGCCGGGAGCGCCAGAATCGCGATCTCCAGCCGCCCACCACGCAGGTCCTCCACGAGTACCCTGGTCTGCTGCTCCCGGACGGCGAGCCGCAGGTCGGCGTACCGGCGCGCGAGGCGCGGCAGCACGGCCGGCAGCAGGTATGGCGCCACGGTGGGGATCACACCGACCTGCAGTGGGCCGCTCAGGGGGCGGCGGGGCGCCGCGACCTCCTGCACCAGGCCGTCGAGCTCGGCCAGCACGCGCTCGGCACGCCGCGCGACGCGCTCGCCCGCAGGGGTCAGCAGGACCCGTCGCGTCGTGCGCTCCACCAGGCGCGCGCCCAGCGTCTCCTCCAGGGCAAGTGGCGCGTCGTGTTCTTCTGGCCCAAGGACTTCACCTTCGTCTGTCCGACGGAGATCGCGGAGTTCGGCCG
>JBJMIW010000340.1:0-6928 GCA_045806665.1 Actinoallomurus sp.
GGCCGCGACATCATCCAGCCACATGATCTGCCCGTCACCAAGGGGCTTCAGGAGAGAATCCACGAGTTCCGCAAGCTGGATGAGGAGATCGAGCTCAGACCCCTGCTCGAGCGGCTCGCCAAGCATCCTCCGCTGGACCTGGTGGTCGCTGAGGAGACCGAGCAAACCCTGCCCGGGATCGCGGGCGGGCTGACGGTGGCGCTCGCCCGTGCTTTCAAGCTGATCGACACCAAGCTGAAGAACCCGTACACCGAGCACTGGGAGCGGGTCGCCCGCGTGTTCGACCTCCTGCTGTAAGCCTCCTGCTCCAGGCGTCATGGCCGCGCTGTGACGAGCCCGGTCGCGATGTTTACCAAGACGGAGGATGTGGCGTTCTGCGCGAAGGACGAGCTTCGAGAGTGAAGAACCTTTCGAGCAGGAGGTCCGAAGCATGGCACTGCCGATGACGCGCCGGCACCAGCCCGGCGCCACCCTGGCGGGCAGGTCTGGAGACGTCGCCGACATATACGACCAGATTGGCGAGTTGCTCAATGGCGCGTTGGGCGGCCTCGGGGAGGAGCTGCCCTGGGTGCCGATCGCGGACATCTACGAGACCGACGACGCCTACATCATCGAGGCCGAGCTGCCCGGTGCGCACAAGGACGACATCGACATCCAGCTGGAGGACCGCGAACTCGTCGTCTCCGGCGAGATCGCCGAGCGGGAGGGGCGCCTGTTCCGCCGACGGGAGCGGCGGACCGGCCGGTTCGAGCTTCGCGCGCACCTACCTGGCGACATCGATCCCGAAGGCGTGCAGGCGAGCCTCTCGGAGGGCGTGCTCATCCTGCGGGTCCCCAAGGCGGCGGCAGACAGACAACGGCGGATACAGATCTCGGACTGAGCGATGCGGCCGGTCCCGGTGTTCGGCCGAAGGCCGGGAGCCCGTCGGACCGGTCCAGGAGGAAGGCATGGCTAAGGCAGTCGGAATCGACCTCGGCACCACGAACTCCGTGATCGCCACGACCGAGAACGGCCACCCCACGGTGATCCCGAGCAGCGAGGGAGCCCGTACGACGCCGTCGGTGGTCGCCTTCACCGAAGAGGGTGAGCGCCTGGTCGGGCAGCTCGCGCGCCGGCAGGCGATCCTCAACCCCAAGGGCACGATCTACTCGGCCAAACGGTTCATCGGCCGCCGGTACGACGAGGTGGCCAGCGAGATCCACGCGGTGTCGTTCGACGTGGTGGCCGGCCCCGACGGCGCGGTCCGGTTCGACGTCCGGGGCAAGCTGTACGCACCGGAGGAGATCTCCGCGCTGGTGCTGCGCAAGCTCGCCGACGACGCCGGCAAGTTCCTCGGGGAGCGGGTGACCGAGGCGGTCATCACGGTCCCCGCGTACTTCAACGACGCCCAGCGTCAGGCCACCAGGGACGCCGGCAAGATCGCGGGCCTGGAGGTCCTGCGGATCATCAACGAGCCGACCGCGGCCGCCCTCGCCTACGGGCTGGACAAGGGCGCGAACGAGACGGTGCTCATCTTCGACCTGGGCGGCGGGACCTTCGACGTGAGCCTGCTCGCCATCGGTGAAGGGGTGGTGGAGGTCCTCGCGACCGCCGGCGACGGGCACCTCGGCGGTGACGACTTCGACCGTCGGATCGTCGACCACCTCGCCGACGAGTTCCAGCGGGACACCGGGATCGACCTGCGGCGGGATCCGCAGGCTCTGCAGCGCCTGTTCGAGGCGGCGGAGAAGGCCAAGGTCGAGCTGTCCTCGGTGACCCAGACGACGGTCAACCTGCCGTTCGTCACCGCGGACGCGACCGGCCCGAAGCACCTGAACACCACGCTGATGCGCTCGACCTTCGAGCAGATCACCGGCGACCTCATCGAGCGCACCAAGGGCCCGGTGCAGACGGCCATGTCCGACGCGAAGGTCACCGCGAACGACATCGACGAGGTCATCCTCGTCGGCGGGTCCACCCGCATCCCGGCCGTGCAGAAGCTCGTACGGCGGCTGACCGGCGGCAAGGACCCGAACATGACGGTCAACCCGGACGAGGTCGTGGCGCTGGGCGCGGCCGCTCAGTCCGGCGTCCTCAAAGGTGAGGTCGAGGACGTCGTCCTGCTCGACGTCACTCCCCTGTCGCTCGGTCTGGAGACGCTCGGCGGCGTCATGACCAAGATCATCGAGAAGAACACCACGATCCCGGCCCGCCGTACGGAGACCTTCAGCACCGCCGAGGACAACCAGACCGCGGTGGACGTGGTGGTCCTGCAGGGCGAGCGTGAACGGGCCGCCGACAACCGGGTCCTCGCGCGGTTCCGGCTGGAGAACATCCGGCCCGCCCCGCGCGGCCAGCCGCAGGTCGAGGTGACCTTCGACATCGACGCCAACGGGATCCTGAACGTCTCCGCGCGGGACAAGGACACCGGCGTCGAGCAGACCGTCACCATCAGCGAGACCACCAACCTGGACCAGTCCGAGATCGAGCGGATGGTCCGGGACGCCGAGGAGCACCGCTCCGAGGACGAACGCCTGCGCGAGATGATCGACGCCCGCAACGCGCTGGACTCGATCGCCTACCAGGTGGAGAAGCGGATCCAGGAGCTCGGGGACGCCGCGCCGGCGCACGAGAAGGCACGGGCCGAGATGCTCGTGGGCGACGCGCGCCAGGCGATCAAGGAGGAGGCGCCGCTCGAGCGGCTCCGGTCCCTGACCGCCGAGCTCCAGCAGGTCTACTACGGGCTGAGCACAGCGGCCGGCGCCGGACCCGGTGCGGGGCCGGGCGGCCCTGGCGGACCGGGAGGTCCGGGCGGTCCCGGTGGCGGACCCGCCGGAGGCGGGCCCGCGGGCGGCGACGAGGACGTGATCGACGCGGAGTTCACCACCGATGAGTGACATGCGGCCGGAAGAACCGGCACAACCGGTAGCACCGGCGGAAGAGGACACGGGCCTGGCGACGAAGCTCGCCGAGCTGGAGGACCGTTGGAAGCGCGCGCTCGCGGACCTCGAGAACTACCGCAAGCGGGCCGCCCGCGACGCCGAGCGGCTGCGCTCCGGCGAGCGGGCCAGGACCGTCGCCGAGTGGTTGCCGGTCGTGGACAACCTCGACCGGGCGATCGAGCACGCCGGCGCGAATCCCGACGTCCTCCTCGAGGGCGTACGAGCGGTCCGCGACCAGGCCTTGGAGCTGCTCGCCCGGCTCGGCTACCCACGGCAGGACGACACGGGGCGGCTGTTCGACCCGACCCGGCACGAGGCGGTCGCCACGGTCCCCGACGCCGACGCCCCGGCGGGGACGATCGTGCAGGTGACCCGGCCCGGATACGGCCACGGCGAGAACCAGTTGCGTCCGGCGCAGGTCGTGGTCTCGAAGGGGCGGCAGGCCGATGGCACCGGCCCGTGACTTCTACGAGGCTCTGGGGGTGCCGAGGACGGCGGACCAGGACGAGATCCAGCGGGCGTACCGCAAGCTCGCCCGGAAGTACCACCCCGACGTCAACAAGGACCCCGGAGCCGAGGACCGTTTCAAGGAGGTCTCGGAGGCGTACGCCGTCCTGTCCGACCCCGAGCAGCGCAAGCGCTATGACGCCTTCGGCGAGGACTTCAAGCGGGTGCCGCCGGACGTCGACCCGGAGACCTGGGCGCGGGCCCGCGCCGGCGGCGGGCGGGCGCGCGCGGGCGCCGGGGCCGGCGGGTTCGAGGGCTTCGGTGGTTTCGGCGGCTTCGGCGCGGGCGCCGAGGAGGCCGATCTGGAGGACCTGTTCGGAGGCATCTTCGGCGGACGCGCCGGACCTCGTCGCCGCGCCGGGCAGGGGCGCCGCGCCGGCGGGTTCGGCTGGGGGCCGATGCCCGGCGCCGACCAGGAGGCCGAGCTCGAGATCACCCTCGGGGAGGCGTACCGAGGCGGGCACCGCACGATCAGCCTCGACGGCCGGACCATCGACGTCACCATTCCCGCAGGTGTCACCGACGGCCAGCGGATCCGGCTCGCCGGGCAGGGCGGCCGCGGCGGCGACGGCGGCGAGTCGGGAGATCTGTACCTGATCGTGCGCATCGCGCCCGACCCGCGGTACCGCGTCGACGGCCGCGACATCACCGTACGGCTCCCGCTCGCCCCCTGGGAGGCCGCGCTCGGCACCACCGCCCCGATCGAGACGCCGGGCGGAGGGGCCAAGGTCAAGGTACCGCCCGGCTCCTCGTGCGGCAGGCGGCTACGGCTGCGCGGCCGCGGCCTGCCCAACCCGCGCGGCAGGCCCGGGGATCTGTTCGCCGAGGTCCAGATCAAGGTCCCGCCCGAGCCCAGCGCCGAAGAGAGGCGGCTCTTCGAGGAGCTGGCCGCCAAGTCGTCGTTCGACCCGAGGAGGCGGTGACGATGCCCACCTACGCGCTCGTACGGTCCGTACGCCTCGATCTGGACACATTCGCACACGACGCCCACGTCCATCCCGAGCTGGCCCGCCGGCTCGTCGCGCTGGGCATTCTCGACGCCGACCGTGACGCGTCCGGCAGGCTGTGGTTCTCCCCGGACCAGCTCGCCACGATCGCGCGCGTCCAGCGGCTCCGCGCCGGCTTCTCCCTCAACTACGCCGCGGTCGGCCTGGTGTGCGACCTGCTCGATCGCATCGCCGCCCTGGAGGCGGCCCAGAGACATCGTGCTCACCAACGTTCCGGAGGTCGATCATGGACCCGAACCGACTGACCGAGAAGTCCCAGGAGGCCCTGCACGACGCGCAGACCAAGGCCTTGCGCTTCGGGCACACCGAGGTGGACGCCGAGCACCTCCTCCTCGCCCTGCTCGACCAGCCGGAGGGGCTGGCGCCCCGGCTGCTCGAGCAGACCGGCGTGAACATCGATCTCCTGCGCTCCGAGGTGGAAGCCAAACTCAACAAAAGGCCCAAGGTCACCGGTCCGGGTGCCTCGCCCGGCCAGGTCTACATCACGCAACGGCTGTCCCGCCTGCTCGACGTGGCCGAGCGGGAGGCCAAGCGGCTGAAGGACGAGTACGTCTCCGTCGAGCACCTGGTCCTCGCGCTCATCGAGGACGGAGTGATCAAGGGGGTGAGCCGGGATCAGTTCCTCCAGGCACTGACCAAGATCCGCGGCAGCCAGCGGGTGACCTCGGCCACGCCGGAGGCCGCCTATGAGGCGCTGACGAAGTACGGCCGGGACCTGGTCGCCGAGGCGAAGGCCGGCAGGCTCGACCCGGTCATCGGCCGGGACAGCGAGATCCGCCGTACCGTCCAGATCCTGTCCCGCAAGACCAAGAACAACCCGGTGCTCGTCGGTGACCCGGGCGTCGGCAAGACGGCGATCGTCGAGGGGCTCGCCCAGCGCATCGACCAGGGCGACGTCCCCGAGGGGCTGCGCGACAAGACGGTGTTCCAGCTCGACATGGGCTCGCTCTTGGCCGGCGCGAAGTACCGAGGGGAGTTCGAGGAGCGCCTCAACGCCGTGCTGAGCGAGGTCAAGAGCGCCGAAGGGCGGATCCTCCTGTTCGTCGACGAGCTGCACACCGTCGTCGGCGCGGGGGCGGCCGAGGGCGCCATGGACGCGGGCAACATGCTCAAGCCGATGCTCGCCCGCGGTGAGCTCCACATGATCGGGGCGACGACGGTCCAGGAGTACCGCAAGCACATCGAGAAGGACGCCGCCCTCGAACGCCGCTTCCAGCCGGTCCTGGTCGACGAGCCGTCGGTCGAGGACGCCATCTCGATCCTCCGCGGCCTGCGCGAACGCCTCGAGGTCTTCCACGGCGTGAAGATCCAGGACGCCGCGATCGTCGCCGCGGTCACGCTCAGCCATCGCTACATCTCCGACCGGTTCCTGCCGGACAAGGCCATCGACCTGGTGGACGAGGCGG
Source organism: Actinoallomurus sp. (assembly GCA_045806665.1). GTDB lineage: Bacteria > Actinomycetota > Actinomycetes > Streptosporangiales > Streptosporangiaceae > Actinoallomurus. Next base: position 5,842 of record JBJMIW010000340.1, read on the forward strand.
CCGCGAAGCTGCGCACCGAGATCGACTCGATGCCCGCCGAGCTCGACGAGCTCACCCGGCGGGTGATGCGGCTGGAGATCGAGGTGGCGGCGCTGGAGAAGGAGGAGGATCCGGCCAGCCGGGCGCGCCTGGAGGACCTGCGCAAGGAGCTCGCCGACCTGAAGGCCGAGGCCGACGCCATGCGGGCCCAGTGGGAGTCCGAACGGCAGGCGCTGCGCAAGGTCCAGGAGCTGCGGTCGGAGATCGAGCGGGTCCGCCGGGAGGCCGAGCAGGCCGAGCGGAACTACGACCTGAACCGTGCCGCCGAGCTGCGGCACGGCCTGCTGCCGGAACTCGAGCGGAGGCTGCAGGCCGAGGAGGAGCGGCTGGCCACCAAGCAGGGCGGGCACCGGCTGCTGCGCGAGGTCGTGACCGAGGACGAGATCGCCGACATCGTCTCCCGCTGGACCGGGATCCCGATCAACCGCCTGAAGGAGGGCGAGCGGGAGAAACTGCTCCGGCTGGACGAGGTCCTGCACGAGCGCGTCATCGGCCAGGACGAGGCGGTGCAGGCCGTCACCGACGCGATCATCCGGGCGCGTGCCGGGATCAAGGACCCCCGCCGCCCGATCGGCTCGTTCATCTTCCTCGGCCCGACCGGGGTCGGGAAGACCGAGCTGGCCAAGGCGCTGGCCGAGGCCCTGTTCGACACCGCGGAGAACATGGTCCGGCTCGACCTGAGCGAGTACCAGGAGCGGCACACGGTCAGCCGCCTGGTCGGCGCCCCGCCCGGATACGTGGGCTTCGAGGAGGGCGGCCAGCTGACCGAGGCCGTCCGGCGCAAGCCGTACTCGGTCGTGCTGCTCGACGAGATCGAGAAGGCCCACACCGACGTCTTCAACACGCTCCTGCAGGTGCTCGACGACGGCCGGCTCACCGACGCCCAGGGCCGTACGGTCGACTTCCGCAACACGGTGCTCATCATGACCTCGAACATCGGCTCGGCGTTCCTGCTCGACGGCGTCACGGAAGAGGGCGAGATCAAGCCCGACGCCCGTGAGGCCGTCATGAGCGCGCTGCGTTCGCACTTCCGTCCGGAGTTCCTGAA
>JBJMIW010000341.1:0-16872 GCA_045806665.1 Actinoallomurus sp.
GACCCTGTACGCCGCGCGTGACCCGCATGGTGTCCGTCCGCTGGTGCTCGGCCGGCTCGAGCGGGGGTGGGTGGTGGCCAGCGAAACGGCAGCGCTGGACATCGTCGGCGCGGCGTTCGTCCGCGAGGTCGAGCCGGGCGAGCTGATCGCGATCGACGAGGCGGGCGTGCGGTCAACGCGGTTCGCCGTCGCCGAGCCGAAGGGCTGCCTGTTCGAGTACGTCTACGTCGCCCGCCCCGACACCTCGATCGCCGGCCGCAGCATCCATGCCACCCGCGTCGAGGTCGGCCGCCGGCTCGCCCGGGAGCACCCGGTCGAGGCCGACCTGGTGATCCCGACGCCGGAGTCCGGCATCCCGTACGGCCAGGGCTTCGTGAAGAACTCCTACGTCGGCCGCACGTTCATCCAGCCGTCGCAGACGATCCGCCAGCTCGGCATCCGGCTCAAACTGAACCCGCTGCGCGAGGCGATCGCCGGGAAACGCCTGATCGTGGTCGACGACTCGATCGTGCGCGGCAACACCCAGCGGGCGATCGTGAAGATGCTCCGGGAGGCCGGGGCCGAGGAGGTGCACGTCCGCATCTCCAGCCCGCCCGTGGCCTGGCCGTGCTTCTACGGCATCGACTTCGCGACCCGGGCGGAACTGATCGCCGGCAACCTCTCGGTCGAGGAGATCCGGCAGTCCCTCGGCGCCGACTCGCTCGGCTACATCTCCCTCGACGAGCTGGTGGCCGCGACCCGCGTCGACAAGGACAAGCTCTGCCGGGCCTGCTTCGACGGCAAGTACCCGATCGACGTCGCCGACGACGCCCGCGGCAAGCACCTGCTCGAAGAGGCCCGCCGGTGACCGACGACTCCGCCGGCACGTCCTACGCCGCGGCCGGGGTCGACATCGCGGCCGGTGAGCGCGCGGTCGAGCTGATGAAGTCCCGCGTCGCGGCGTCCCACCGGCCCGAGGTGGTCGAGGACGCCAGCGGGTTCGCGGGGCTGTTCGACGTCTCGGCGCTCAAGCGGTTCGAGCGCCCGCTGCTCGCGACCTCCACCGACGGCGTCGGCACCAAGGTCGACCTCGCGCGGCGCCTCGGCGTGTACGACACGATCGGCCACGACCTGGTCGGCATGGTCATCGACGACCTCGTCGTGTGCGGGGCCGAGCCGCTGTTCATGACCGACTACATCGCCTGCGGGCGGGTCGTCCCGGAGCGGATCGCCGCGATCGTGGGCGGCATCGCGGAGGCCTGCGCGCTCGCGGGCTGCGCCCTCGTGGGCGGCGAGACCGCCGAGCACCCGGGGCTGCTCGGGCCCGACGAGTTCGACGTGGCCGGAGCGGGCACCGGCGCGGTCGAGGCGTCCAAGGTGCTCGGCCCGCATCGGGTCCGGCCCGGTGACGTGGTCCTCGGCCTCGCCTCGTCCGGGATCCACTCCAACGGGTACTCCCTCGTCCGGCACATCCTGCGCGAGAGCGGATTGTCGCTGGAGGAGACGCCGGCTGAGCTGACCCGGACGCTGGGTGAGGAGCTGCTCATCCCGACCCGGATCTACGCCAAGGACTGCCTGGCGCTGATCGACGCGGCCGAGGTCCACGCGTTCGCCCACATCACCGGCGGCGGGCTCGCCGCGAATCTCGCCCGGTCGCTGCCGCCGCGGTGCGACGCCGTCCTGCAGCGCTCGTCCTGGGAGCCGCCGCCGATCTTCGGCCTGCTAGAGGCGTACGGCCGGGTGCCGCGGGCGGAGATGGATAAGACCTTCAACATGGGCGTCGGCATGGCCGCCGTCATCGCCGCGTCCGACGCCGACGCCGCGCTGCGAACGGCGGGCGAGCGCGGCCTGCCGGCCTGGGTGCTGGGCGAGATCGTCGAGGGTACGGGCCAGGCCCGACTCATCTGACCCGATCCGTCCGGCGGCGAACCCGGCGGCTGATCACAGCGTCTGTACCGGTATGGGGCGATTCTGGATTGGCGTCTGGCGCTGCAGGGCGCCGCTGGCCGTCCTCGGCGTGCTCGGCGGGTACGCACTGTTCCTTCCCGCCGGGTGGATGTACGCCGAGTCAGGCCGCTACCGGACCGACCCGGCGCACGCTCCCAAGGTGACCGTCGGCATGGTCCTGGGTGCGGGCGTCCTGTCCGGTCAGCCGACCCCGATGCTCCTCGAACGCCTGAAACTCGGCGCGGAACTGTACCGACGAGGCAAGGTCCGCGTCCTGCTCGTCACCGGGGACAACAGCCGCAAGGACTACGACGAACCGTCGGTGATGCGCGACGTCCTGGTCGCCGAGGGCGTGCCGCAGACCCGGATCGTCCTTGACTACGCGGGCTTCAGCACCTGGGATTCGTGCGCCCGCGCCAAGCGGATCTTCGGCGTGGACCGGGCGATCGTCGTCACCCAGAACTTCCACCTGCCCCGGGCCCTCACCCTGTGCCGTGCCGCGGGCATCAAGGTGTGGGGCGTTGGCGACGACAGCACCCGGTACGCGGCGGGCGTCACGGCGTCCCTGTACATGCGGGAGGTCCCGGCCGCGCTCAAGGCCACGTACGAGGCGGCGTTGCACCCTCGGCCGTACTATCTCGGCCCGCGTGAAGCCGGGATCCGGCGGGCACTCGAGGCGGCGGGAGCGAACTGAGCCGCCGGGGCCCCGCACCGGGGATCACTTGGTGACGGCTGCCTGCCCGATCCGTAAGGTCAGCCTAACCCGAGACGCTGCGTGATGGGGAGGCGTCGGAGGGTGATGATTTCGGTAACCGGCCAGGTAGCTGCCCGGGCCGAGGGGGCCTACCGGGTCGGCGCGGACGCGCGAAAAGCGTCCCCGCCCTCTGGCGGGGACGCTTTTCGGTCGTACTCCCCGGCGTACCCCTCAGGCCTCGGTCGGCCGGGCGACCGGGTGGCTCAGACGTCAGGACGGCACTCAGCTCTTACCCGTGCCGTCCTTCTTCTCGTCGTAGTCCTCGGCGTAGTCCGCATAGCGCGATGCGAGGTCTTCGTACGACGAGTCGTCGTCGTAGGGGTCATGGTCATCCTGCGAGTTCTGGTTGACGCCCAGCTCGCCGCGCAGGCGATCCAGGTCGGTCCCGCCGCTGTTGTACTTCAGCCGGCGAGCAACCTTAACCTGCTTGGCCTTGGCTCGGCCGCGCCCCATTGGCTCGACCCCCTCGATGGTCGGGGACCCGTCGTATCGGCCCCACTTACGCTCGCTTACGCATCCGCAACCGGGCGCGACGTCACGCCACGCACCGGCTACGGATACAACCGTACCCGTTTTGCGCCTAGCTCGGTACGTCGTCTGCACGGCAGCGGCTGGTCTAGAGCTTAGCCCACCGGTCCCGTGGACGGTCCGGCCCCCATCGCCGGGGCAGAGATCCCCAGCGTGTGGTGATCAGGGGTTGAGCAGGATGCCCCGGAGGCGGCCGATTTCGGACATCCGGCGCTCGGCGAGTCGATCCGCCGCAACCGCGGGCGGTACGCCCTCGTCTGCGGCGATCGCGAAGATTCGCCGGGTCGTCTCGAAGATGCCGCTCGCCTTCTGCTTCGCCCGGTCGAAGTCGAATCCCTCGACCTCGTCGGCCACCTGGATGACGCCGCCGGAGTTCACGACGTAGTCGGGCGTGTAGAGGACGCCCCGGTCGTCGAGCTGCTTCTCGATGCCCGGGTGGGCGAGCTGGTTGTTGGCCCCGCCGCAGACGATCTTGGCGCGCAGCGTGGCGACGGTCTCGTCGTCGAGGGCCGCGCCGAGCGCGCAGGGGGAGTACACGTCGATGTCGGACTCGATGAGTCCCGTGTGGCCGTCGACCACATCGACCTCCGGGTGCCGCTCCCGTACACGGGCGACGGCGGCCGCGTCGACGTCGGTGATCACCACGTCGGCGCCGTCCTCGCGGAGGTGCTCGACGAGCCGGCGCCCGACCTTGCCGACGCCCTCGACACCCACGCGCCGGCCACGCAGCGTCGGGGACCCCCACACGCGCTCGGCCGCCGCCCGCATGCCCTGGAACACCCCGTACGCGGTCAGGATGGAGGAGTCGCCGGCACCGCCGTGCGCGACCGTACGGCCCGTCACGTAGTCGCACTCGCGCGCGATGACGTCCATGTCCTCGGAGAACGTGCCCACGTCACAGGCCGTGAAGTAACGGCCGCGCAGCGACTGCACGAACCGGCCGTACGCCCGCAGCAGCGCTTCGGACTTCTCCGTGGCGGGATCGCCGATGATGACCGCTTTGCCGCCACCGAGGTCCAGGTCGGCCAGGGCGTTCTTGTACGCCATGCCCTTGGACAGGTTGAGGACGTCGGAGAGGGCCTCGTCTTCGGAACCGTAGGGGTAGAACCGGGTGCCGCCGAGTGCGGGACCCAGCGTGGTCGAGTAGATCGCGATGATCGCCTTGAGGCCGCTGGTCTCGTCGTGGCAGAAGACGACCTGTTCGTGGGGCGTGCCGAAGACCTTCGTCACTGTGGTGGCTCCTCTCTGAGCACACGCTGCTGCCCATGGCCGGGGTGAGGCATGAGCGACCCGGTGCCGACGGCACCACCGTGGATCACACGGCCGCCGCCGGCACCGGGGCATGAGTCCGACAGGTTCAGGGTAGGCGTCCCGGGACTGCGGTGCCGGCAGCGGCACGGCATCGCCGCTGGAAGAGGTCTCAGGAGGATCTCGGCGGCCCTGACGACGAGCGTTTTCCGTACGGGCGTGTCACGATGCGATCGTGTTGCCTTACGCCGCCTACCTCCGGGTCTACGAACCGCTGGCCGCCTACCCCGAGCCGGAGCGCTCCCGGTGGTCGGCGTACGCAGAGTCGGAGACGCGGCCGCGACGGGTCGGGGCGCTGGGCGTCGAGCATACTCGCGCGCTGTGGCGGATGATCGCGGTTCCGCCCATCGTCGCGCCGACGAGTGAGAGCGGTGACGCGTACGTACGGCGTGTCGAAGGCGTGACGTACGTCTGCCCGTGGGAGACTCGCCTGCGGTCATGGCTGGCGTTCGACCGGTTCCGGGCGGAGATGCCGGACCGGCTGACGGACCTGTTCATGCCGCCGCTCGTCGCCGAGCAGGTCGACGAGGCGTTCCAGAGCTGGAAGCGCGCGGCCGGGTCGCTGAGCCCGCACATCCTGTCGAGCACGTGGCAGGTGCCCCTCGCCTGGTTCGTGCCATTCGTGGCCAAGGAGCGCTGGCTCGTGCTCGGCGGGCAGGGGGAGCCCGGGGCCGGTGGGCCCACCACCGCCACGCCGACCCGCACCCTGATCTACGTGACGCCGATGGCCCAGGCCCGCCGCCGTGTCGCGCGGGCGCGCGGCGTCCTGCGGCGCCAGATGGGCGACGGGCTGGACTTCGGGGACATCGAGTCGGTGGGCCGCTGGCTCGAGGAGTTTCACCCGCACTCTCTCGTGGAACTCGATTACGGCGGGTTGGTGCACCTGCTGGACGACGAGGCGTTGCGCGCGGACGAGTCGGTGGGAGAGGTCGCCGCGGCGATCATGGGGCTGGAGACCGGACAGGCCGAGGTCGCGGTCGCGATGCACAAGCGCGTGACCACCCGGTGGCGGGTTGTACGAGCCCTTGAATCCGCCAACTGAGCAAAATTAGCCGAATCACCGCGCGATGCGACTATACGTGTCGCTAGAATCACGCAGCGTGACTCGACCACCAAAAATCACAGAGTTGCCATCAGGGACTTGCCTGTTGCGCTCAGTGGTGGCATGGTTACGTCTTGTGATGTCAAAGTGGTCCATCCAGACCATAAGAGACATCAGTGGCACGCGCGAGGTTCAAACGCTGGATCGCTGTCATCGGTCCACGGAGGAGAGGCCGCACAAATGTCAGCTCGTACGCCAGAGGCCGAGCCCCTGCTGACGCCGGCAGAGGTGGCGACGATGTTCCGCGTCGACCCCAAGACCGTCACCCGTTGGGCGAAGGCCGGGAAGTTGACGTCAATCCGGACGCTGGGAGGACATCGGCGCTACCGCGAGGCCGAGGTCCGCGCTCTGCTGGGGGGGATCCCGCAGCAGCGTTCGGAGTAGTCGGAGGAGGACCCCGATCAGTCGTCGGTGACCGGTACGGACCCGCCGGCGACGGTTCAACACTGGGGGGCGCACCGCCCGGCGGTCGCCGGGCGTGTCGCATGAGCCGCGAGGTGGCGGGTTCCGCCGCCCGTGGAAGGTCGGGGAGCTTCCGTGAGGTTCGACCGGTCCCGTTGACTCGGGACCGTGCCGGGGGGTTGCACGGACTCCAGGTGATGGATGCCCCGCCCGAGACCGGGCGGGGCATCCGCGCTCTCGCGCGAGGGGGGATCAGGTGGCGCGGGGTTCCCGGGACAGCCGGTCGAACAACGCGGCCACCTCCGGGTCGTGCCGGGCGGCGACGTCCAGGAGCACCACGTGGTGATCGATGAGAAGGCGTTCGAGTTCGTCGCGGGGGATGTCGCGGTGTTCGAGCCAGTCGAGGCCGGCGGTTTCGACCGAGGCCATCCACGACCGCAGCGTGATGCGCAGGATGGGGCCGGGCTGTTCGACTCCGATGGTCGAGATGATGCGGCTCATCACGACGTCGCGGATGCCCTCGATGACCTCGCCGATCTCCCCACTCCGGTACGCCGGGCCGCCCCGCAGCAGCGCGACGAAGGCCGCGGCGTAGTGCTCGACGAAGTCGAAGTAGCGGTGCAGCGACACGGCCAGCCGCTCCAGCCCCCGGCCCTCGGCCGGCGGGTCGAGCAACTCGCCCAGCTGCCGGGCCGCGGTGTGCAGCGCGGCGAGGTAGAGCTCCTGCTTGCCGCCGAAGTAGTGGTAGACCAGCGCGCGCGAGGCCCCCGCGGCGTCGGCCACGTCGTCGATCGAGATCTCCTCGGGAGGCCGATCGCCGAACAGCTCCAGGGCAGCGGAGATCAGCTCCTCGCGGCGCTCGTCGACGCTGAGCCGTCGCCGACCGGGTCGTCCGCCGGAAGAACGCCCGGGCCGCTCCGCCTGCTCGTCCGCGGTTGCGCGATCACCCACAGTGGAAGCGTATCGGAGCGAGCTTTCTCACGCCGGTTCCGTCAATAGCTGGTCAGCGTAGGGGCGGGATGTAGTGACCGGCCCGAAATGCCGCTCGGGCATGCCCCTTACTGACGGTCACGGACGGCGAAGGCGATGTGGGGGCATCATGGCATCTCCTCCCTTGCGGCGGTCCGCCGGTATCTGTCCCTGATTCAGGCGGTCGCTGGGACAGGAGAGCTCCATGCCCGAGGACCCACGCCAGGAGGCGGCCGTGCCCAAGGTGCCGGCGGCAAAGCCGACCATCCGTAACGTGGCGGAGCGCGCCGGCGTATCGAAGTCGCTGGTCTCGCTCGTCATGCGCGGGTCACCGCACGTCAGCGAGGCTCGCCGGCAGGCGGTGCTGAAGGCGGCCAGGGAGCTCGGCTACCGGCCCAACGCGGTCGCCCGCAGTCTGGTCGAAGGGCGTACCCGCCTCATCGGCGCGCTCGTCGCCGACCTGCACAACCCGTTCTTCGCCGAGTTCCTCGACGGGTTGCAGGAGAGTCTGCACGGCGCGGGTCTGCGAATGCTCGTCGGCAGTGGGCGCTGGGACCCGCAGTTCGAGGCCGAGGCCGTCGAGGCCTTCCTGGAGATGCGCGTCGACGGGCTCGTGCTCCTCAGCGTCGTGCCGGACACGCTGACCGAGACGGCGAAGAACGTCCCCGTCGTCATGGTCGGCGAGCGTGACGTCGACGGCGTGGACATCGTCGTCGACGACGACGAGCTCGGCGCGCGCCTGGCGGTCGATCACCTGGTCGAGCTCGGCCATCGCCGGATCGCCCACATCGAGGGTGCTCCCTCCACCACGGCGCACTACCGCAGGTCCGGGTACGAATCGGCGATGCGCCGGCACGGCCTGGAGGACCTGATCGTCGTGGAGCCGGGCGACTTCACCGAGGAGGGCGGTTACCGCGCCGCGCGCAAGCTGCTCCTCCACGATGAGCCGCCCACCGCCATCTTCGCTCCGAACGACCTCGTCGCGACCGGCGTCCTGTCCGCCGCCGACGAAGGCGGCCTGCGCGTGCCCTCCGACATCTCGATCGTCGGCTATGACAACACCCACCTGGCGGCGATCCGCCACATCGCCCTGACCAGCGTCGACCAGCCACGCCGCGACATGGGGCGCGTGGCGGCCGAACGCCTGTGCGCGCGCATCGAGGACCCGTTCCGGCAGCCGCAGCAGACCCTGGTGACGCCGCACCTGGTCATCCGCTCGACCACCGGCCCCGCCCCCGCCTGACCGTAGGGATCTACGTACGGCATCGCTGATCTACCCGGGGCGGCCCCCGCCATGCCGCTGGTCTCCGATCGGTAAGGCCGTCGTCAAGCCTCACGGAACCGCGTGCCCGCGGTGGGCGCGCCCGCCTTAATGGGTGCGTGACCGCCGCCCGGCGGTCAGTCATCGGGAGTCGTCGCCGGCCGATTCGGGGGGATGGCCGGGGCGGCACCGAGACCGCCGGGCGGCTTACGGGTGGATCCGTGGGAATGCCAGGGGGCCGATCGTGCGTGATCCGGAGTTGGTGTCATCCGCGCAGCGCGCGGCGAGTGAGCTCGAGCACGCCTGGTCGCAGTGGCGGCACGCGCGCGGGCTGATCGAGGAGGTCACGGAGTCCGTCGCCGGTTACGTCGCCCATTCGATCGACCATCCGTGGGGACGGCCCCGCGTGGTGCTCGGTCTGGACGCCGACGAGGCGCGGGCGCTCGCCGCCCTGCTCGGCAAGGAGCGCTGACCCGGACGGAGACACGCCGCTAGGAGCGTGGCCGTCGTCGCCCGACTCAGCGCGGAGAGAGCGGCGACGGCCACTTTCACACGGGTCCCGGGCCGTCGGATTCGGGGAGTGGGACGTGGCATCCATCAGGGTTTGGCACACTGTTCGTAATGCGTTGTTCGACGGTTCGATCCGGCAGGGCGCTGAGCGCCCTGATCATGACCGTGCTCGCAGGTGGGCTGACCGCCTGCGGATCCGGAGGATCCCCGAGCGCGTCGGCGGCTCCGCCGATGGCCAGGTCCTCCGCCTCACATCCCGCACCGGCCTCCTCCGGAACCCCCTCGCCGACGGGCGGGTCCCAGGGCTCCCTCGCCGGGAAGGTCATCGTGGTCGATCCGGGACACAACGGTGGGAACGCGAAGCATCCCGAGATCATCAACAAGCTGGTCGACATCTACAACGGCAAGAAGTCGTGCAACACGACCGGCACCGCCACCGACGACGGCTACCCCGAGCACGCGTTCAACTGGGACGTCGGCACCCGCCTCGCCAAGATCCTGCGGGCGAAGGGCGCCAAGGTCGTCCTGACCCGCCCCAACGACACCGGCGTCGGCCCGTGCGTCGACGAGCGCGCCCGGATCGGCAACCGGGCGCACGCCGACGCGGTCCTGGCCATCCACGGCGACGGCGCGCCCGCGAAGGGGCACGGCTTCCACATCATCGAGCCGGCGCCGATCAAGGGCCACAACGAGTCGATCATCGCGCCGTCCCGCAAGCTCGGTCAGGACCTGCGCGACGCCTACCACGAGGGCACCGGCATCCCGTACTCCACCTACCTCGGCCACAACGGCGTCGACGTCCGCAGCGACCTCGGCGGTCTCAACGTCTCGACGCGACCGGCGGTGTTCATCGAGGCGGGCAACATGCGCAACCCGGGTGACGCGGCGAAGATGAAGAGCCCGCAGGAACGCCAGCGGATGGCCGAGGCCCTCGCCAACGGCTTCGTGAAGTACCTCGGCTGAACATGACCGTCGATCAGGGCGCCGCCGCGCGCGTGCGCGGCTTCTTCGAGCACGCCGACTACACCGTCGCCGGAGTGCGGCACCTCCTCGGGCCGGTGGCCGGCGCGGCGCTCGCCCGTGATGAGATCGTCCCCGCGCTGCGGGCCACCCGCGGCGGCACATCGCTGGAGGCCGTCGTCCGGCTGTTCTGGCTGCAGGTGCCCGTGCCCGAGTCGGCGCTGCCAGTGGACGACCTGGCCGCCCTCGGCCTGGTCGAGCGGTCGGGCGGTGAGGTCCGCGCGCTGCTGCACGTCGAACCGGTCGAGTCCGCGTCCGGCGTCGGCGACCCGCCCTCGGCCCGTGGCCACATCGTCTCCGACCTGAAGGCCCGTCCGGGCGGTGCCCCGCTCCGCGCCGACCACGTCGTCGGCCAGGGCGGCGCGTCCGGCAACCTGGCGCAGCTCGTCGTCCGCGGTCCGGTGGGCGACGTGCTCGACCTCGGGACGGGCTCCGGCGTGCAGGCGGTCCACCTCGCGGATCGGGCCCGGAGCGTCACCGCCACCGACGTCAGTCCGCGCGCCCTCGACCTCGCCCGGCTCAGCTTCGCGCTGTCCGGCATCGACGCCGAGCTGCGGGAGGGTTCGCTGTTCGAGCCCGTCGAGGGCCGGACGTTCGACCTGATCGTGTCCAACCCGCCGTTCGTCATCTCGCCGGACCTGCGGTTCGAGTACCGCGAGACGGGGCTGCCGGGCGACGAACTCTGCCGGCGCCTGGTCCGAGAGGCGCCCGCGCACCTGGCGCCGGGCGGCTGGTGCCAGCTGCTCGCCAACTGGCTGCACGTCGAGGGCGAGGACTGGCGCGAACGCGTCGCGGGCTGGATCGAGGGCGTCGACGGCTGGGTGGCCGAGCGCGACGTCCAGGACCCGGCGGAGTACGCCGAGCTGTGGCTGCGCGACTCGTGCGACGTGGGTTCGCCGGAGTACCTCCGCCGGTACGACGCCTGGCTCGGCTACTTCGAGGCGCACAAGGTCACGGGTGTCGGCTTCGGCTGGATCACTCTGCACAAGTCCGGTGGCGAGGACGTACGGGTCGAGGAGCTGCGGCACGCCGTCGACCAGCCCGTGGGCGCCTACGTCCGGGACGTCGTACGCGCCCGGCCGCACCTCACCCCGTCGACCACGCTGCGCACCGCTTCCGGCGTCGTCCAGGAGCAGATCGGCCCGCCGGGCGCGGAGGACCCCGAGCGGATCGTGCTCCGGCAGACGCACGGGCTGCACCGCGCGGCCCAGGTCGGCACCGTCGAGGCCGCGCTGGCCGGGGCCTGCGACGGCGACCTGCCCCTCGGCCCGCTGCTCGACGCGATCGCCCAGCTCACCGGCGCCGACGCCGGGATCGTACGGAACCGGGCCCTCGCCGTGCTGCCCGATCTGGTGGCCGACGGGTTCTTTGACATCATCTGAGCATGGTCCCCATCCGTACGCTCACCCTCGGGGTGCCCGAGCCGCACCCGCTGTCCGCGGACGTCGTCGCGAAGGGCGCCGACGCGCTGCGCCGCGCGGAGGCGGCCTTCCGCGCCGCCGGATACGAGGTGCAGACGCTCCGCCTGTCGACCCGACCGGTCTTCGACGACATGACGCCGACCGTCGCGTACGCGCGTGACCTGCAGGCCGCGCTCGACGCCGCAGGCCTGACGTACTGCTCGCTCGGTCCGGCGACGTCGGGGGTCGAGGCGATCCCCGACCTGCTGATCGGGAACGACGCCCTGAACTGCACCGTCCGCCTCGACGGCAACACGGCGGCGGCCCGGCTGGCGGCCGAGGCGATGCTGCGGCTGGCGAACGAGACGGAGGAGGGCTTCGGCAACTTCCGGTTCGCGGCGCTGGCGTGCGTCCCGCCGGGCAGTCCGTTCTTCCCCGCCGCCTACCACGAGGGGCCGGCGAACCTGACGGTCGGCCTGCAAGGTGCGAGCATCGCGGTCGGCGCAGTCAAGGGCGGCCTCGACGGCCTGAGCGAGCGTTTCACCGCGGCCGTCACCGAGGAGGCCGCTCCGGTCGTTCGCCTCGCCGAACGGGTGGCCGCCGAGCTGGGCGTCGAGTTCCGCGGGATCGACCTGTCCCCTGCGCCGAATGGCGCGGACAGCATCGGCGCGGCGTTCGAGGAGATCACCGGGGAGTTCGGGGCGCCCGGCACGCTCGCCGTCGCCGCGGCGCTCACCGCGGGACTGCGGCGCACCGCCCTGCCGACCTGCGGCTACAACGGGCTGATGCTGCCGGTCATGGAGGACGTGGTCCTCGCCCGGCGCTGGGAGGAGGGCCGGATCGGCCTGCACGACCTGCTGGCGTACTCCTCCGTCTGCGGCACCGGCCTGGATACCGTGCCGCTGCCCGGCGACAGCTCCGCCGACGCCATCGCCCGGCTGCTGCTGGACGTCACCGCACTCGCCGTACGCCTGGGCAAGCCGCTGTCCGCGCGGCTGTTCCCCGTGCCGGGCACACGCGGCGGCGACCGTACGGAGTTCACCTCGGAGTACCTGACGAACACCACGGTCCGGTGGTGAGCCAGGCGGCACTCACGTGGTGACGCGCCGGATCGCCTCCAGCGTCGTGGCGACGTACGTCTCGGGGTCGGCCAGGAAGACGTCGTGGTCGTCGTCGATCTCGAGCACCTCGGCGTCCAGCCGGCGGGCCATGTCGCGCTGGTCGCCGGGCGGCACCGCACGGTCCCGCGCCGTCACGACCACGGCGGTCGGCAGGCCGGCGAGCTGCGGCGCGTGCGGCCGGAAGTCGAACTCGTACTCGGCCAGCATGGTGTCGACGATCGCGCGGGGATGCGCCCGTACGAGCTCCCGGCGCAACCAGGGCCACAGCCGGGCCGTCTGCCGGCTGCGCTTGCGCGTGTCGCTGAAGTAACGCAGCGGCGTCGTACGGCCGACGTCGAAGCGGGTCAGCGGCCGGAGGGCCTTCAGCAGCGGCCGGGTCACCCGGTCGGCGGGGCTGTCGAAGCGCAGCGCGGTCGACTGCAGCACCAGCCCGGCGACCCGGTCGGGGTGGCGGCGCGCGAGTTCGAGGCCGACCGGGCCGCCGAGGGAGTAGCCGCACACGATGACCTCGTCGATGCCCAGCGCGTCGAGCAGTGCGGCCTGGTCGTCCGCCGCGGCCTCGATGCGGAACCTCCCCGGCCGGCGCGGCCCTCGCCCGTGACCGTGGTGGTCCATCGCCACCATGCCCTGCGACAGGTGTGGCATGAGGTGGCAGAAGTTGACGTCCGCGGTGAGCGCCCAGCCGTGCAGGAGGAGCACGGGCGCGGGACCCTCGACGACCCGCACGATGACCTCGCCGCGCCAGGGCAGCTGGACGACCCGTGCGGACGGCAGGTCCGGCTCGACGACGCGTTCGCGGGCCCTGCCGACCGGGCGGACGAAGGAGAGTCCCCGCCGGAGGTCCGCCTGCATCGAACTCATGATCAGAAGCTTGGCATGCCCAGGCGTCGCCCAGGTATGAGACCGTCGTCACATCCGGGTATTTCCGGGTTGACTTACCCTGAGCCTGATGGAACGCATCTTGGTCAGCTCGTGTCTGCTGGGCACGCCGGTCCGCTACGACGGCACCGGCAAGCGCAGCGACGACCGGGTGTTCGAGCGGTGGCGGGCCGAGGGGCGCCTCGTCCCGGTCTGCCCGGAGGTGCGCGGCGGACTGCCCGTGCCGAGGCAGCCCGCCGAGATCCACGGCGGGCTCGGCGAGGACGTGCTGGACGGCCGGGCCCGGGTGCTGACCCCTGACGGCAGCGACGTCACCGCGCACTTCCTGAAGGGCGCGTGGCACGCGCTCGACGAGGCACGGGCGCATGGCGTCCGGATGGCGATCCTCAAGGAGCGCAGTCCCTCCTGCGGGGTGGCGCGGATCTACGACGGCGCCTTCGACGGCACCACGGTGCCGGGCGAGGGCGTGACGACCGCGCTGCTGGAGCGCAACGAGATCGCCGTGTTCGCCGAGGACGACATCGACGCGGCAGCCGCCCACCTGGCCGAACTGGAGCGCTGAGCCGCTACCTGGCGGAGCGAGCGCTGAACCGCTCGCCCCTTGCCCGGTCCCGGGCGCGTACGAGTAAACGCGATATGTCTTGACCTCTCCATGCTTACGCGATATATCTTCTCTCAATTCGAGTTAACCTGCCAGAGATCGGAGAAGTCATGACCGCGACGGACGCGTCCCGGGTGGGCGCCGCCCCGCTGGTGTACCGCTGGCGATGGGTCGCCCTGTTCGTCATCCTCGCCGCCGAGGTCATGGACATGCTCGACGCCATGATCACGAGCATCGCGGCGCCGTCGATCCGCGCCGACCTCGGCGGCAGCGCGAGCACCGTGCAGTGGCTGGGCGCCGCCTACACGCTGGCGATGGCGGTCGGTCTGATCACCGGTGGACGGCTGGGCGACGTCGCCGGCCGCAAGCGGATGTTCGTGATCGGCGCGTTCGGTTTCACGGTCGGCTCGCTGCTGTGCGCGCTCGCCCAGTCGCCGGAGACACTGATCACCTTCCGCGGCCTGCAGGGCCTCTTCGGGGCGGTCATGCTCCCGCAGGGGCTCGGCATGATCAAGGAGATGTTCTCCGAGCAGGAGATGTCCAAGGCGTTCGGGATGTTCGGTCCGGTGATGGGCCTGTCCTCGGTCGGCGGCCCGATCCTCGCCGGCTGGCTCATCGACGCCGACCTCTTCGGCACCGGCTGGCGGATGATCTTCCTCATCAACCTGCCACTCGGGCTGCTGGCCGTCCTCGGCGGGCTGCGGTTCCTGCCCGGTTCCCGGTCCTCGCAGGTGCCCCGACTCGACCTCGCCGGCGTGGGGCTGGCTGCGGTCGCCTCACTCCTGGTGGTCTATCCGCTGGTGCAGGGCCGGGAGCTCGGCTGGCCCGCCTGGATCTTCGCGATGATCGCCGCCGGGGTCGCCGCGTTCGGGCTCTTCGGCTGGTACGAGGCCCGCGCCCGGAGCGCGGGCGGCGATCCGCTCGTCGTCCCGAGCCTTTTCCACAAGCGCGGCTTCACGGGCGGGCTGATCGTCGGCACCGTGTTCTTCGCCGGCATGGCCGGGTTCTCGCTGGTCTTCAGCCTGTTCCTGCAGATCGGTCTGGGGTACTCCCCGCTGCGCGCCGGGCTGACGATGGTGCCGTGGTCGGTCGGCGTGGTGATCGGGTTCGGGCTGGCGCAGGCGGTGCAGCGGTTCGGCCGCCGCGTCATCCACGGCGGGACGTTCATCATGGCGCTCGGCATCGCGGGCGTCGGCCTCACCCTGTCCCTGGCCGGCGCCGGGATCGGCCCCTGGCAGTTCGTCCCCGCGCTCACGGTCACCGGCATCGGCATGGGCCTGCTGATGGCACCGTTCTTCGACACCGTGCTGGCCGGTGTCGAGCCGCACGAGACCGGCTCGGCGTCCGGCACGCTCACCGCCGTCCAGCAGTTCGGCGGTGCGCTCGGAGTCGCCGTCCTCGGCACGATCTTCTTCGGAATCCTCGGCGGGGAGGTCGCCTCGGCCACGGACACGACGGCGCCCAAGACGCTCGCCGCGGCCGGGGTCTCGGGGCCGATGCGGGACCGGCTGGTGACCGGCCTGCGGGACTGCGGTCACGACCGGGCGGTCGCCAAGGACTACGCGGCCGTCCCGGCGTCGTGTGCCCGTGCTGCGGGCGAGATGCGCGGGGCCGGCGTCCCGGCGCAGCGGGCGGCCGCCGAGATCGGTCGTACGGCGCTGCGCCGCGGGTTCGTCGAGACCATGAAGATCACGCTGTGGGTGGAGGTGGGCCTGCTCGCCCTGACCTTCCTCGCGGCCTTCCTGCTGCCGATGCACGCCCGCTCTCCGGAGTGAGCCGCGCAGGACGCGTACCGAATGCTCGGTGACGGCGATGAGAAAGCGGGCGAGCCGCCGCGAAACGGCCGCCCGCCGGCGCCTTCACCGAGCATCTCGTATCCGGCCGTCCCGTCGGACCGATGGGGGATCCGGGCAGGTCAGAGGCGATGGGCTCCAGATGGCCGTGCGTCGCGGCGGCGTAGACTGCCGTGAGGCGTTCGTCGAGCTCCTCGAGGTCCCGCCCCGCCTCGCGCAAGGATCGCCGGGACCTGGTCGCGCCCGGCGTCGGAGATGCGCAGGTCGCGCTGCTCCGGAAGATTCGTCATGGCCACACCCTAGATCGCCACAATCCCGGTGCGTAGGCTTGTCGGCGGCAAACACGCTGAAGGGTTCCCGTGAAACCACAACGAACCGCCGTTCTCGCGTCGATCGCCCTCGTGGGTGGAGCCGCGCTCACCGGCCTGGCGCCCGCCGCGCAGGCCCAGGCCTTCGACCCGTGCTCGGCCGCGAACCAGGGCAAGCTGAATTACCCCACGGGGTCGGCTTCGCACGTCGTGTTCGCGGTCTCCTCCTCGTACGGCTCGAACCACGTGGTGGTCACCGAGTGCGCGAAGCAGGGGAACTCCTGGAAGAAGGTCAGCGCCACCGACGGACGCGCGGGAACCACAGCCTTCGCCCGGCCGGGCGAGAAGCGCGAAGGCGACGGCAAGACGCCGACCGGCTCCTTCACGCTCACCGAGGCGTTCGGCCTCGGCAACCCCGGTACCAAGCTGAAGTACCGCACGCTGCGCGACAGCGGCGACTGCTGGGGCGCCACCCCGGGCGCGAGCCACTACAACGAGTACTACTCCGACCCGTGCCGCTCGACGGACGAGAACCTGTCGGCCATCGCGCAGGCCGGCCCGTACCACCAGGCCGTCGTGATCGACTACAACCGGCCGAACGCGAAGCCGGGGCTCGGCTCGGCGATCTTCTTGCACGTCGGTGGGATCAACCCGACCGCCGGATGCGTGTCGATCCGGGAGTCGAGGCTGCGCGCCATCATGCGCACCCTCGTCCCGAACGACCGGATGATCATGGGTCCGCAGAGTGCGCTCTTCCATTCCTAGCCCTACGACCCACGGGCGCGGCGGCGTACGACCCATGACCGATGGCCCGGCGCCGTGCTCGCATGGGTGAATGAGGCATGGACGAATCCCGGGTGAAGGCCTACCTGGCCCGCATCGGCGCGGGCCTGCCCGCGCGCCCCGACGACGGGGCCCTCCGAGACCTGCACCTGCGGCACCTGCTCGCCGTGCCGTTCGAGAACCTCAGTATCCATCTGGGCGAGGACA
>JBJMIW010000342.1:0-6068 GCA_045806665.1 Actinoallomurus sp.
CCCCCCGGCCGGCTCACCCCCCCGGTCGGCTGGTCCCGTATGGGTCCAGTCGACCTGGACTCCGGTCGGCTGATCCCCCCGATCGGTTCAGTCGACCTGAACGCCGTCGGCGACGCGCATGAGCTGGGCGCCGAGCGTGGGGCTCACCCCGACCCAGACACCGAGCCCCGTGCGCTCGATCCACATGACCTGACCGAACGTCGTGCCCGCGGCGCCGCGCAGCGCGGCGTGACCGTGCACCTTGGCGTGCTGTGCGGCGGGCGGGCTGAAGCCCATGTCGGCGGGTCCGCGCAGCTTGTCATCGTGGACGAGGCGTACCTCGATCGAGCCGGCCGGGCCGGTCCAGCGGCAGGTCGTGACGTGGCGCGCGCCGGTGTTCGCGTCGTTGCAGGTCTCGCCCGGGTCGATGCCTGCGGGCAGGTAGCGCAGCAGCGCCTTGGCGACCTGGGGCAGCGTGCCGTGCGTTCCGGTGCCCGGATGCCGCGACGGCCGTGTCCCCGAGTGCGCCGGACTGGACGGACCGGCGGACGGTGACGTGGACCTGTCGCTCCGTGCCGTGGACGGCGATGGCGCGGCGGATGTGACCGTCTTGGCGCCGCCGGCCCCGGTGTGCCGCCCCTCCGGTCCCGGATTGCTGACGGGCTGCGGGCGGATCGCCTGATAGGTCGGGATCATCCCGATGGCGACCACGACCCCGGCCGCCGCGACGGCGATCGTCGCGCGCCGGCGCACCGTCCGCTGATGGCGGCGCCGTGCGTCATGCGCCAGCGTGCGGGGCACCGAGACCCCCGTGACATGCTCCGCCATGGCCTGCCGGAGCTCATCCTCCAGATCCATGGTCCACCCCCTTCACGCCGCCGCCTGTGCGGACTGTCCCATTCGTTCGCGGAGGCGGGCGAGGCCCCGCGCGGCCTGACTCTTGACGGTGCCGACCGAGCAGCCGAGCATGGCGGCCGTCTCCGCCTCGGACATGTCCTCCCAGTACCGCAGGACCAACACCGCCCGCTGGCGCGGGCCGAGTCGCTTGAGCTCCTCGATCAGCATGCCCCGCAGCTCGACCGTTCCCGCCGCGGAGGCCGTCGGCGTCTCCGGCGGGGCGGCCATCTGGACCTCCCGGAGGACCCGCCAGCGTCTGGCCCGGCTGACGGACAGGTTGACGAGGATCTTCCGGACGTACGGCTCTGGATTGGCGTCGGGCTTCATCCTGCCCCAGTGCCGATACGCCTTCTCCAGGGCCGTCTGCAGCAGATCCTCCGCGTCCGTCCGCCCCCCGCACAGCAGCTGGGCGGTTCGAAGCAGCGCGGTCCCGCGCTCCGCCACGAACTCGACGAATGACTCGTCATCCCGACGCGCCAAGGCACTCCGTCCGTCGTACGCCGATTCCTGTCGATCGGACGCGGGTGGCCCACCGCGCCGGGCCACCCGCGCCGAGCATCAGTGCAGCTGGCCCAGCTGCGCGGCGATCGCCGGGAGCTGTCCCGCGTACACGGGGCTACCGGTCATGTAGACCGCGTAGCCCTGGTCCGAGATGAACAGCATGCCGGTGTTGAGCGGGCTCTGCCACGTCTCGGTGCTCGCGCCCGAGATCAGACCGCCCTCGGGGAGCTTCAGCTCCGCGGCCAGCTCCTTGGCCGTGACCTGCGGCGGGGTGTTCAGCCGCTCGACCGTGAGGTACTTTCCGCCCGCGGCCTGGAACTTCTGGACGACCGTGCAGATCTTGCCGCTCTGAATGGTGATCGAGTGGCTGTGGGAGGCGGCGAGCTGCAGGCCGTTGGGCAGCGTGACGTTCTTCGCCTTGTTGTTCTCCACGTTGATGGCCGGCGGCACCGAGTCGCAGGACGGGAGCTGCCCGGTGGGCACGTCGACCTTCGGCAGACCCGGCTTCTCGACCGGGGCGGGGGCGGACGGCGTGGTGCTCTGGCCGGCCTGGCCCACGCCGGGCGCGCAGGCCGGCAGGGTGGTCGGGGCCTTCACCTTGTCGGTCGGGACCTTGACCTTGTCCGTCGGCACGTTGGCGGGGACCTTCGCCTTGTCGGTGGGGAGGGTCGCCGGGGCCTTCACCTTGTCCGTGGGCACGGGCAGGTTCGGCTTCTGGGCGTCGCCCGGAAGCTCGGCCTTCGGCAGCTTGTCCTTGGGCAGCCCGGCCTTGGGCACCTCGCCCTTCGGCAGCTTGCCCTCGGGCAGCTTGGCGTCCGGCGCGCTCACGCAGGTGGGCACGCCGCTGGGGACAGCGCCCGTGGCCTTCTTGACGACGTTCTTCGCGCTGTCCGCGGCGGGCTTGGCGGACGGCGCCGGCGAGCTGCTGCCGACCATCGCGTAGGCGGCGCCCCCGGCGGTGATGGCGCCCGCGGCGCCGGTGGCCAGAAGAGCCAGCTTGAGGTTGATCACGTGTATCCCTTTCAGCGCGGTTTGACTCTCGCGCCCCTCATATACGCATCGGTCCCAGGATGGGTTGCACGCCTTCTCAAATTTTTTTCGCGACGGCTTCACGGAGGCCCTAGGGGGGAGGTCGCCGCAGGCCCGAGCTGGGCATACGGCAAGATCGGTGCATGGAGGCCCGTCCCATCGCCGCGCTGCCCAAGGCCCATCTGCATGTGCACTTCACCGGCTCGATGCGGCACAGCACGCTCGTCGAGCTCGCCGGCAAGCATCGTGTACACCTGCCCGACGCCCTGGTCGAGGAGTGGCCTCCCCGGCTCCGCGCCACGGACGAGCGCGGCTGGTTCCGGTTTCAGCGCCTGTACGACATCGCCCGTTCGGTGCTGCGCGATGAGGACGACGTACGCCGGCTGCTGCGCGAGGCGGCCGAGGACGAGGCCGCGGAGGGCTCCGGCTGGCTGGAGATCCAGGTGGACCCCAGCGGGTACGGCAGCCGGTTCGGCGGCCTGACGGCCTTCACCGATCTGGTCATGGACGCCACCCGCGAGGCCGCCGAGGCCACCGGGGTCGGCATCGGCGTCATCATCGCCGCCAACCGCACCCGGCACCCTCTCGACGCGCGGACGCTGGCGCGGCTCGCCACCCAGTACGCCGGGCAGGCGGTCGTCGGATTCGGGCTGTCCAACGACGAGCGGCGCGGCCGGGCGTACGACTTCGACCGGGCCTTCGCGATCGCCAAGCGGGCCGGTCTGCTGGCCGTGCCACACGGCGGCGAACTGCTCGGCCCGGCGAGTGTACGGGCCTGCCTCGACGCGCTGCGCGCCGACCGGGTCGGGCACGGGGTGCGGGTGGTCGAGGATCCGGCCCTCATGGACACCGTCGCCGCCCGGGGCGTCACCCTGGAGGTGTGTCCGTCGTCGAACGTCGGCCTCGGCGTCTACTCGGCGGCCGGTGACGTCCCCCTACGCCGCCTGTTCGAGGCGGGCGTCCCGGTCGCGCTCGGCGCCGATGACCCGCTGCTGTTCGGGTCGCGGCTGACCCGTCAGTACGAGCTGGCGCGGCGGGATCACGGCTTCACCGACGAGGAACTGGCCGAACTGGCGCGCTGCTCGATCCGGGGCTCGGCCGCCCCGACCGAGACGCAGAAACGGCTCCTCGACGGCGTGGACGCCTGGCTGCGAACACCGCACGGAACGGACCGCACGACGACGGACGAAATGGAATGATCGGACACCGTGATCATCCGTACCGCGAGCGTCGAAGAGGCCGCACGGCTGGCCCCGTACATCCCCGTCACGCACGCCGTCCTCGACGGTGACCGACTGGCTGGCGGACTGAGCCTGATCGAGGCCCGGCCCGGCGTCCGGGAACTGAGCGTCTGGGTGATACCCGAGGAACGCCGACGTGGAGTCGCCGGCAAGGCGGTACGGACGCTGACCGAGCAGGCGGACGGGCGGCTGGAGATGGTCACCGACATCGTTGACGTCGTCGGCCAGCGCGTCGCGCTGAACGCCGGGTTCACCCGCGAGTCCGTGCGCCGGGGCAGCGGGCCGGACGGCCTCGGGCGGCCGGACGAGGTCGTCTGGGCGTGGCTGCCGGGCGACCCGCCGGGACCCGCCCCGCGGCCGCTGCCGGACCTGCGGCACGGTGAGCTGCGCGACGGCGAGGTGAGCCTGCACCCACTCGGCCGCGCCGACGCGGACGACGTGTTCGCGCTGGTGAACCTGCCGGACGTCCGCGTCCGGTCGGTGTTCCCGCGCGAGCGGCCGCGCGCCGAGGTGGCGCGGCGCTGCGAGCACGCCGCGAGTGACTGGCTGGCGGGCCACCGCGCCGAGTTCACGATCCGGGTGGACGACATGTTCGCCGGGGACATCAGCCTGTACAACGAGGCGTGGAGCCGGCAGGCGATGGTCGGCTACAGCATGCTGCCAAAGTTCCGCGGCCGGGGCGTCGCGACCCGCGCCCTGCGGCTCATCAGTGCCTGGGCATTCGAGATCGGCGTGCAGCGGCTCGTCGCCGGGACCATGCTGGACAACGCGGCGTCGCAGCGGGTTCTGGAGAAGGCCGGGTTCGTCCGCGAGTCGGTTCAGCGGTCGCGGTTCGACCGCCCCGACGGCACGCGCATCGACGACGTCCTCCACGTTCTGCTCCCGTGACCGGGTGCGCGTAAGGCTCGGCGAAACCACGCCGTTCCGGAGAGGATCGCGGCGTTTGTGCCGGTTCCGCGGGGCGTTCCCCGAGCCTTCCAAAGCCCCGGGTCCGCCGGGCCGGTCACGGGCTGGAGTCACAGGCCGGCGACGGCCCTTGCACCGGCGCCCGTGGCCCCGTTGACCGCCGCGGCGGTCCCGCCGTTCCCTCCGCGGCGGTGGCTGTGGCGCCTTCACGGGCAGCCGTAGCGCCGGGCACCGGCGCCCGTGGCGCCGGTGCCCGGCCAAGGGCGATGGGCGTGGGGGCCGCCGGTCAGAGGCGGATGCCGACGAAGACGGGTTCGTTGACCAGCGTGACGCCGAAGGCGGCGCGGACACCGTCGCGGACCTCGCGAGCCAGGGCGAGGAGGTCCTCGGTGCGCCCGCCGTCGGCGTTGGTCAGCGCGAGCGTGTGCTTCGTCGAGATCCGGACCGGACCCCGGCGGTGCCCCTTGGTGAACCCCGCCTTGTCGATCAACCAGGCGGCCGAGATCTTCGTCCGCCCGTCCCGCTCCGGGTACCGCGGAAAGGTCGCGTCCGGGCCGAGCCGGTCGGCGACGCGCTTCTCCAGGTCGGTGACCTGATCCGGCTCCAGGATGGGGTTGGTGAAGAACGACCCGGCGCTGCGGGTGTCCGGGTCGGCGGGGTCGAGGACCATCCCTTTGCCCCGGCGCAGGCCGAGGACCGCCTCGCGGGCGTCCGCCAGCGGCACCCGCTCGCCCGGGTCGACCCCCAGCGTCCGGGCCAGCTCGGCGTACCGGACGGGCGCGGACAGGTCGGCGCGTTCGAGGGCAAAGGCGACCTCGAGCACCACGTGCCGGTCGACCCCCTTGAAGGCGCTGCTGCGGTAGCCGAACCGGCAGGCGTCACGGTCGAGGACGACGACCTCGCCGCGTTCGCGATCGTACGCGCGGACCTCGACGATCGTCTCGCTGACGTCCTGGCCGTACGCCCCGACGTTCTGGATGGGGGTGGCGCCGAGCAGACCGGGGATACCGGACAGGCACTCGACCCCGGACAGCCCCTCCTCGACGCACCGGGCGACGAACAGGTCCCACTCCTCACCGGCCCGGGCGCGGACGAGCACGCGGCCGTCATCGGCCGGGGTCACCGTCACGCCGCGCGTGGCGACGTGCAGCGCCGTGCCGGGGAAGCCCGCGTCGGCGACGACGAGGTTGCTGCCGCCGCCGAGGACGAGCACCGGCTCACCCTCTTTGTCGGCACGGCGGACGGTGTCGATGAGCTCCTCGTCGGTCGTCGCCTCGACGAAGTACCGCGCGGGGCCGCCCAGCCGCAGCGTGGTGTAGCCCGCGAGGTCGACCTGCTCGCAGCGGACCGCCATCAGGCGAGACGGACGGTGGCCTTGGCGCGGGTGAGGACCTTCTCGCCGATCGAGCGCGCGGTCAGCGCGACCACGACGGTGTTGTCCTCGCCCTTGCTCTCGATCTTGCCGGAGATCTCGATCTCGGCGCCCTCGTCGTCGGGCACGACGACCATGTTGGA
>JBJMIW010000343.1:0-16520 GCA_045806665.1 Actinoallomurus sp.
ACGATGATGAGTCCGATGATCTCCATGTCCTTGCCGTTCCCGCCACCGCCTCCGACAGGAAACAAGTGGATGGATGACCATGTCTGCGCCATTACTTTGCATTCCTACGCATAGGCGTCGGCCATCGCTCGGCCTCGCCAGAGGTCGGACCGTGCGGCGTGGGTGAGGCGTGCGGCGACCGATCAGCCGCCTCCGTGTCCGGGATGCGGGGGCGGGCCGGTCGGCACGCCGGCCGTCGGAGGCGCTGCGACGATCGGGGCGACGGCCGCCGCCGGATCCTTCTTGGCCTGGCCGGGCGGCACGGCCGGCGCGGCCGCCGGCGCCGGATCCTTCTTGGCCTGCCCCGGCGGCACGGCCGGCGCAGCCGACGGCGCCGGGTCCTTCTTGGCCTGCCCGGGCGGCACGGCCGGCGCAGCCGACGGCGCCGGGTCCTTCTTGG
The DNA here is from genome assembly GCA_045806665.1 of Actinoallomurus sp. Lineage (GTDB taxonomy): Bacteria > Actinomycetota > Actinomycetes > Streptosporangiales > Streptosporangiaceae > Actinoallomurus. Next base: position 440 of record JBJMIW010000343.1, read on the forward strand.
CCTGCCCGGGCGGCACGGCCGGTGCAGCCGACGGCGCCGGGTCCTTCTTGGCCTGCCCCGGCGGCACGGCCGGCGCACCGGCCGACGGATCCTTCTTGGCCTGGCCAGGCGGCACAGCCTGCGCCGCGCTCTTCTTCGCCTGGCCCGGGGGAACCGTCGTGACCGGCTTTGCGGCCGACGGCGTTCCAGCGTCTGTGGCGGTGGGCGGCGGGGCGGCGCTCGCATTCACCTTCGCGCTCACCGTGGCCTGCGCCCGCGCCCGGCCCGACCCGTCCGTCGCCCGCGGCGCAGCTGCGGCCGGCGTCCGCGTCGGGGCCGACGGCCGGCTCACCCTCGACGAGATGCGCCTGTCCGACCAGCAGCTCCGCGACGTCGAGAAGATCATCATCGTGGCGTGCGGCACGGCCTATCACGCGGGGATGATCGCCAAGTACGCGATCGAGCACTGGGCCCAGATCCCGTGCGAGGTCGAGCTGGCCAGCGAGTTCCGCTACCGGGACCCGATCCTCACCCGCACGACCCTGGTGATCGCGATCTCGCAGTCCGGCGAGACGATGGACACCCTGATGGCGGTCCGGCACGCCCGCGAGCAGCGCGCCAACGTGCTCGGCATCTGCAACGTCAACGGTTCGACGATCCCCCGTGAATGCGACGGCGTGCTGTACACCCACGCCGGCCCGGAGATCGCCGTGGCCTCGACCAAGGCGTTCCTCACCCAGCTCGTCGCGGTCTACCTGATCGCGCTGTACCTGGCGCAGGTCCGGGGGACCAAGTGGGGCGACGAGGTCTTCGCCATGGTCCAGCTGCTCGGCTCCATGCCGGAGAAGGTCGAGGCCGTCCTGGGCACGGTCGAGCCGGTACGCGAGCTGGCCCGGTCGCTGGCGAACGAGCGCTGCGTGCTCTTCCTCGGCCGGCACGTCGGCTTCCCCGTGGCCCTGGAGGGCGCGCTGAAGCTCAAGGAGCTCGCGTACATGCACGCGGAGGGCTTCGCCGCCGGTGAGCTCAAGCACGGCCCGATCGCGCTGATCGAGCAGGACCTGCCGGTGGTGGTCGTCGTGCCGCCGCGCGCCCGGCCGATCCTGCACGACAAGATCGTCTCCAACATCCAGGAGATCCGCGCCCGGGGCGCCCGTACGATCGTGATCGCGGAGGAGGGCGACGAGACCGTCGCGCCGTACGCCGACACGCTCATCCGGGTCCCGGCCGTGCCGACGCTCCTGCAGCCGCTCGTCACGACCATTCCGCTGCAGGTCTTCGCCTGCGAGCTGGCGACCGCACGGGGCCACGACGTCGACCAACCCCGCAATCTCGCCAAGTCCGTCACCGTCGAGTAGCCGTCGTGACGCGGTACGCCGCCCTCCTGCGGGGCGTCAACGTCGGCGGGAACACCAAGGTGGCGATGGCCGACCTGCGCGCGCTGCTGGCCGACCTCGGCTGTACCGACGTGCGCACGCACCTCAACAGCGGGAACGCCGTCTTCACCGGCCCGGAGGAGCCGGCGGAGCGGATCGCCGCCGCGATCGCGGATCGTCTCACGGCCCGGCTGGGCCGTGAGATCCCGGTCGTCGTACGGACCGCGGCCGAGCTTGCGGCGGTGGTCGAGGGCAACCCGCTGGAGGTGCGCGACCCGGCCAGGTTGGCGGTCGCGTTCCTGGCCGAGGCCCCGGACCAGAAGCGGCTGCGCGCCCTCAAACCCGCCGAATTTGCCCCCGAGGAGGTCGGATTGGGCAAATCGGCGCTCTATCTTTACTTCCCCAACGGGCTCGGCCGGTCGACGCTCGTGCCGACCCTCGAGAAGCGCCTCGGCGTCCCGGCGACCGTCCGCAACTGGAACACCGTCACCACGCTGCTGGCGCTGGCGGACGCCTGACCCGAAGACGTTGACCGCGCGCGACACTGCCTACCATCCGCGCGCGGCCGTCGGCACTTGTACCGAATGCTCGGGCGGTCCTTTCAGGTGGACGCCGACGATCGCAGGGTCGGCGGAGCCATGATGATCTCCGCGATCGTGCGGACGGACGCGGCCATCCGATCGAGTTCGTCGGTGACCAGGCCGGCCAGGGTGCGCGTCGGTGATCACATGCGCACATTACCCAGCGAGAGATCCGGCGCTCGTCGCTCACTCCGTCGCCTCGTCCTCCAACGGCCGGACGTCGAAACCTCCCGCACCGTCGATCCGGACCTCGTACAACTCGTCGAAGCCGTCCGACCGCTCGGGGCGGCGCAGGCTTTTCTTGGTCGCGAAGATACCGACGTCGGGCACCCGCTTTCTTCCAGTACGCGCCGCGTTCCGCCGCAGCGAACCGCCGACGTCGGGCGGGAACCAGTAACCCACCACCTTCGCCCCGTGGCTCCGCGCGACCTCGGCCAGCGGCCGCCACTCCTCGGGCGTGGGATTGGTGTTGTCGACGGCGATGCTCAGGCCGGCCGCCAGCGCCTCCCCGGCGAGGCGCAGCTGACGCTCCTGCCGCCGCCGCGCGTTCGGCCAGTTGTCCTTGCTGACGTGGACGTACTCAGGCGCCAGTGTCTGGCAATAGAACGTCGTCTTCCCCGACGCCTGCAGCCCTATCAAGATCGCCAGGGTAGGCATCCCGCGATCCCACCTGCTCGTATGAGCGCGTGGCCCGTCATAGAAGCCGGTCTACCGCACCGATCCGTCCTCGGCTCACTCAGGGTTCGCAGCAGCCGACTCGTCGAGCCGCGAGACCTCCACACAGTCCGAGTCAACATTCATAGCGCTGTAGCTGCTCGTGCGCCGGTCCTCGCGTTCGTCACAGAGAGCAATGTGCGGGTCAAGGTCATCGACCAGGGAGGCGACACTCTCCCGCACCACGTCGATGACCCGTGCGGCGAAGGCGGACGCGGCCTTCCGATCATGCAGGCACTGGCCCGGGACTGGGGCTTCGAGGTCCTGGCAAACGGCCGGATGGTGGTCTGGTTCGACGTCGCGGCGGCCACTTTCTAGCCGCACAAGGCGGTCCGGTGCGGGAGTCCGCCCTCGGCCGGTCAGTTGCCGCCGCTGCCGCCGTGCCTGCCCTTCGCGCACTTGCTCGGGTCGTCGCGCAGGCAGACCTTGCCGCCGCTGATGCGCAGGCCTACGTCGTCGTACGCGGTGACCCACCGGGCCGCGATGGCCCGCTGCGCCTTGGCGAGCGGGACGAGGCCGGAGCAGACCGCGTCGTTGAGCTTGTGCTCGACCGCGTCCTTCGGGTTGGGGATCTTCCCGGGCTCGACCCACAGGTTGCGCGGATCGTCCGGCGCGCCGCCGAGTTCAAGCGGGATCAGGTGGTCGTACTCGCCCGCGAGGCCCCGGCCGATGCTGTACGAGCGGGCCTACTTGGCCTTCATGACGTTGGTACGCGAGTACGGCGGCCGTACCGTCTTCGTCCAGCCGACCTTGCAGATGGTCTGGCCGATGTTCGACTGCTTGACGTCGGGGTTGATGGCGCCGGGCGTGCAGTCGTGGTCCGGGAGCGGCTGGCCGTTACGGCTGCCGACCTTGCAGGTGCCGGGAGAGGGCATGGGCGCGTCCGGGTTGCCGACCGGGAGTTTGCTCCCGGAGGCCGAGGCGGGCGACCCGCCATCGCCGCCGCTCGTGGGCGCCGCGCCGTTCGCCTTGCATCCGGCACCGGCGAGCACCACCGGGATGATGATCGAGACCGCTCCTACCTGCGTCCGCCAACGTCGCAGCATCGTCGCACCGTCCAAGTTTTTTACTCGTCATTTGCCCTCTTATGACGGATGAATGCTGCCATATCGGATCATCGCGAGATCTGTGCGATTTGCGCTGCTCTGAGGGGCTCACGGCGAGCGGCGCTCGCAGCCCAGGCGCTGGGATCGACCTCCCAGCCGGTCGATAGCCTTGCTAACCATGTATGACGCGATGACGGCTGAAACGATCACGCTGACCGGGCACGACGACGATCTGATCGAGGCGTACCTCGCCCGGCCCCTCGGACCGGGGCCGTACGGCGGCGTGGTGGTGATCCATCACATGCCCGGGTACGACGAGGCCAGCAAGGAGATCGTGCGAAAGTTCGCCGCGCGGGGCTTCGCGGCGATCATGCCGAACCTGCACTACCGCGAGGCGCCCGGTGCCGCCCCGGACGACGCCGCGGCCGCCTCCCGCGCCGCGGGCGGCGTGCCGGACGAGCGGCTGGTCGGTGACGTCGAGGCCGCCGCCCGCTACCTCAAGGGGCTGACGTCCTCCAACGGCAAGGTCGGCACGATCGGCTACTGCTCCGGCGGACGCCAGTCGTTCCTGGCCGCCTGCTCACTGCAGCTCGACGCGGCGGTGGACTGCTATGGCGCCTTCGTCGTCGGCGAGGTCCCCGAGAACTTTCCCACCATGCGGCCCATCGTCCACCTGGCGCCGGACCTGTCCTGCCCGCTGCTCGGCCTGTTCGGCGCCGAGGACAAGTACCCCTCTCCCGACCAGGTCGCGGAGCTGGAGGGCGAGCTGAAGCGGCTCGGCAAGACGTACGAGTTCCACGTGTACGAGGACGCCGGCCACGCGTTCTTCGCCGTGGACCGGCCGTCCTACCGGCCGCAGGCCGCCAACGACGGCTGGGAGCGCGTCTTCGGCTGGTTCGACCGCTACCTGGAGGCCTGAGATGTGCACCTACATCACTGAGACGATCAAGATCGCGGGCAGCGGGAAGGGGCCTGACGGCTGGTTCTCGCTGACGCAGGCGGCCGTGTACGTCGACCATCCGTTCCACGCGCCCTTCGAGCACACGGTCAACATCGACTTCACCGCGCCGGAGCTCGGGCCGGCCGCGCGGGTCGCGGTCGAGCTCACCGAGGAGTCGGCGCTGGCGCTGATCGATGCGATCAAGGCGGCGCTCGCCGCCGCGCCACCCGGCATCGCCGCCGCCGGCTGACACCCCTGTGCCGGGCGCACCGGTCCGGGCGGCCGGTGCGCCCGCCATCCGTTTACGGGGCATGGTCCGGAAGCCGCGCCGAATCATCCAAAAGGCGGGCAGAGTGTAGTGCCGAAGAGTGACGACGCGCGTCCCGCCGCTCGACTAGGTTCAGATCATGTCCATCATCGCCACCCGGGGGCTGTCCATGCGGTTCCCCGGCGTGCTCGCGTTGGATCAGCTGACCGTCGACATCGAGCCCGGAGTGGTCGGCCTGGTCGGAGCCAACGGCGCGGGCAAGTCGACGCTCATCAAGATCCTGCTCGGCCTGCTCGAACCCACCGGCGGCCAGGCCCAGGTGCTCGGCTTCGACATCGCCCGTGAGTCCCTGAAGATCCGCGAGCTGGTCGGTTACATGCCCGAGCACGACTGCCTGCCGCCGGACGTGTCGGCCACCGAGTTCATCGTGCACGTGGCACGGGTGTCCGGCCTCCCCGCCACCGCCGCCCGCGAACGCGCCGCCGACACCCTGCGCCACGTCGGACTGTACGAGGAGCGGTACCGCCCGATCGGCGGCTACTCCACCGGCATGCGCCAGCGCGTCAAACTGGCCCAAGCGCTCGTCCACGACCCGAAGCTGATCTTCCTCGACGAGCCGACCAACGGGCTCGATCCCGCCGGACGCGACGAGATGCTCGCCCTCGTGCGGCGGATCGGCAGCCAGTTCGGGATCAGCGTCCTGGTCACCTCGCACCTGCTCGGTGAGCTCGAGCGCGTCGCCGACCACCTCGTGATCATCGATGGCGGGCGCCTGCTGCGGTCGCAGGCGGTCTCGGCCTTCACCCAGGCGAGCGGCGTGCTGGTGGTCGAGGTCGAGGAGGAGATGGACCGCCTCGGCGAGCACCTCGCGCGGACCGGGCTGCAGGTCCGCCCGGACGGCCGCCTGCTGCTCATCAACATCGCCGGCGAGACCACCTACGACGTCGTACGCGACTCGGTCGCCGACCTCGGCCTGGCCCTCGTCCGCATGGAGAACCGCCGCCACCGCATCGAAGAGGTGTTCTCGACGTGACGAGCGTCATCCACGACATCGGGTACCGGAACTACGACGGGCGGCGCCTCGGCCGGGCATACGCCGTCCGCTCCCTCTTCACGCACAACCTGCGCGCGGCGTACGGCCTGGGCCGGCCGGTCAAGGCGAAGATCATGCCGTTCCTGCTCTGCGCGATCATGCTGCTGCCCGCCGCGATCAGCGTGGCGGTCACGGCGATCGCCGCCCAGGTCGGAGCGGGGACCAGCGTGGCGCTCATCCGCTACTCTGCGTACGCCATCTACCTGCAGCCCCTCATCGCGATCTTCCTGGCGGCCCAGGCACCGGTCCTCGCCTCCCGCGACCTGCGGTTCCACGTGACGCCGCTGTACTTCTCGCGGCCGCTCAGCCGCCTCGACTACGTGCTGGCCAAGTACACCGCGTTCGCGACCGCGCTGTTCATCCTGCTGGCGACGCCGGTCACCATCCTGTACCTCGGTGCGCTCGTCACCACGCAGAAGCATCTCGGCACGCACACCCTGCACTGGCTCGGCGGCCTCGCGGGCTGTCTGATCTTCGCGCTCGTCCTCGCCGGTATCGGCCTCGTGGTGGCGGCGTTCACGCCGCGCCGCGGTTTCGGGGTCACCGCCGTCATGGCGGTCTACCTGCTCAGTACCACGGCCGTCGCCGCCGTCCAGGGCATCGCCGAGAACCAGACGCAGTTCAAGCTCGCCCAGTGGGCGGGCCTGTTCGCCCCGTTCAACCTCGTCGACGGCGTACAGGTCTGGGCGCTTCACGCCAAGCAGTCGGCGCCCGAACCTCCGCCCCCGGGCATCGGCGGGCCGGTGTTCACCCTGGTGTGCGCCGCCGTCATCGCCGGGTCCGTCGCGATCCTGTACCTCCGCTTCCGGAAGGCGGGTGCCAAGTGAGCAGACCGGGGAACGCCGGCGAGGAGGAAGCGTGAGCGTGCTCGAGATCCGGGACGTCTCCCGGTGGTACGGCAACGTCGTCGCGGTCAACGGCGTCACGATGTCGATCGGACCCGGCGTCACCGGGCTGCTCGGGCCGAACGGCGCGGGCAAGTCCACCCTGATCCACATGATGGGCGGCTTCCTCGCCCCCTCCAGCGGCCAGGTCAGCATCGACGGTCAGCGCATCTGGAAGAACCCGTCGGTCTACCGCCACATCGGGCTGGTGCCCGAGAAGGAGACCGCGTACGACTTCCTCACCGGCCGCCAGTTCGTCCGCGCGATGGCCAAGCTGCACCGCCTGCCCAACCCCGAGGCCGCAGCCGAACGCGCCCTCGGGATGGTGGAGATGGTCGACCCCGCCGACCGGGTCATCGGCACCTACTCCAAGGGCATGAAGCAGCGCGTCAAGATGGCCTCCGCCCTCGTCCACGACCCGCCGGTCCTGCTGCTCGACGAGCCGTTCAACGGCATGGACCCGCGTCAGCGGCTGCACCTGATGGACCTCATCCGGAAGATGGCCGCCGAGGGCCGTACGGTGCTGTTCAGCTCGCACATCCTCGAGGAGGTCGAGCGGCTCGCGCACCACATCGAGGTCGTGGTCGCCGGTCGGCACGCGGCGTCCGGCGACTTCCGCGCCATCCGCCGGCTGATGACCGACCGGCCGCACATGTTCCTGGTCCGCTCCAGCGACGACCGGCGCCTGGCCGCCGCCCTCATCGCCGACCCGTCGACCCGCGGGGTGGAGTTGACCTCCGGCGGGCTGGAGGTCGAGGCCGTGGACTTCCAGCGGTTCTCCCTGGTGCTGCCGCAGCTGGCCCGCCAGGCGGACATCCGCCTGTGGGAGGTCTCCCCCGCCGACGAATCCCTCGAAAGCGTCTTCTCCTATTTGGTGGCGTCCTGAGTTGACTTCCTCCCCCTCGTAAACGAGGGGGATTCCTACGGCTCGCGCCGTGGGGTTTCCTGCTTCAGCGCCGACTGCCCGAACGGAGAACTCCGTTGAGGTCTTACACCGGCTCCACAGGCCGACACCGCCAGCCCGGCGGCCAGAATGTTCTTGGCTGCGTTCACGTCCCGGTCATGGGTCGCGCCGCAGGGACACGCCCAGGTTCGGACGCTGAGGGGCATCGTGTCGGTCAAGGCGCCGCAGACCGAGCACAGTTTGGAAGAGGGGAACCAGCGGTCGACCGCGATCACTTCGCGGCCGCACCAGGCGGCCTTGTACTCCAGCATGCTCCGGAACTGGCTCCAGGCGGCATCGGAGATCGCACGGGCCAGCTTGCCGTTCTTCAGCAGATTCCGGACGGTCAAATCCTCGATCACGACCACTTGGTTTTCGCGGACGAGTCGAGTGGTGAGCTTGTGCAGGGTGTCACGACGCCGGTCGGCGATCCGCGCGTGGATACGAGCGACCTTACGCCGGGCCTTGGCCCGGTTGGAGCCATCCCCTTTGGCTTTGCGGGACAACTCCCGCTGAGCACGGGCGAGCCTGGCCCGGTCCCGGCGCTCATGCCGGGGGTTGGTGATCTTCTCCCCGGTGGACAGGGTCAAAAGATGGTCCAGCCCGGCATCGACCACGATCGCGGCGCCGCCCGCCGGGAGCGGCTTGACACCGGGGTCCTCACACAGCAAAGAGACGAACCAGCGCCCGGCCGAGTCCTGGGACACGGTCACCGTCGAGGGCTTCGCACCGGTGGGCAGAGACCGGGACCAGACGATGTCCAGGGGGTCCGTCATCTTGGCGAGGGTCAGTTCGCCGTCGCGGAAGCGGAACGCGCTGGTGGTGTATTCGGCGGATTTGCGGGACTTCTTCTTCGCCTTAAAACGCGGGTATTTGGCCCGTTTGGCGAAGAAGTTGGTGAACGCTGTTTGCAGGTGCCGCAGCGCCTGCTGGAGCGGGACGCTGGACACCTCGTTGAGAAAGGCGAGTTCCTCGGTCTTCTTCCACGCCGTCAGCATCGCCGAGGTGGCGTTGTAGTTGACGCGTTCGTGGCGCAGCGTCCAGGCCTGGGTGCGGGCCTCCAGTGCCAGGTTGTAGACCTTCCGCACGCATCCGAACGTGCGCGACAGCTCCGCTGCCTGCGCATGCGTCGGATAGAAGCGGTACTTGAAAGCACGCTTCACGCTGGTGGTCACAGTCAGCGAACTATAGCGTCAGTGTGTGACCGTCTGCGGGTGTTCGGGTGGTGGACGCCGAATCGCCTTGGCGGCGATCCGGCTACTCCTGCCCTGCTCCGCAGGGGTCCGGTTCCTCCCCGCCCTCAAGGGCGGGGTTTCCTCGGAGGACTGAGATGAACACTGTGATCGCATCGATCACGTTCCGCGCGATGCTGAGCAGGCGGCGGGCGCTGCTGCTGTTCCTCCTGCCCGCATTGCTGCTGCTGCTCAGCATCGGCCTGCGGGTCAGCGGCCACGCCGACCTGGACAACGCGACGCTGCTGCTCACCCAGTTCGGACTCGGGGCGCTACTGCCGCTGCTCGCGCTGCTGACCGGAACCGGCGTGATCGGGCCGGAGATCGACGACGGCCAGATCATGTACATCATGACCAAGCCGCTTGCGCGCCCGGTCATCTCGACGACGAAGTACGTGGTCGCGGTCGTCCTCGTGGTCGCGTTCGGCGTCGTGCCGATCTTCGTCTCGGGCCTCATCATGACGGGGATGACCGCGGGCCTGGCGACCGGGTTCGCGATCGGGGCGCTGGTCGCCGGCATCGCTTACTGCGCGCTGTTCATCGCCATCGCGGTGGTCAGCCGGTTCGCGGTGACCATCGGCCTCATCTACGCCCTGGTGTGGGAGAACCTCATCGCCCGGTACGCCTCCGGCGCCAAGACGCTGTCGATCCGCCAGTGGGGCATCAGCGTCACCGACATGGTGACCAACGCCACCGCGGTGAAGGCCGGTGTCGGCACGTCCACCGCCGTGCCGCTGCTGATCGTCGTCACCGTCGCGGGCGTCGCGTACGCCGGCTGGAAGCTCCGCACCCTCTCCATCACCGGCACCGAGTGATTGGAAGCGCCGCCATCCCGCCGCCTGAGCGCGAGACTTGGTCCGGTTCTATTCGAGGACGAAGGTGACCAGCATGTTCACCTTGTAGCCGGAGATGTCGCCCTCCTCGGACAACTGCACCTCCATCTCCTTGATCCACGCGGACTTCAGCCCGCGGAGGGTCTCCGAGGCCCGGCTGATACCGGCCTTCACGGCGTCTTCGAAGCTCGTCTCCGAGATCGCGCTGATCTCCGTGACACGCGCCACTGATGTCATGAGTGCTCGACCTTCGTCTCGTGGGGACCGCCGCTCGGTGGCGGAGCCGTCATGATCGACGTGTACCCGCGGGGTCACGGAGAGTACCGACCGAGTATGTAAAGTGATGATGACCCTGGGATCAGAGGGCGCTGCGGACCGTCTCGGCGAGGCGCTCGGCGACGGCACGGGCCTGGTCCTCGGCGGGGGCCTCGACCATGACGCGGACCATCGGCTCGGTGCCGCTCGGCCGGATGAGGACCCGGCCGCTGTCGCCGAGCTCGGCCTCGGCGGCCTGGACCGCGGCGGCCAGCTCGGGGGAGGTCTTGGCCTTGGACTTGTCGACGCCCTTGACGTTGATGAGCACCTGCGGGAGCCGCGTCATGACCTTCGCCAGCTCGTCGAGGGGTCGACGGCGGTGGGCGATGGTGGACAGGAGGTGCAGCCCGGTGAGCACGCCGTCTCCGGTCGTGGCGTGGTCGAGCATGATGACGTGACCCGACTGCTCGCCGCCGAAGGAGTAGCCCCCGGCCTTCATCGCCTCCAGGACGTAGCGGTCGCCGACGGCCGTCTCGACGACGTTCAGGCCCTGGTCGCGCATGGCCAGCTTGAAACCGAGGTTGGACATGACCGTGGCGACGACCGTGTCGCCGGGCAACTTGCCGGCGTCGCGCAGCGCCAGGGCGAGGACCGCCATGATCTGGTCACCGTCGATGGCCTCGCCGGAAGCGGTGACCGCGAGGCAGCGGTCGGCGTCGCCATCGTGGGCGATGCCCGCGTCCGCACCGTTCTCGATCACGGCACGCTGCAGGTGCTCCACGTGGGTGGAGCCGTACCCGTCGTTGATGTTGAGTCCGTCGGGCGAGGCGCCGATGGCGACCACGGAGGCGCCGGCGCGACGCAGGGCCTCCGGGGAGACGGCCGAGGCGGCGCCGTGCGCGCAGTCGACGACGACCTTCACACCGTCCAGCGAGCCGGGCAGCGTCGACAGCAGGTGCGCGATGTAGCTCTCGACCTCGCCGTGCGCGTCGCGGACTCGGCCGACGCCGGCGCCGGTCGGCCCGGACCAGCTCTCGCCGAGGTGGGCCTCGACCTGGTCCTCGATCTCGTCGGCGAGCTTGTGCCCGCCCCGGCCGAAGAACTTGATCCCGTTGTCGGGGGCCGGGTTGTGCGAGGCGGAGAGCATGACGCCCAGGTCCGCGCCGAGCGACTGGGTGAGGTACGCGACGGCGGGCGTGGGCAGCACGCCGAGCCGGAGGACGTCGACCCCGGCGGAAGCGAGCCCGGCGACGACGGCGGCCTCCAGGAACTCACCCGAGGCGCGCGGGTCCCGGCCGACCACGGCGAGGGGCCGGTGCCCCTCGAACGCGCCGACCTCGCCGAGGACGCGGGCTGCCGCGACCGACAGGTCCAGCGCGAGATGAGCCGTCAGGTCGCGATTCGCGACTCCGCGTACGCCGTCGGTCCCGAACAGACGCGCCACCACAACACCCCACGATCGAACGCACGAACCGGCCGCGTCTGGACGCGCTCGCCGAGACGCGGCCGCGGAAGAAAGCGATCAGCGGCCCCACCGTGTGGCGGGACCGCCGAGGACCTGTCCGCAGACCTAGGGCGCCACAGAGGCGGAACCGATGGGCCGACGGACAGGTGCGATCAACGCTTGCTGTACTGCGGAGCCTTACGGGCCTTCTTGAGGCCGTACTTCTTCCGCTCCTTGGCCCGCGCGTCACGGGTGAGGAAGCCGGCCTTCTTCAGCGCCGGGCGGTTGTCGGGGTCGACCAGCTGCAGGGCACGCGCGATGCCCAGCCGCAGCGCACCGGCCTGGCCGGTCGTGCCACCGCCGGCCACCCGGGCGATGACGTCGAACTGGTCCTCGAGGCCCAGGGTCACGAACGGCTCGTTCACGATCTGCTGGTGGACCTTGTTGGGGAGGTACGTGTCCAGGGAGCGACCGTTGATCGTCCACTTCCCGGAGCCCGGGACGATGCGGACGCGCGCGATGGCCTCCTTGCGGCGGCCGGTGGCACCGGACGGGCCGGTCAGCACCGGACGAGGGGCGTCCTCGACGACGACCTCCGGGGACTCGGAGGTGTAGTCCCCCACGTACTCTTCGAACTCGGCGCCCTCAATGGGCGTCTCGACACCGGTGGGCTCGGCCACGGTACTCCTCAGGATCTCTTTCGATGCCGCGCGTTACTGCGCGATCTGCTTGATGTCGTAGGGAACCGGCTGCTGCGCCTGGTGCGGGTGTTCGGGGCCGGCGTAGACCTTCAGCTTGCCGAACATCTTGCGACCCAGAGAGTTCTTGGGAAGCATGCCCTTGATCGCCTTCTCGACGGCGCGCTCGGGGTTCTTCCGCATCAGGTCCGAGTACGCGATGGAGCGCAGCCCGCCCGGGTAGCCGGAGTGACGGTAGGCCTTCTTCTGCTCGAGCTTCTTGCCCGACAGCGCCACCTTGTCGGCGTTGACGATGATGACGAAGTCACCCGTGTCGAGGTGTGGGGCGTAGATCGGCTTGTGCTTACCCCGAAGCAGTGTCGCGACCTGGCTGGCCAGCCGACCCAGCACGACATCGGTCGCGTCGATGACGTGCCACTGACGCTCGACGTCAGCAGGCTTAGGGGTGTAGGTGCGCACGGTCGTAAGCCTTCGTTTCGTTTCTGACAACAGAGAGTGGGTCCGCCGGACGACCTAGTGCCGCCGCAGGCCCGGTGGGTCGAGCGACCCGATGACGGGCACGCTGACGCACACAACGAACTAGCAGACTACCGGCCCACGCGCCAGCGGGCAAAGCGAGCGTCGCCGGGCCGTCCTCCGTCGCCAGACGGGACGATCGTAAGGCTGCCCTGTTGAACACCCTATACCGCTACTTCTTGTGGAACGCCGGACTCGGCACGCTTGACGGGCATATAGTGCTGCTCCTCCGTCGCCCCCAGGAGGATCCCCTGTCTGCCAAGCGCGTGAAACTCCGCGTCCAGGCATTCGTGCTGCTGGCCATCGCGGTCTTCGTCTCCGGCGGCATCGCCGCCCGGTCGCTCTGGAGCGCCGCGCAGCAGCACGCTCCCTCGCCGATCACCACTCCCGCGCGGGATGTCCTCCCCAGTCCCGAGGGTGCGGCGGTCCGCCCGACCGCCCCGACGACCACCCGCACGTCGAAGGCGGCCCACCGGCCCAAGCGCCCGGCGGCGAAACCGAAGACGCCCACGCACCGCGCCACGCGTCCCACCCGCACCACGGCCGCCGCACCGGCGACGGGTGGCGGGAGCACGGCCGCCAGGGTGGAGAGCGCCGCGGTGAGGCTCACGAACGCCCAGCGGGCGGCGCACGGCTGTTCGGCGCTGCGCGTCGACACTCGGCTGCGGGCCGCGGCCCGGTCGCACTCGGCGGACATGCGTGACCGGAATTACTTCGGTCACAACGCGCTGGACGGGCGTACGCCGTGGGACCGCATCAAGGCGGCCGGCTACAAAACCCCCGGCGCGGAGAACATCGCCAAGGGCTACCCGGCCGCAGCGGCCGTCCTACAAGGCTGGATGAACAGCCCCGGCCACCGGGCGAACATTCTGAACTGCAGTCTCAAGGCCGTCGGAATCGGCGTCGCGTACGGTCCGAGCGGACCTTGGTGGACGCAGGACTTCGGCTTTCAGTAACCGCCTGAACACGTATATGAGCAGGTAGGGTCGCGTTCATGGCTTTTCCGGGTGATAAACAGCAACCCGACGGCTGGGGAGACCCGCAGCCGTCGCAGTCGCCGTACGGCCCGGCCGAGGACCAGGCCGCCCACCGCAACTCTCTTTCCGATGGCTCGCACGACCCCGGCCCGTCCTACGAGGCACAGACCGCCGACCCGTACGGCAGCCCCGGTTCCTACGAGCAGGCTCCCCCCTACGGCGCGGAGCAGCCGGGCGGCTTCGGCCCGCAGACACGGTCCTACGGCCAGGACACCGGTGGCTACGGAGCCGGGCCGGGCGGTCCGACGGAAGGCCCGTACGGGAGCGGTGCGAACCATTACGACCCTCCGGGCGGTCCCGGCGGACCGGGACGGTACGGCGAGGTTCCCGGCACCCACGGCCAGGACCCGGCGTCGTTCGCCTCCGACGATGAGGGGCGGGATCGCAACAAGAAGCCGCTGATCATCGGCGCGGCCGTCGCCGCCGGCGTCGTCGTCATCGGCGGTGGCACCGCGCTGGCGCTGTCCTCCGGAGGCGGTGGCGCCAAGCCGAAGGCGGACGCGACGTCCTCGCAGGCCGCCGCTCCTCCCCCCAAATCCCCGACCGCGAACCCGACTCCCACACCGACCGAGACCGGTAAGGGACAGCGTCTGGCCAGCCGGACCACCGACCCGAAGCCGCTCACGCTGAACGAGATCTTCAAGAACAAGAAGTTCAGGGCCGCGGGTCGGACCTACGTGATCACAACGCGCCGCACGGACCCCAAGTGCGCGAGCGGCGTGCATGGTACGACCTTCCGCAAGGCCCTGGTCCGGGCGGGCTGCACCCAGGCGCTCCGGGCGACGTTCAGCAACGGTAAGTTCGTCGGCACCATCGGCGTGCTGAACCTCAAGACGGACACCGCCGCCAAGGCCGCGCAGAAGGCGTCCCGCCCGAAGGACGCGTACATCGTGCCGCTGCCGGGCGTGGGCAGCACCAGCAAGATCGGTAAGGGTCTCTCGCTCACGACCGCGGACTCCGACGGCCACTACCTGATCATGAGCTGGGTGCAGTACCCGGACGGCAAGAAGATCACGCAGGGCGACTACGCCGGGGTCACCTCATTCGTGCAGAATGCGACAGTTGGTAGCAATCTGCGACCAGCATTGAACTACCGGTCAATGGTCGGCAAACCCACATAAATGGACACCGCTGGCTAATACCCTAGTGACCCATGTCTGGCCGTGACGAGACTTGTGTACCGTCCGTAACGGAAGGGCCGGTGCCTCCGCCGCCGCATCCGCCGACCCCGGCGTCGCCCGGGTTCGGCCGCGGCGGACCGGCTGACAATTCCCTCGTCACCCCCCAGGCCGCCGATGCGCCGCCGGGCGAGCCGGCCCGTTCCGGACCGCCCCCGACGCCCGACGCCGAGGAGAGCATGACCCCGCCACCCCCGCGTCCCGGATTCTCCGCGCCCGACGCGGAGAACAGGACGACGGCCCCGCCGCAGGGACCGACGGCCGCGACGCCTGCGGAGTTCCCTTCCGACCGGGCGACCGCCCCGGGCTCTGCGGGAACGTTTCCGCACGGCCCGGCGGACGCCTCCCAGCGCCGCCACGACGGTCCGGCCCCCGCGACCGGCCCCGTACCGACGGCACCGTCGTACGGCCCGCCCAGCGGTGTCCCGCAGCCCACGACGCCTCCGTACGGCCCGTCTCAGACCGCCTCCGGTCCCTCCGCACCGAAGTACGCGCGCGCCGCGGACGGCCTCAGCGTGGAGGGCGGCCCGGCGTCCCCTGCCGACGCGAACGCCACGGTGTCCTTCGCAGCCCCGCACCGGGTCCCCACCCGACCGGCCACGGCGGCGTCCGCGACCTCGTACGACCTGGTCACCGACGCGGCCGAGGACGACCTGGAGAGGACCGTGACGGACGCCCTGGAGCCGGAGCCGAGTAGCGCCCTCACCGTCGCCCACCGCGCGCAGGAGCCGCCGCTGTCGGCGGCGGAGAGCACGACACCGCCGCTCACCCCCGACGCGATCCTCCCGCCGGGGACGGTCCCGGACGAGGCCACGGAGCCGGAGGCCGAGCCCGAGGTGGACGCCACCCGGCCGACGCCTCAGATCGGCTCCGGAGAGCCCGGACCGTACACCGGTGGGCCCGGCGGACCGCACGGTCCCCGCCGACCCGGCCGGTCACGGCGGGGCGGCGCCGGTGCGCCCGGGTCACGCGGGGTGCTCCTCATCGGCGGCGGTGCGCTGGCCGCGCTCCTGCTCGGCGGCGGCGGTGTCGTCGCCTACACGTCGATGTCCGACGACGCGCCGAAG
>JBJMIW010000344.1:0-14595 GCA_045806665.1 Actinoallomurus sp.
CGAGGCGACACGACTCGTGCGCTCGTCCGGGACGCGATCGACGTTACTAGAACAAGTCGCTGTCGTCGAAGAACAAGTCATCGTTGAAGCAGTCGTCGAAGCATCCGCCACCCCACGCGGGAGCGATGCTGACGTGCCGAGGCGCGCTGGACGCGGTCTGGGCGTGGGCCGGGACCGCGGCGCCCATTGTGAGGGCTGTGACTCCTGCGAACCCCAGACCGGGCGTGATCAGCGCCATCCTCTTCGAGAGTCGCATCTCCGCCTCCCTTGCGGTCGGTCCCGGTAGGACTAGATGCGTCATATCGGGATAATCCGTTCATTTGTCTCTTTCATCACTTATCCTGGCATCCCAGGATGAAAATCGAATCAACACGGAGGGGTATGCGGTTATCGAGAACTGACCCGTATTCAATGTGCAGATGAAGCGCGTTTAGGCGCTCGTGGAGTTCGGTGACGATTACAGGGACCGCGGCCGGCTTTGATCATCATGTTCGATGGCGTTACACCGGCGTTCCGCTAGATCCTCACCCAGACAGGCTTCGATCTTGCCGCTCAACGTGCCACTCCTTTGGCGCCACCGCCTTGCGCTTAGCGCTGATGTATCGCGGCGACCGCATACCTCCGTGCTGTCCGAGGCATGCCTCGCCGCGCCAGGCCCTCGGCGTGGCCCAATGCCCCTGGACGTGATCCCCGGCCCGATTTGCTCTTAAGGATCAGGGGGACTCGTCGGCGGACCGTTCCTGGGAGGCTGCCAGCTGGACGCAGCATTCGCCGGGCCGGGGCGCCAGGACCGCTTCCAGGCCGGTGACGCGCAGGCCGTCGAGGCAGCCGGCGATGAATGCCTCGTTCATGGCGCAGACCAAGTCGGGGGCCTTGGCGGCGAGCGGGTGGAAGGGGCAGTTGCGCAGCCGGAGCCGTGTCGCGGCCTGGCGGACGGGTTCGAAGCCGTACCGCCCCAGCATGCGCTCGCACACCGTAAGGCCTCGTTCGGCACCCAGACGCCCGGGCCGGATCTCCTGCCGTTCGGCCGCGCCGAGGTCGCGGCCGCGCTCGCCGGCCACCCGGACGGCCCCCCGCCGGGCGTCCTCGTCCCCGGCCTCGGTCAGGACGGCCTCCATGAGCATGTCGGCGAGGAGCTCGTGGCGCCGGTCGGGGATGGACACCTGCAAGGTGACCCCGGACGGCTCGTACAGCTTGGGCTGGCGGCCGACCCGGCGCAAGCCGCCCGGGTGTTCGTAGTGCGCGCGCAGCAGGCCGGCGTCGACGAGTTTGTCGAGGTGGAAAGCTGCCAGTTTCCGGGAGATCCCGATGCTGGCGGCCGCCTCGTCCCGGGTCACCGGTCGGCCGGCGCGGCGGACGAACGCGTACATGCGCCGCCGGGACTCCTCGCCTAGGACGCTGACGGACTCCAGGGCGGTATCCACCGGGATAGGCGGGTTCGGATCCGATGCCACGTCTCCCACGGTAACGCCTACCGTCGTGCGCACCAGACTCGGATATCCCTCAGCGACGTGGGCTTCTTGACTCCAGAGGGCGATAACGCCAATACTTCTTGGTGAAATGAGGTGGCCGCGTGGTCAGTGAACCTCAGTCCTCGGCGAAGCAGCCGGTCAGCGCCGCGCTGGCCGGCCCGTACGGACATCCGTTGCATCCGATCCTGGTGACGGTGCCCATCGGGGCCTGGGTGGCGAGCCTGGTCTTCGACATCGCGTCCCACGTCGTCCGCGATCCCGGTTTCCTCACGCGCGGGGCGATGTGGCTGATCGCGATCGGGGTGCTCGGCGCACTGGCCGCGGCGATGGTCGGGTTCCTGGACCTATTCGCAATCCCGGCCGGCACGCGCGCCTTCCGCACGGCCCTAACCCATATGACGCTGAACCTCCTGGTGACCGCCGCGTACGCGGGCGGCTTCGCGTGGCGGCACGCGGCCGGGCCCGGTTCGCGCGTCGGGGCGGGGATGCTGGCGCTGTCCGCGGTGAGCCTGGCGGTGCTCGGGGTCTCCGGGTTCCTCGGCGGCAAACTCGCCTACCGCTACGGCGTCCGGGTCGCCGACGAGGTGACCCAGGCCGAGGGCTACACCTCAGCTCATCGGCCGACGACCGATCACCCCGGTGCAGGGCGATAGCACCTCCGCACCAACCCGGCCGCCGCCGATGGCGGCGCCACCATCGAATTCTGAGGAGTTCCCATGGACATCGCCGCATTGATCACCTGGCTGGCCACCGCGCTCGGCGGCTTCTACATGCTGGGCACCTGGATCTCACGCGGCGGCCTGCGCCAGCAGAAAACGGGCGCCAGCCGCCTGCCCACCCCCGTGGTGTTCGGTCACTTCGCCCTCGCCGCGGCGGGACTGGTCGTATGGATCATCTACCTCACCGCCGACACCCGCGCCCTGGCCTGGGTCGCGTTCGTCCTGCTGCTCCCGGTCGCGCTGCTGGGCTTCGTCATGTTCGCCCGCTGGATCCCCGCCTACCGGGCCCGGACCAGTGCTCCAGCGTCCGTGCGGGCGGACGCCGCGACGGGGCCCGCCGAGCAGCACCTCCCCGTGCCGGTCGTCGCCGCCCATGGACTGTTCGCCGTGGTCACGGTAGTCCTCGTCCTGCTGAGCGCTCTCGGCGTCGGTGGCAGCTGAGATGACCCGCACTCCACATTCCCCGGCTGTCCGCACGGCGACCACCGAATCCGAAGCTTTGACCCCCACCACGCCCGCGCTGCGGGTGGTCCACGACAGCGATGGGGTGGACCTGGCCGCTGCCGAGCAGGCCGCCGCCCGCTTCCTGCACGCCCTCGGCATCCGCACCGACTCCGAAAGCCTGCGCGATACGCCCAGGCGGATGGCCCGGGCGTACGCCGAGCTGTTCAGCCCCCGACCATTCGACCTGACCACCTTTCCCAACGACGAGAACTACGACGAACTCGTCCTGGCCCGCGGGATCCCGCTGCGATCGGTCTGCGAACATCACCTGCTGCCCTTCGTCGGCACCGCGCACGTCGGGTACCTGCCCGGGCAGCGCATCCTCGGGCTGTCGAAACTCGCGCGTATCGTCGAGTACTTCGCCTGCCGTCCCCAGGTGCAAGAACGCCTCACCAAGCAAATCGCGGACTGGCTGGAGACCCACTTGGAACCCAAAGGCGTGGGCGTGGTCATCGAAGCCGAGCACACCTGCATGACCCTGCGCGGCGTCCAGGCCACCGGCTCCCGCACCCTGACCTCCACGCTGCTCGGCGGGCTGCGCACCGACGCCCGCTCCCGCGGCGAGTTCCTCGCCCTGACGGGACTGCCCACCTGACCCTGCCACTGCCGGGGCGTCGGCCGCGGCAATCTCAGCAGGGTGAACCTCGGCCGATCGGTCCATCGGCCGGCTCAAGGCACGCGGCGCGGCGCTGCGCGGCCGGGTGATCGCTGAAGCCTTTACCGGCCGCCTTGCCCACTTCCAGATCCACAAACCGGCGGAATGCGGGAAAATCACTCTGATCCCCCCGTACGACATAGTCACGCGGCGATAAAGAACCTAACCGCCGTGTCTGCTTGTATGCCACCGTCCCAGCAGCGCCGCGGCAGCTTAACCGCGTTACCAGGCGAGGGACGATTCCCGCTAATCGAGCGCCGGTAATGTGCCAACAGATCGCCCGATCAGGCAGAATAAGAGTCAAGCGCCGATATATATCTGCTTCGCGGCATTGACTCTTCCTCACAGGTGAGGTGACATGGTACGGGCGATAGGCCGTAAATGTGGTTAATCGCCCCGGTGTGGCGGCAGGAGACCACGCCGAGACCGACCAAAGAGAGGTAGCTTCGATGAAGCTCTCAAAGAAGATGTCACTCGCCATCTCCGGCCTCGCATTCGCCGGCGCCGCCGCCCTTACCGCCGGTGCCGCCGCGCCGGCCAGCGCGCAGACCCTGTCCGCCGCACCGCAGCGCGCCAGCATCGCTCCCACCGGGGGATGCTTCGGCGGCGGCTTCGGCGGCGGCTTCGGCGGCTGCTTCGACGGTTTCTTCGACGACTGCTGTGACTGCGACTGCTAGCAGCGCCGATCGCCAGGGGCCGCTGATGCCATCTGGTCATGGGAGGTGACGCTCCTACCACTCCACGGGTTGGCTCAAGGGGTCCCGCACCAGCAGGTGCGGGACCCCGAGCCGTACGTGAGGGCCGCGAGTGGACGCTGCAAGATGACTTTGGCAGTCAGATCGCCAGGTCGGCGGATGTCCCAAGTGAGAGCAAACCGGTCGGAGGGTTCAGATACGTCCAGCGCGAAAGGCATAAGTTTTGGCTTTTTAGACCCTAGGCTCGACGTGTGGGAGATAAATAAAAAGCGTTGGCTGTGCATGTCCTCGGCCCGGCTGCACGCCTGCGGCCGGGCCAGTCCTGCCTTTCGGGCGGCCGCGCCATCGAGGCAGGACATACACCATGCGACGCCACTGTATGCGGTCGTTTCTTCTTAACGAAGTACCGTTCGCATCGGACCTTCTAAGGTCGGTCATGGAGCCCGTCAACGGGGGGCTGATCCGGCCAATCGACGTCGTGATAAAGCCAACGGCCCGCCCGGGCCCGGCTCCGGCCGGGGGTGACCCCAGTGGTTCAGTTGTGCAATAGCGGACAGTACGCGCCCAGGCAAGACGTCATCACGGGGTGCAGCCGGCGAACTGGAGACCTCGTGGCTGGGGAGGTCGGCACCAGATACGGCTTACCCGGGCCATCGGACGCGGGAGGCGGTGTTCGAACACTAGGCTCGCCACCCAGGCGCCGATGGGCAGCGTGACCAGGATCGGGTGGAAGGGATGTCCGTACGGACCGGCGAGTGCCGCGCTGACCGGCTGCTTGGCGTGCGGCTGGGGAGCGCTGAGCACAGGTCGCCTCCTATTTCGCTAATGGTAACGGCCTTATTGCGTCAGGAGGTAAAGACAGGAGTTAATCTTGGCGGCGTGGCGCCCGATCCAAACCCCCAGACATCGGCGGAAAACGCCCTGGACTCCGTCAATGTGCTCGGTGAGGAGACTCGGCGGCGCGCTCGCCTATCGGGTAGGCCGACACGGTTCCGTGGACGCTGACTCTCACTGGGGTGCCGGGGACGGGCGGTCGGCCTCCCATGATGCGGGCGGTGACAGTAGGGCCCTCTGGCTGCGGGCGCACTTGGACGGTGGCGTCATGGCCGTAGTAGGCCACCTCGCTGACACGAGCCGGGATGCCGTCGGTCGTCGATTCGGAATTAATGGTGATTTGTTCCGGGCGGATCAGGACCTGAGCAGGTCCGTGCTGGGACGGGCCGGCAAGGGTGAGCGGGCCGAGGGCCGTATGCGCTGTCTCCCCGTCGAGCGTGGCGGGGATGATCACGGCGGCACCGACGAACCCGGCGACCTCAAGGTCGACGGGGCGGCTGTAGATCGAGTCCGGAGTGCCGGTCTGCAGGATGCGGCCATCGGTCATCACGGCGACCTGGTCGGCGAGCGACAGCGCCTCGTTCTGATCGTGGGTCACCAGAACGGCGGTTGCGCCGGCGGCACGCAGCGCGCCGGCGACGGCACGACCGGTGTTGAGCCGCAGGGCGGCGTCCAAAGAAGAGAACGGCTCGTCCAGCAGGATGATCGATGGCCGTGGGGCCAGCGCGCGGGCCAGGGCGACGCGCTGCTGCTGACCGCCGGACAACTCATGCGGGTATCTGCCGGCCACCTGTTCGCTGAGACCGACGAGTTCGAGGAGCTCGGGCACCGGCCGGCGGGAGCGGCGGCCCCGACGCGGCAGCCCGAACGTGATGTTGGCGGCGATGTCCAGATGGGGGAAGAGCGCACCTTCCTGCGGCACGTAGCCGACACCTCGCCGTTGCGGCGGCAGACTGTGGCCGGGACCGGCGACCTGCTGGTCGCCGAAAGCGATGGTTCCGCTGTCCGGGGTGGTGAAACCGGCGACGAGGCGGAGCAGCGTGGTCTTCCCGCAGCCCGAGGGCCCGAGGATGGCCGTCAGCGTCTTGTCCGCCACCTGGAGGTCCACGCCGCCCAATGCCTGAACATCGCCGAAGCTCTTGGTGACCTGGTGGATCTTCAACGCCGTCATACCCGTGTCCTCGATCTGGTGAGCAGGTAGGTGGCGGGCGCGGACCACACCACCATCAAGGCCGCATACGGTGCCGCGGCCCCGTAGTCGATGTCGCGCACGGCGTTCCAGAACTCGGTCGCCAGGGTCCGGGTGCCGATGGGGGCGAGCAGAAGTGTGGCGGTCAGTTCGGTGACGGCGGCGAGGAATACCAGCGCCGCGCCCGACCCGAGCCCACGGGCGATGAGCGGCAACCTCACCCGCCACCACCTCGATACCCACCCGGTGCCCAGAGACAGGGCCACGTCATCAAGGACCGGCGGTGCCTGAGCGATCGCCGCCCGGACGCTGACCAGCGCCCGAGGCAGGAAGACGATGGCGTATGCGAGCACGAGCAGCGGTGTCGTCTGATAAAGCGGCTGCATGAAACGGGTGCACACGGTGATCAACGCGAGCGCGACCACGATGCCGGGCAGGGCGTTCGGTACGTACAGGCTTCGCTCCAGCGCGGTGCTCACCCGCCCGCGGTGCCGGACCGACAGCCACGCGACCGGCAGCGCCAGCACAGTCGTCACCAGCGCGGCGGCGAGCGCCAAGCCGATCGATGTGGCCGCCGCCGAGCTCACCGTGCCGAATGGGAAGGACGTGGAACTCCCGACACTCATCCAGTACACGAGACTGCCCAAAGGCACGCCGACGGCCAGGATCACCACGGCCACAACCGTGCCCAGCAGCGGCAGCGTCAGCCGGCCCAGCGGAACCGGCTCGGCCGGACGGGCCGCACCGCCGCCAAGGCGCGCATACCGATGTCTGCCGCGAACGCCCACCTCAGCGGTGAGCAGCACGGCACAGCACACCACGAGAACCCCGGCGAGCATGTTGGCCGCCGGCCCGTTGAACGCTGAACGGTACTGGTCATAGATCGCGGTGGTGAAGGTTGGGAAGCGCAGCATCTGCAACGCGCCCAACTCGGCGAGCAGGTGCAGCCCGACCAGCAGCGTGCTGCCCAGCAGCGCGGGCCGCAGCTGCGGCAGGATGACCCGGGTGAAAGTCTGCCACCGGCCCAGCCCCAGAGCGTGTGCGGTCTCCTCCAAAGCCGGGTCGAGCCCGCGCAGGGTCGCCGCGACGGGCAGGTAGACCAGCGGATAGTACGCCAGCGTCACGATCCCGAGCGCACCCGTCAGGCTCTCAACCCGGGGGGTCAACGAGACCCAGCCGAAGCTGGTGACGAAGGCGGGGATCGCCAACGGCGCGGCCAGCAGCACACCCCAGACCCGCCGGCCCGGGAGCGCCGTGCGCTCGACCAGCCACGCAGTGCCGGTTCCCACCACGGCACTCAGCGCCATCCCACCAGCCAGGAGACGGGTGGTGTTGTACAGCAGTTCCCCGACGCGTGGGCGTACCAGCAGGCGCCATGCCTCATGCCACCCGGTGCTGATCGTGTACGCGATGATGAAGATCAGAGGGACAGCGGCGACCAGCGCGACAAGGACGCAGATCAACAGCAGGACAGGCGGATAGCCCATGCGGCGACCCACCTGTCCCATTGGCCGCCGGTCGGCCTGAACGCTCAGAGCAGACCCGCCTGCTGCATCAAGCTGATGACCTTCGGGCCGTTCAGGGTCGCGATGTCGATGGCGGGCGGGCTCAACTGGCCGAGTGGCTTGAGTTTCGGATTTGTGGGGATCTGGGGCGAGATCGAGTACTCCATCGCGTTGCTGGAAGCCAGGATCTGCTGCCCGTCCTTGCCGGCCAGATACTTCACCAGTTGCTGCGCCTGGGCCTGATGCTTGCTGGATTTGAGGACTCCGGCGCCGGAGACGCCCACGAACGCGCCAGGATCTTGCCGGTCGAAAAAGTGCAACTCCACGTTGCGGCTGTTCGCGCCGGACTCGGCCCGGTCCTGGTACCAGTAATAGTGATAGATCACCCCGGCCTCGATCTGGCCCGAGTTGACCGCCTTCATGACGTCGGAGTTGCCGTCGTAGATTTTGGCGTTGGCCTTCAGGCCCTTCAGCCACTGCGCGGTCGCGGCTTCGCCCTTGATCGCCAGGACGGCACTGACGATCGCCTGGAAGTCCGCGCCGGCGGCGGCTACCCCGAACCTGCCCTTCCACGACGGCTGTGCCAGATCCATGATCGAGGCGGGTAGTTGCGCGCCCGTGAGTTTTTTGGCGTTGTAGGCGAAGACGGTCGAGCGGGCGGCGAAGCCGACCCAATCGCCGTTCCCCGGGCGGTACTGCGCCGGCACCTGAGCGTTGGAGTCGGCGGCGACCTTGACGAACAGATGCTTGCTGTCCACCAGGGTCATCGCCGGGGAGTTCTCGGTCACGAACACATCCGCCGAGGAGGCTGAACCTTCCTGGATTATCTGGTTGGCCACTTCGGGGTCCTCACCGGAGCGCATCCGGACCTTGATGCCCGTCTGCTTGGTGAAGCCGTCGACCATCAGCTTCATCAGGTCCTCATGCTGGGCGTTGTACAGGGTCAGCGTCGGCTTGTCCGCTGAGCCACCCGACGAGCCCGATCCCCCGCACGCCGCCACCAGCAAACCCAAGGCCACGGCGCCCGCGGCGGCGAGGGACCGTCGTCCATCTGTCAGCATGAACAGCCTCTCATTAGGTAAGCCTTACTTTAGTGCTGAGAGGTTAAGGCCAACCTTGGCGGTCTGTCCAACTTCGTGACCTTTACCACCCGCCTGCCGGACAAGCGCCGCGACGTGCAACGCATTCGCGCGGCGGTCCCCGCGGCTGGCCCCCGCCGTGGGTGCCATACGGACCACGTTGGCGAGGTGCGGCGGGGCGCCGCCCCTGCGGCGAATGAGCCCGCAGGGCCGGCGCAGATGGCACGTTGCACCGGCACGTGAGCCGACGGGTCGTCAAGTCAGCCGAGCATCTCGGTAAGCACCATGAAGAGGAGGAAGCCGACGAAGAACAGGGCGGATCCTGATGCCGTCTCCCCGCGTTCGTGCGCTTCGACGAGAAGTTCCTCGGTGACCAGGTACATGAAGGCGACGGCACCGAAGGCCAGGACGCCGGCCAGGACTGCGGCGGACACCCCGGACAGCAGCACTATGCCGGCGACGGCTCCGACGATCGTCAAAGCGGCCAGAACCGTCGGTAGAGCGATGAGGGTCGGTTTGCGGGTGGTGGGGCCGAGGGCTGCGGCGATCGAAAGGCCGACGAAAAGGTATTCGATGGTCAGTGCGAAGGTGAGCAGGAGGCCCGTCTGGTGCCCGGAGGTGAATCCGGCACCGAGTACGGCACCGTCGACGAGGAAGTCGACGGCGGTCGCGCCGATCAATCCAGTCGGCATGCTGACTCCCGCCTGCTTCTGGCGGGCTTCGAGGCGTTCGGTGTAGGCGCGCATCGTGAACATGACGATGATCCCGGCGGTGAAGCCGGCAATCGCCACGCCCGGGTTCTGGCGCAGTACCGTGGGGATGAGTTCGATGGCGGCGGCCGCGAACACCACTCCGGCGGCGAAGTGCTGCAGGGCACTGGTGAGGCGCTCTCCTGGCCGGGCGACGGCGGCGATCACGCCGGCGACGGCAGCGGCGGCGACCGGGATCGCCACATAGCCGATGTCAACGGCGTCGAACATCAGGCACCACCGTTCTCTCGTGACGCGGTGATGCTGGGAGAGCAGGGACCCACGATACCTCCGGGGACATGTGGCGCGTGATCGTCGGACAGTAGCCACATCGGCGCGCTCAGCATGCACAGACCTCTCTGACCTGGCAGAGGCGGCAACTTATCAGGTAACGGATCGGCAAAGCGTGATTCGCTGTCGGTGGGCTACTCAGGTCCGGTGTCGGGGAGGTGGACCGCAATTCACGTGATCAGTTCGAAAGAGGGGGGATTTGCTATCCTTCATAGCTGGCGAAGGGGAGTAGCTCCCTTACCGGTGCATCGACATACTGGCCCGCTCAGGTGGGCCCGGTGCCTGGGGCAGATCCCGTGTGGGGATTTGCTGAGCGAGACCTTCGGCCGCAGCTGACCGCTGCCGTGCCGAAGCGTCCCCGCGTTCCGGCTCGGCTTGTCCCATAAGGAGCCGGTGTGAGTCTCGCCGTCGTGGCGACTGTTTTCGGGATCATCTTTCCAGCGGAACTTCCGGATAAGACCGCGTTGGCCAGCCTGGTGCTGGGGTCGCGGTATCGGCCGCTGTATGTGTTCGCCGGGGTGGCGCTGGCGTTCGCGGTGCACGCGGCGCTGGCCGTGGCGGCCGGCAGTGTCCTGACCTTGCTGCCGCATCGGATTCTCGAAGGTGTGATCGCGGCACTGTTCCTGCTGGGGGCGGTGTTGCTGCTGCGCGGCCGGCATGAAGGCGATGAGGAACATGGCCTGCCCGCCGGGAGGCGTGCGACCTTCCCGCGGGTGGCGTCGATGAGCTTCATGGTGATCTTGGTTGCCGAGTTCGGTGACCTGACCCAGATCGTGACGGCGAACCTGGCCGCCAAATACCATCAGCCGCTCGCGGTCGGGATCGGCAGCGTGCTGGGGTTGTGGGCGGTTGCCGGATTGGCGATCGCCGGCGGCCGTAACCTGCTGCGGCTCGTCCCGATCACGTGGATCACCCGGATCGCCGCCGTGGTGATGGTGGTGCTGGCCGGCTTCAGCCTTGTCAGCGCGGTGCGCGGCTGATGGCCGCCCCGCGCCGCCGGCCACCGGCCGGCCGGTCTGCGGCTGCCCGCCCCACACCCAACGAGACCGGCTCGGTGGCCTCCTCCACGAATACGCCCAGGTCGCATAGCGATGGCCGAATCACGGGCACCCACAGTCAGATCCGCAATGATGCAAGTGGGGTCCTCTGGGTGTCGGCTCAGAGGCGACAAGGCCAGCAGGGAGGCCACAATTGCCTCCAGAGATGGCTCACGGATGAGCCGGAGAGAGACGCGACGAGTCTAATTCATTTGTTCAGGATCGCCGGTATCGTCGTTGGTTCTGGATGCCTGTCCTCATGCCCGTGCTGTGGCATATAGCATTCAGCGGACGGATTGGCTCGGGATCCCGCGCCTGATCGCGCGGGATCCCTAGCGCCAACCTCTAGGAGTGGTAGGAGCGTCACCTCCATACGACGGTCGGTGTCACTAGATCCCCGACGATCGCCGCGTTACTAGCAGTCGAAATCGTCGAAGAAGTCATCGCAGAAGCAGCCGCCGAAGCAGCCGAAGCCGTCGACCGGGGCGATGTTGATGTGCTGTGGCGCCGCGGATACGGTTTGTGCGCCGGCTGGGAGGGCGGCGCCCACGGTGAACGCGGTGGCGCCCGCGAATGCCAGGCTGGAGATGGCGATCGACATCTTCTTTGAGAGCTGCATCGAACCTACCTCTCTTCGGTCGGTCTCGGCGCGGCCTTGTGCTGCCACGCCGGGCGATTGGTCGGGCTTGCGGCCTTTCGCCCGTTCTCGTCCATCTCCAGAAATCAATGTTGAGAAACAGGCATAGATCGATGCTTGACTAGTATGCTGCCTAATTAGATGATCTATTGGGACATAGCTGGCGCTACGTTCGGTCAACGGGCCTCATCGCCCGGCTGGAGCTTCGTGAAAGGCGCTGCCGGTCTGGCGTCCTGGCGGGAGGATGTTGGCCGTACTCAGCTGTGAATCTCTTTATCGCAGCGTGACTGTCCTCGCTATACGGGTGATGGTGGCTTTCCTGTTCCTGGTCCATTTCTGGTTCGGGAAGTGGGCAGGACGTCGAAGAAGGTTCAGCGTTTACCGGCCGTCGGTCAGATTGGTCTGGAACGGTCACAGGGCCCGAGGGGTTGCGGCACGCCGCCGACGACGGTGTCCCGTTCCGAAACTCGATTCCCTGCGGTGAGCGGGTTTTTTGCTGCGGATCGGTGCCGTGGCTGGTGAACCGCCGCCGGATGCCCCTGCGGTAGGTGACCCAGGCGACCGGTTCCGTTGCGCTCGGCCCGCCGCCGAGCGCAACGACACCCGGTCCTTTGACGGGACGCGCCGGCGGAGTCGTCAGCCGGCGCGCAGGCGCGACAGGGTACGTATCGTGAGGAACGCTCGGGTGACCGAGACGAGAATCGCCGCCCGCAGCGGCCATGACACGACGGGTGCGGCGGCGAGGACACCGCAGACCGCGCAGGTGTCGAGGACGGCGACAACGCCACGTCGCCGAACTCCTCGACCAGGCCCTCTACCACGTCGAGCACTGCGGCTCGGCCTGACCGACACCCTGGCCACCGAGCCGGGCAGTGAGACGGCGATCGGCCTCGGCGCCTGAACGCCCCGCAGGCCGGCCCGGTGGGCAGGCGACGTCAGTGCCCCCGCGGCGCGTACATGATCACCGCTACTCCGGCCAGGCAGATCAGCGCGCCGATCACGTCCCACCGGTCGGGACGGAAACCGTCCATGACCACGCCCCACATCAGCGACCCGGCGACGAAGACACCGCCGTAAGCAGCGAGGATCCGGCCGAAATGCGGGTCAGGCTAGAACGTGGCCACAAAGCCATAGGCGCCCAAAGCCAGGAGACCGGGACCGATCCACCACCAGCCGCGATGTTCGCGCACGCCCTGCCAGACCAGCCAGGCGCCGCCGATCTCGAACACGGCAGCGAGGACGAACAGGGCGATGGAACGGACGACGAGCACGGCGGACACGGCCTTTCCGGCAGTGATGAGGGCGAACGGACGCACGACGGCGGTCAGGCCGAGGCGAACAGCTCGGCCAGCAGCGAAGCACCCTCGGCCGGGACACATACCTGCAAATGCACCACCGGGCCGTCCAGATGGAGACGGAAGTCGAAGAACGGGCAGCACCGTTGCTCTTCGGCGGCCAGTGCGGCCATCGCGGCGGCGCGCTCGGCGGGCAGTGTGAGCCGCAGGCCATCGTCGATCTGTTCGGGCTCGGCACCGTCCAGGAGCTGACGCCACTGCGCGGCACGCTCGGTCAGGTGCTCGCCGGACAGTGAACAGGCCACCGGCGCGTTCCGCCACCGCTCATTCTCCTGCTCCGGTCGCGGAGCCAGCTCTACCGTTACCGGGGCAGTGAGTGCCGCCGAGCCGAGTAAACCGCATTCGGGGTCGCACCGGCCGGCGCGGTCGGGCAGGACATCCAGATGGGCCAACGCCCGTCTCAGCGAGGCGGCGAACGCGGTCAACTCCGCGATACGACATGCGGCCTCCTCCAGACGAGCGGCCACCCGGGGCCGCAGGTCGGCCTTGACATCCGCACACGCGCCGGACTCCCACACCGCCACCAGCTCGGCGATCGGCCGCTGTATGTGTTCGCCGGGGTGGCGCTGGCGTTCGCGGTGCACGCGGCGCTGGCCGTGGCGGCCGGCAGTGTCCTGACCACCTTCGCGAAGGCTGATGAAGCGGGTCTGGCCAGCAGGCGGCCCAGAGCTCTTAATCATGATCATGTAATTTGACCGGACCCTGGTCTGGAACCAGACCCACCTGCTCCACGCACTCCGCGAGTTCGAGACCTATTACAACCAGCACCGGCATCACCGCAGCTTGAACGGCGCGCCGCTCCGGCCGGCCCCCGAGCCGCTCACCAAACCAAGCCGGCTCGATCAGCTTGACCTCCGCCGACAAGACCGGCTCGGGGGCGCCCTCCACGAGTACCAACATGCCGCATGACCTGCACGGACGTAATTTCCGACACCTGCAGGGCGGCAGCCGCGACCGGCTATCCGGTGAGGGCCGACTGCAGGCTCTCCAGGAACAGCAGGTAGGCGGTGGCTCCGGGGTCTGGGTGGCCGGTGCCGCGTTCGCCGACCCAGGCGGCCCTACCGCGGCGGCCGGGCTGGTTCGTGGTGGCCTCGACTCCGGCTCGGGCCGCCGCGATCATCGCCCGCAGCCGGTCGCCTTCTTGCGCGTTCCGCAGCGCGTCGATGCTCGGAACGAACGCGTCGAGCAGGGTCTTGTCGCCGAGCTCGGCCTTTCCGCGCTCCGCTATGCGACGCTGCGCGGCCTCTCCGATCCGCACCGCGACGTCCGTGGTGAGCTCCTGCTCATCGGCCACCGCTTTGGCGGCGGCAAGCAACCCCCCACCCACGAGTGCGGCGATCGTGGACGGGTTCGCCTTGGCGAACGCCGCGCCGGAGGTCCGCAACAACGTGCCGAGCGTGTCCGGCGGTGTCTCGGTCAACGCGGCCCGGATGGCGTCGGCGCCTCTGGCCACGGTGATGCCGAGATCTCCGTCGCCGACCGCCGCGTCGAGGTCACGCAAATGATCACGATGCTCCGCCAGGGTCCGCAGGGCTCGGTCGAGGAGCGCGGCGACCTCGGCCACAGTGAGAGCACTCATCAATTCTCCGTAATACAGCGGGGGAAGGTCATGAACGAAAGAACGGGGACGAGGCCGGCGCGTCGAGTAGTTCGGTCAGATCGTCGTCCAGCCGCAGCACCGTCACCGATGCCCCGGCCATCTCCAGGCTCGTCGCGTACTCACCGACGTACGGACGGTGGACGGTTATCTCGTTGTCCGCGAGTGTCCGGTGGATGCGCCGGTAGAGCAGGTACAGCTCCTCCAGTGGGGTGGCTCCCAGGCCGTTGACCATCACGGCCACCCGGTCGCCGGCCTTGAGTGCGAGGTCGGCCAG
>JBJMIW010000345.1:0-6442 GCA_045806665.1 Actinoallomurus sp.
AGAGCGATTCACTCGTAATGAATAGGTCGTCGGTTCGATTCCGACAGGCGGCTCAGCTGCGAAGAGGGCGTCTCCCCAGGGAGACGTCCTCTTCGTATTTGAGCGCGCCAGCGACCGCCAGCGCCGCAGTGGCATTAGCGGTTGCAGTTGGCCGCAGGCCGCGGTGATCGCTGGCGATTGCTGCGTCCCGTGTCCCACCATTCGCCAGTGATCACGCGTTCGGTCCCGACCTCGCTCGTGCGGCCGGGAAGACCTGTCGTTTCCGGCCGTCAGCGGTAACGCCTGACGCCCAGGGTCCAGTGTGCGCCTTGGCGCGGCGCAGGCCAGGGCCACGTTTGTGCCTTGATGACCGCGTGGGTCAGCTGTTCAAGATCGGCGGCTTCGAGGAGCCGCCATCCGGCGGGAAGTGGAATGAGTGCCCACCATGCCCCGGTGCGTCCTCCGAACCAGAAGACCAGCCCCGGGAACCGCTGATGGAGCAGGGCGGCGGGATGCACTGTCACGGCTGCTCGCCTGGCCCGGCGTCACGCTGTTTGAGGTAGGCGGCGAGTCGGGCGGCCGCGCCGGCCGGATCGTTGATCGCATGGCGTTCGTAGTCGTCGCGTCGCCAGACGAACGATCCGCAGGACTTGTCGATCTCCACCCATACCTTGCGGTCGTTGAGATCGCCGCAGAGCGATATCGCTGGACGCGCATCACTCAGCGCTGGCTTGACGCCGAGCCGTATGAGCTCGCGGCATAGCTGGATCAGCGTCTCCATGCGCCAACCATCGCGAGCCTATGGTGTACGGACCACGCCGAACGTTCCTGCTCGGAGGCATCGCCGCAGTAACTGCCACCGGGACGAAATCAGGCTCATCGCGATCGACCCACCGCCTCACGGCTGCCGCAATCGAGAGCGCTAACCCGATCGAGCACCTGCAACGGGTCCGTCTGGTCCTCGTCGATTCCGACAACCTGCTTGGCCCACGGCCCGTCATCCCGACCGTTCACGAGCAGATCCGGATCATTCAACAGCTCCGCAGCACCGCCACCGGTGCGGACCGGCGCACCCTGCTCTATCTCCAGGCCCAGTATGGGGAGTTCGTCAGTTGGTTGCACCACGACGCCGGAGACTTCCGCATGGCGCAGCACTGGACCGACCGTGCGCTTGAGTGGTCGCAGACCGCAGGTGACCCGGAGATGTCGGCCTACATCCTGGCCCGCAAAAGTCAGCTCGCTGGAGACATGCGAGACCCGGCCAGCGCGCTGGATTACGCCGAGGCGGCACTGGAACTCGCACCCCCACGCAGCAGGCTCAAGGCAGCCGCTGCCGCTTACACCGCTCACGCCCATGCGCTAGCCGGCGGGCATTCCGGCGACGCCGTCATACGGATGCACGACGAGGCCCACGCCACACTCGCCGACCTGGACACCGAGCGAGAGTCCCCATGGGCCGTTTGGATGAACGATGCCTACCTAAGCGTCGAGCGTGCCCGGTGCCTGTCCCTGCTCGGCAAGCACAACGACGCGGCGGAGATCTTCCAGAAGGCCATCAAGGCTGTCCCTCAGGAGTTCCGCCGGGATCGGGGCGTCTACCTCGCCCGCGAAGCACTCGCCCACGCCAACGTCGGGCAGCCAGACCAGGCTGCCAAGGCGGGAACCGCCGCTTTGTCGATTGCCGCCGAGACCGAGTCCGGCCGGATCGTCCATGAGCTTGCTCACCTGGACACCCAGCTCACGCGATGGCAGCGTGTCCCCGAAGTGGCCGAGTTCCGCGACCATCTCACCATCACCCTCCCCCAAGAGAAGGACTGGAGACCGACCACATGACCACACGCCCCTACGTGCTGCTCAGCGTGGCCACCTCCATCGACGGCTACATCGACGACACGAGCCCAGAACGACTGCTGCTGTCGAATGAGGCCGACTTCGACCGAGTCGACCAGGTACGCGCGGAAAGCGACGCGATCCTCATCGGAGCAACCACACTCCGGCGCGACAACCCCCGACTACTGATCAACTCCCCGAAACGGCGCGACGAGCGCGAGGCACGAGGTCTCCCGCCGTACCCGCTGAAGATCACCATCACCCGCAGCGGAGACCTGGACCGTGACCTGAAGTTCTGGCACCACGGCGGGGACAAGCTCATCTACTGCCCCGACTCGGTAGTCCCCAAGCTGCGCGAACGACTGGGGGACCTAGCCGACGTCGCCGGGTTGGGGGATACCCTCGATTTCGAGGCGATGCTCGATGACCTCGGAACACGCGGCATCAAGCGCCTCATGGTCGAGGGCGGCGGGACGATTCACACCCAGTTGCTGACCGCCGGCCTTGCCGATGAGATCCACCTTGCGATCGCGCCGTTCTTCCTCGGCGACCCCGAGGCCCCGCGGTTCGTCAACGTAGGGGATTTCACCAACGGGCCGGGGAACCGGATGACGCTCGCGGAGGCCCGCACGATCGGGAACATAGCGTTCTTGCGCTACCTCCCCCAGGAGAAGGTCAGCTAGTTGCCCCTTGCACCACCCAGCCGGTCCCAAGACTACGGATGGCTGTCTTTCGCCGTGGACCTGGCCAAGCAGTGCCCACCGAGCGACACCGCGTTCTCGGTCGGATGCGTGATCGTTGATGAGTACGGGGATGAGATCGCCCAAGGCTTCTCACGGGAGCGACCGCACTTCCACGCCGAAGAGTCCGCGCTGGCCAAGGTAGCCCCCGACGACGAGCGCCTACCGGCAGCCACGCTCTACAGCTCCCTCGAGCCTTGCACCCGGCGGCGATCACGAGAGCGGACGTGCTCGGAACTCATCCTCTCGTCCGGGATCCGGCGGGTAGTCATCGCATGGCGCGAACCGCCGATCTTCGTATCGGACGCCCACGGGGTCCAGGCTTTGGAAGCCGCCGGGATCACCGTCGTGGAGATCCCCGAACTCGCCGACGCGGCAGCCGCTATGAACACGCACGTCCTGAACGCAGACACCGACGCCGGCCGTTAGCCGCGACCATCGCCGAACCGCCAGACGCGACTGCCAGCCGTTGTCTAGTCCCGCCCGATGCTTGACGGTTCCGTCCCGTGTGATGTTTGACAGGTGGGCTAGACAACCGAGGGGCGGGGCGGGCTGCTATTCGTAGCCGCTGGCCATGACCAGCGCCTCGGTGAGCAGCTTCCATGTCGGCTGCGCGGGGAACTGTTGACCACGGTGGGCGTAGAGCCCGGGCAGACCTTCCAGGGAGGCAGCCAGAGCGTCGAGGAAGCGCTCCAGCGTGGGGTTCTCCCAATCGGTCGGATGCGCGCGAAGGTCGTTGAGCATCTGGCTGACGATGCCGGCAGCATCGACGTGGGAGGAGACCTCGTCGAGGCCGTCGACCTCGGCGAATCGACCAGTGTCGTAGGGACGGCTCACATGATCACCCCACCTTTCGGAGCAAACCGATCAGGCGCTCTGCGGAGTGTCAAGCATCAGGTGGGACTGGAGTGACAAGCATCTACCGGAATACGACAAGCGAGTAGCACCAACCTCTGTGCAAACTTTCTGTACGTCTTTCAAGGCGGCCCGAAGACGGGCCGCACGCGCCGCCGACCCGGCGCCCGCCCTCCGCTCCGCTGGAGCTCCGCTCCGGGACGGGCAAGCAGAGTAGCCGGTCGGCTGGCGCGGAAAGCGGGGACTTCCGGGGCCGCCTGATCCGGTACAGCAGCACAGAACCGGATGACGAGCTCGGCGACCAGGTGCCGGCCACCGCATCGCGCACCGGGTCGAGGCTTCCGGCCGGGGATGTGCGCGCCAGGCCGGGGCGGTCACGATCTTTACCCACCTCCCTTGGGGCGGGTCCCTAAGCCCGGGGGCACGACTCGGGTAGACGCGGGCAGGGCAAGCCAGCCCGAGATCGCCGGACAGCTTGAGTGCCCCCGGGCCCCCACCCCAAGGCAGGACACCGGCCAAAGATCGTGCCCGCCCCTCCGTCGTGACCGTGTGCGCCTACGTACCCGACTGCTGCAGCTGTCAGGAAAGCCGGAAGTCACGGCGAATTACGCCATACTCCGCAGACTCGACCCAGCAGTTGAAACGGCAGCCCACGAGGCTCGATTCTTCAATACCAAGCTGCTCCGCCAATTCTGCAGCACCAGTCTTGTAGGTCCTCGACGAATCCTCAACAGCCTGGTAGCTCGCGGTTGCCCCACGTTGGCCGACGACGACATACGCGACTCGCCTGCCCTCTCTCGACGCAGAGGCGCGCGACTCGCCATGGGTGTGCCGATCGTCCAATGGTCGGCCACAGGTTCCACACCTGGGAATTTCTTGAGAGACATCCATGGGCAGCTAGCGTCCCACAGGGAGCGTGCCCGATGCGTGCCCGTCAGGATGGTGATCAAGGGGGACTCACGGGGAGTTGCGGGCAGCCGCGCACCCGCGCTGACCTGGATCGAAGCAGTTCACAAGATCGCGGCCCGAAATCTTCCAAACTGGCGATGCCTGCCACCTCTTGCAGCGATCAAGAACTGGACGTGACGGCAGCCGCCTCACGGACGGCATGTTCGTACTGGCTCCGTCGGAACGTAAAGGGACCGAAGCTCCCGTAGTCGCGCTTGGGACGGTGGGGCTGAACAAAGCCCCGCCACGTCACCGGGTTGTCATCAATGAGCACGCGAGCTTCGAGCGGCCAGCAACCTACCTCGCCGCAGTCGCAACCAAGAAGGCCGATCACGCCGCTCTTTGCCCAGTAGGCAGAGTCTGGCTGTCCGGTGAGGTAGGCGGTCAGGTCACCGAAGTTGAAGTAATCGAGCACGATCCCGGCGTATGTGCCAGGCACGTCATAGCCAGCGGCGTGCTCGAAGCCGGAGACAAGGTCCACCAGGCTGACATTGTCGATGTACGGCAGCAGCTCGCGGGCGGGGCCCGGTCCATCGCCCCACGGGCGAACATCAAAACGGACCTTGCGAATGAGCGGCGGAGCTGGCACAGGCCAAGTTTGCCGCAGATGCCCTTGATCTCGTAGTGCGTTGAACGGCGTGCCCGATGTGGCGGCCAACGGCGGCTAACCACCGGCCTGAGTGACCAACTGCGTGACAATCGCCGAAGACACCCGTGGATGCCCGTGGACGGCAGTGGACGCATCTCCGCAGGTAAGAAGTGGATTCTTGGTGGTCACGAGCTGATCGAACTACCTTGACACCGAAGAAATCAGTCACGGACCAACCGCGGGCTAGCATGCGCGCCCGCAGCGGGTCGCCTCACCCGGCGAGACGGGCTTACGTCCGGTCGTAGGCCGGGAAGAAGTGGGTGACCGGCCGCTCGAGCAGCTGGCCGTCGAGATGGATATCGACCTTCTCGTTGTAGAAGCTGACCAGCCCGGCGATCGGCAGCAGGCTACGGGTCGGGAAATCATAGGACCAGGCCAGATCCGGATGGGTGGTCCCGCCCACCTCGACCGACCAGTAGCCGGTTGTCCTGCCTTTGTACGGGCAGGCGGTCACCGTGCTCGTCGGCCGCAGGTACTCGAAGTTGATCTCGGTGTGGTTGAGGTAGTAGCGGGTCGGCAGGCCCGTCTCGAACACCATCACCGGTGCGGTGGACTCCGCCAGGACCATCCCGTCGAGTTCGACCCGTACAGGCCGGGTCGAGCGCAGCGCGTCCACCCGGACGTAGGGGTTACGCGGGTGGACGAAGACCTCCTCGTCCTCCTCGAACCAGGCGTCCAGCTTGTCCCATTCGAAGCGGACCATCCCCGACAGGCCGTCCAAGGAGTCGTCGGTGTAGACCCGACCGGCGGCCGGGAGGCTGATGTCGTCGACCTTTAGGCCCAGGCTGCGGGCGGTGCCGCGGCTCAGCTTGTGCGGACGCTGCTCGTCGACGCGCACGGCCGGGTCGACGTCGCCGATCGGGATGTGGTACTGGGGGTAATAGGGCCACTCCCACAGGTAAACCGCGCGGGTCGTGTCCAGCACGACGTGGCCGCCCAGCATGGCACGGATCCGGCGTGGCACCGGCTCGATGTGATCGAGCGGCGCGATCATTCTCGGAAAGTCGGGCACGGGCACCCCCTCCGCATTCGTCGGCCCGCTCGTCCCAAGCCGGCACGTCCGCGCACGAACCCGGCACACGTCGGCCGCATGCGCCCCATATCGTCAGGCGATCTCACATGGTGGAAGCTGCTGACGTTCTGTAGCCGAGCATACGTCGCCGTTCGGTAGGGCCGAGCTGTCGCCTCTCATCCCTCCGCCGGGCCTATAGCCGGAGGCGGGTGAGGTCGACCCACGCGTTAAGAACCGTCCCCGGGCCAACCCCGGCCCTATCCAGTCAGCAAGAAGTCAGCGAGACCAGCGACACCGCTTACCGTAGCACCGCATCACCTGGCAGATCAGCCGCAGTCAGCAACACCACACCGCAACGGACGACAGCGCCTGATCAGCCGGAACCGCCTTCACACCGAAGAGGTCACCCGCAGGGCACATCGAGGGCAC
>JBJMIW010000346.1:0-6379 GCA_045806665.1 Actinoallomurus sp.
GCTGGTGGCGCACGCGCTGCCGAACGCCGACCCGGTGCACAAGATCACGATCTTGTCCCGTGGGCAGGCGCTGGGCTACACGATGACGCTGCCGATGGAGGACAAGTTCCTCGCGAGCCGGTCGGAGATGCTCGACCAGCTCGCCATGCTGCTGGGCGGCCGTACGGCCGAGGAGCTGGTCTTCCACGAGCCGACCACCGGCGCGGCGAACGACATCGAGAAGGCCACCTCGATCGCCCGCAAGATGGTCACCGAGTACGGCATGTCCGAGCGCCTCGGCGCCCGCAAGTTCGGCGAGGGCAACGCCGAGCCGTTCCTGGGCCGGGAGATGTCGCACAACCGTGACTACTCCGAGGAGATCGCCTCGGCGATCGACGACGAGGTCCGGCGCCTGATCGAGTCCGCGCACGACATCGCGTGGGAGATCCTCGTCGAGTACCGCGACGTGCTCGACCACCTGGTCCTCCAGCTCATGGACAAGGAGACCCTCTCCAAGACGCAGGTGCTGGAGATCTTTGAACCCGTGCACAAGCGACCGGCCGCCCCGTCGTACAACGGCTACGGCAAGCGGCTGCCGTCGGACCGCCCGCCGGTGCTGACGCCCAAGGAGCTGGCGCTCCTCGGGCCGAAGGACGTCCAGGACCTGACCCAGGGCAACGGCAGCGGCTCGTCCCGCCCGGCGATCGGCGAGCACAAGGACAGCGACATCGAAGGCAAGGCGTGAGCGAGGAGCTCGTACCTCACGGACCGCCGATCGACCAAGCGAGGGTCGAGAAGGCGGTCCGTGAGATCCTGATCGCGGTCGGGGAGGACCCCGACCGCGACGGGCTGCTCGAGACCCCGGCGCGTGTGGCCCGCGCGTACGCCGAGCAGTTCGCGGGGCTGCGGGAGCGGCCCGAGGACATCCTCGCCACGGTGTTCGACGCGAACCACGACGAGATGGTGCTCGTCAAGGACATCGAGGTGTACAGCACCTGCGAGCACCACCTCGTGCCCTTCCACGGCGTCGCCCACGTCGGCTACACGCCGAACGCTCGCGGGCAGATCACCGGGCTGTCCAAGCTGGCCCGGCTCGTCGACGTGTACGCGCGGCGGCCGCAGGTGCAGGAGCGCATGACCTCGCAGATCGCCGACGCGCTGATGGACATCCTGAAGCCACGTGGCGTGATCGTGGTCATCGAGGCCGAGCACCTGTGCATGACCATGCGCGGGGTGCGCAAACCCGGCGCGAAGACGGTGACCTCGGCGGTGCGGGGTGACTTCCGCGACTCGCCGAGCACCCGCGCGGAGGCGATGAGCCTGATCCTCGGCCGCTGAGACCTACCCTCGCGGTGACGGCTTCCTGGCGAAATCAACCATTCGAAAACTCCAGGCCTTGACCGATCGTCGAACAGACAGTCCAGCGGTGCGGGAGACTGCGGCCGGATTCCGAGGAATCGATGTCGGTGTTGATGGCGAACCGGGAACACCCGGTCAACGACGCAGTGGGGCCGTGATGGCGGAGACGAAGCGCGAGGAACCGGCCCGCGCGGAGCAGGGCGGGCGCGCCGGGGCGTTGGAGCGCCGCCGCCAGCGGCGCTGGGTTCCGGCCGTCGCCGGATGGCTCTCCTTCCTCATCGGACTCCACGACGTCATCGGCGCCCTGCTTCCCGAGTGGCACCGCCGGATGGTCCGGCTCGACGAGTTCGTGCCCGGATCGGTGAACAACGCGGCCCGTACGGCGACGCTCGTGGCCGGCCTGCTCCTGCTCCTGCTGTCACACGGCCTCCGCCGCCGTAAGCGCCGCGCGTGGCGCGCGGTGGTCGGCCTGCTCGCCTTCACGATCGTCTCCCACATCGTCAAGGACTTCGCGCTGTCGGCCGTCGTCGCCGCCGCGCTGCTGGGCGCGCTGATCTACTTCCGCGACCAGTTCTATGCCACCGGCGACCCGCGGACCCGGTGGCGGGCCGTGTGGGTCGGGTCGTTCCTCGTCGCGGCGAGCGTCGGGCTCGGCCTGCTGTTCATCGCGTTGAACCGCCATGGGCTCGTCCGTGACTACTCCTTCTCCGAGCGCCTGTGGCATGTGATCGGCGGCCTGGTCGGCGCCTCCGGGCCGGTGACGTTCGTCTCCGACCGCAGGAACGACCTGTTCAGCCTGATGCTGGGTTCGCTCGGCCTGTTCACCGTCGGCGTGACGATCTTTCTGTTCCTCCGCCCGGCAGAGCCCGCGCCCTCGATGTCCGCCGACGACGAGAAGCGGATCCGGGACCTGCTCGCCCGTCACGGCGCCCGGGACTCGCTCGGCTACTTCTCCCTCCGTCGGGACAAGAGCGTCATCTGGTCCCCCACCGGGAAGGCCTGCGTCACGTACCGCGTCGTGTCCGGCGTGATGCTCGCCGGCGGCGACCCGATCGGTGACCCGGAGGCGTGGCCCGGCGCCGTCGAGGCGTTCCTCGAAGAGGCGGCCCGCCACGCCTGGGCGCCGGCCGTGATGGGCTGCAGCGAGCTCGGCGCCGAGATCTGGTGCCGTGACACGGGCCTGTCGGCGCTCGAACTCGGGGACGAGGCGATCGTCGACGCCGCCGAGTTCTCCCTCGAGGGCCGGACGATGCGCAACGTCCGCCAGATGGTCAACCGCGTGGCCCGTCAGGGCTACATCGCCGAGGTCCGCCGCGAGAAGGACTACCCGCCCGAAGAGCTCAGGGCGCTGTGGGATCAGGCCGACACCTGGCGCGGCACCGAGACCGAGCGGGGGTTCTCGATGGCGCTGGGCCGCGTGGGCGAGCCCGGCGATGAGGAGTGCGTGGTCGCCACCGCGAAGAAGGACGGTGAACTGCACGCGATCCTCCACTTCGTCCCCTGGGGGACCGACGGCCTGTCCCTTGACCTGATGCGGCGTGACCGTGCCGCCCAGCCCGGGCTGAACGACTTCCTCATCGTCGAGGCGATCAAGGCCGCCCCCGACCTGGGCGCCAAGCGGATCTCACTGAACTTCGCGGTCTTCCGCGCGGCGCTGGCCCGCGGCGAGCGGATCGGCGCCGGCCCGGTCCTGAAGGCGTGGCGCGGCCTGCTGATCTTCCTGTCCCGCTGGTTCCAGATCGAGTCGCTGTACAAGTTCAACGCCAAGTTCCAGCCGGTCTGGGAGCCGAGGTTCTTCGTGTACCCGAGCCTGAACGACGCGCCCCGCATCGCCCTGGCCGCCCTGGAGGCCGAGGCCTTCATCGTCTGGCCGCGCCTGCGCATCCCCGGTCTGAAACGTCCGTGATCGCGGCGACCCTCTAGTCTGGCGATATGACCATGAGCGTCGCCGGCCTGCCCGCTCCCGGGCGCTGCCTCGTCATGGGCGTCGTCAACGTCACGCCCGACTCGTTCTCCGACGGCGGCGCCTGGTTCGACCACGACGCCGCGATCCGGCGCGGCCTCGACCTCGTCGCCGAGGGCGCCGACATCGTGGACGTCGGCGGGGAGTCGACCCGGCCGGGCGCGCAGCGGGTCTCGCTGCGGGAGGAGCTGCGCCGGGTCGTCCCGGTGATCGAGGCGCTGTCCGCCGAGGGCGTTCCGGTGAGCGTGGACACGATGCGGGCCGAGGTCGCCGAGGCCGCGATCCACGCCGGCGCCCGCCTCGTCAACGACGTCAGCGGCGGGCTCGCCGACCCCGCGATGCCGCGCGCGGTCGCCAAGGCCGCCATCCCGTACGTCGTCATGCACTGGCGCGGGCACAGCCACGACATGGACAAGCGCGCCGTCTACGCCGACGTCGTCCGGGAGGTGCGGGACGAGCTGCGGGCCCGCATCGACGCGGTCGTCGAGGAGGGCGTCGACCCGTCGCTGCTGATCGTCGACCCCGGCCTCGGCTTCGCCAAGCGGCCGGAGGACAACCACAACTGGACTCTCCTCGCCCACCTCGACGCCCTGCTGGCCCTGGGCCACCCCGTCCTCGTCGCCGCGTCCCGCAAACGGTTCCTCGGCCGGCTGCTGGCCGCCTCCGACGGGACGTCCCGCCCGTTCGCCGAGTCCGACGACGCCACCGTCGCCATCACCGCGCTGGCCGCCGCCGCCGGGGCCTGGTGCGTACGCGTCCACGAGGTCCGTCCCAACGCCGATGCCGTACGCGTCGCCGCGGCGTGGGGAGCCGCCCGGTGACCGAGGTGGACGTACGCGCGGTCGAGGTCGTGCACGCCGAGTTCTACGCCGCGTTCGAGTCCGCGGATCTCGACCGGATGGGCGCCGTCTGGGCGGACGGCTCGTACGCCGACGACGTGGTATGCGTCCATCCGGGCTGGCCGCTGATCCGCGGCCGCAGCGCCGTTCTTCGCTCCTGGGCGCTGATCATGGCCAACACCCCGTACATCCAGTTCGTCCTCACCGACACCCAGATCAAGATCTCCGGGGACCAGGCGGTCGTCAGCTGCGCGGAGAACATCATCACCGCGACGGAGGAGACCGACATCGGTCTGACGTCCGGGGGAAGCGTCGTGACCACCAACGTGTTCGTACGTACGGAGGCCGGGTGGCGGCTGTGGCTCCACCACGGCTCGCCCGTCCTGGGCAGGGAGGAAGAGGCCGAGTGAACGACCGGATCGTTCTGCGGGGCCTGCGCGCGTGGGGCCGGCACGGTGCCCTGCCCGCCGAACGCGAGCTCGGCCAAGAGTTCATCATCGACGTTACCCTCGGCCTGGACACCCGTCCGGCCGCAGCCACCGATGATCTGTTGCGTACCGTTGACTATGGCGCGCTGGCCGACCGGCTCGTGTCCGTGGTCGAAGGCGAGCCCGTCAACCTGATCGAGACGCTGGCCGAGCGACTGGCGGCCCGCTGCCTCGACGTGGCGCAGGTCGAGAGCGTGGAGGTCACCGTGCACAAGCCGAACGCCCCCGTGCCCCATCCCTTTACCGACGTGGCCGTGATCATCCACCGGAGCCGCTCATGACGACTTCCGAGCAGACGAGCCGGACCGTGCTGTCGCTGGGCAGCAACCTCGGCGACCGCCTCGACAACCTTCAGGAGGGGATCGACGCGCTGTTCGACGCGCCCGGCCTCGACTTCGTCGCGATGTCCCCGGTCTACGAGACCAAGCCGATCGGCGGTCCGGAGCAGGACGACTTCCTCAACGTGGTGATCGTGGCGGACAGCAGTGTGGCACCGCAGTCGCTCCTCGAACGCGTGCTCAACATCGAGGAGTCCATGCAACGGGTCCGGGACGTCCACTGGGGACCGCGGACCATCGACATCGACATCGTCACCGTGAACGACGTGACGTCGGACGCACCGGAGCTGACCCTGCCGCACCCGCGCGCCCATGAGCGGGCGTTCGTCCTGGTGCCGTGGGCGGACGTCGACCCGGACGCCGCACTGCCGGGCCGTGGCCGGATCGCG
The DNA here is from genome assembly GCA_045806665.1 of Actinoallomurus sp. GTDB lineage: Bacteria > Actinomycetota > Actinomycetes > Streptosporangiales > Streptosporangiaceae > Actinoallomurus. The sequence goes on from JBJMIW010000346.1 coordinate 5,356, forward strand.
GACCTGCTGCCGTCGGTCGCAGGGCAGGAGCTCCGGCGCCGTGACGACCTCTCCCTGCAGCCGCCCGCGTGAAGCCGACACGGATCGCGGTCCTGGCCGCCGTACTGATCGGCGTCGCAGTCGTCGTCTGGGCGGTGGTGCGTTTCTGGTACACCTCGCTGCCGATTCTGCCCTGGACGATGGTGCCGTCGCTGCTGCTGCTCGCCCTCGGCGAGCTGTACACCGCGTTCTTCACGCGGGCGCGGATCCAGCACCGGCCCGGCACCAAGCCGATCGAGCCGCTGGTGGCCGCGCGGCTGGCGGCCCTGGCCAAGGCGAGCTCGCACGCGGCCGCCGTACTGGCCGGCGGCTTCGCCGGGATGGCGATCTTCCTGGTCTCGTCGCTGGACAAGCCGACGCCGCGGCGTGACTTCTTCGTCAGTGGCGGCACCGCCCTGGCCGGCATCGCGCTGATCGGCGCCGCGCTCTTCCTTGAGTACGCCTGCCGCGTTCCGAAGGGCCCGGAGGACGAGGACGACCGCCGGCAAGCCTCACGCATCTGAGTGTCGGGGGTCGCCGGCATCCTCCGTTGCGACCGACCGAGACAGGAGGAGCGGATGTCGTCCGCAGCGGAATTCCATAGGTTCGCGCTGGCGCTGCCCGAGGCCGAGGAGCGCGAGACCTGGGGCCATCCGACCTTCCGGGTCCGCGACAAGATCTTCGCGATGCTGTCGGACGACGGCGCGTCGGCGAGCGTCAAGGCCACCAAGGACGAGCAGAAGTCGCTGCTGGCGGAAGACCCGGAGATCTTCTCCTTTCCTGCGTACGTTGGACGGCACGGTTGGGTCGGCGTCGACCTGACGCGCATCGACGCCGACCACCTGCACGAGCTGATCACCGAGGCCTGGCGCCTGACCGCCCCGAAGCGCCTCGTGAGGACGTACGAGACGGATCGTTAGGAGCCTGTGTCAGCGGAGGGTTGCCGTCGTCGTCAGGCCTCCGCGGCGGTCTTGGCGTAGCCGTCCAGGATGCGGGGCCATCCGCC
>JBJMIW010000347.1:0-8527 GCA_045806665.1 Actinoallomurus sp.
CTTGATCTCGACAATCAGATCCTTGCAGGCCAGGTGCACCTTTTCTTGATCTTCCGGAGAATCAGCCGCTCACCGCTGAATGCCCGAGGTCAACGAGCCGACGGGGCTGGACTCGTACGCGGCGGCGGCCGCGGGTGCCGTCGTGGCGGTGGCGCCGGTCGCGCCGCCCGTTCGACGCCGTCAACGCGCCGCCGGGGCCGCCCACCACCGGATTCGGCCCCGGCGTCGCTCGTGCTCGTCCCACCAGTGCGAACACGTGACCAAGCCTTGACCGACCATTGACAGGTGCGGTGAAGGTTTCAAATGCCGGGCTCGTCACGTTGGGGTGGAATGGCGCCTGATCTGAAATGGTTGTGGCGGCTAAAGGCCGGTCGTCCCCCTCCGGGGTGACCGGTTTCGCGCTGCCGGGTGGAAGGACATCGACGTGACGACGACAGGGCGCCGCACGCCGGCCCAGGGCGTGGGCTTCCGATCAGAGCGGGGACCCGTGCTGGCCGCGCTCATGCTGAGCACCGGGCTCGTCGCCCTGGACAGCACGATCATCGCGACAGCGGTGCCGTCCGTCGTCCACGACCTCGGCGGCTTCACCCAGTTCCCGTGGCTGTTCTCGATCTACCTGCTCACCCAGGCGGTGAGCGTGCCGCTGTACGGCAAGCTGGCCGACGTGTTCGGCCGCAAGCCGATCATGTTCTTCGGGATTGGAGCGTTCCTGCTCGGCTCGGTGCTGTGCGGGGCCGCCTGGAGCATGCTCAGCCTCATCATCTTCCGTGCCGTGCAGGGCATCGGCGCGGGCGCCGTCCAGCCGATGAGCATGACCATGGTCGGCGACATGTACACCGTCGAGGAGCGCGCCCGGGTCCAGGGCTACCTCGCGAGCGTCTGGGGCATGTCCGCCGTTGTCGGGCCGACACTCGGCGGCGTCTTCTCCGACTACCTGTCCTGGCGTTGGATCTTCTTCATCAACCTGCCGCTGGGAGCACTGGCGGCGTTCACGCTCGCGCGGCGGTTCGCCGAGGTCGTCGAACGCCGTACGCACCGCATCGACTACTCCGGCGCCGTCCTGCTCACCATCGGCTGTTCCCTGGTCATCCTCGGTCTGCTGGAAGGCGGGGTGGCGTGGGGCTGGGCGTCGGCGCCGAGCCTCGCGATCTTCGCGGTCGGTCTGGCCGCCCTGGTCGTCTTCGGCCTGGTCGAACGGCGGGCGTCCGAGCCGATCCTGCCCTTCTGGGTCTTCCGGCACCGCGTTCTGACCGGCGGAAACCTCACGTCCGTGGTGGTGGGCGCGGTGACGATCGGGCTGAGCTCGTACGTGCCGACGTACGCCCAGGGCGTACTGGGCACGAGTGCTCTGGTGGCGGGGTTCACACTCGCCGCGCTGACGGTGGGCTGGCCGCTCGCCGCCTCGCAGGCCGGACGGATCTACCTGCGCATCGGGTTCCGCGACACCGCGCTGATCGGAAGCGTCGTCGCGGTGGCCGGGACGGCGCTGTGCCTCCCGCTCGGCCCGGCCGCGCAGGTTTGGGCGGTCGCCGTCGCGTGCTTCGTGATCGGCGTCGGCCTCGGCTTCACCGCGAGCCCCACGCTGGTCGCCGTGCAGTCGGTCGTGGGATGGGAACACCGTGGCGTCGTCACGGGAACCAACATGTTCGGCCGGTCACTCGGCAGCGCGGTCGGCGCCGCGGTGTTCGGCGCGATCGCCAACGGCACGCTCGCGCACCGGTTCGCCCACTCGCCGGCCGCCCTCGCCGGCCGGCTGGGCAAGAACGTCGACGCCACCAGTGTCGTCTCGGCAGGCCGTGGCGCGAAGGACCCGGCGGTCGCGGCGTTCGCCCGGACCTCCCTTTACCACGCGGCCCACAACGTCTTCCTGACCGTCGTCGCGCTGGCGGTCGTGGGCGTGGCGGCCGTCGCCCTGATGCCACGCCGGGCCGAGGCGCTCGACCTCGACTGACCCTTGGGCCGGCGGTCCGAGGGCCCGGGGCGCCACCGGACCCCTCGGTGATGACCGCTCTGTCGTCAGGCCGCCTTGGGGGGAATGCGCCGGGTCACGTCAGCGCGGAGAGCGGCCAGGTCGACGCCGGCGTCGGTGAGGACGAGGACCGCCACGCCCTGGCCCTCGCGGAGCAGGCCGAGCAGGAGATGCCCGCTGCCGATGTAGTTGTGCCCGAGGGCGAGGGACTCCCGCAACGAGAGTTCCAGGATCTTCTTCGCCCTCCTGGTGAAGGGAATGTGACCCTTCCTCGCCTCGCGCTGTGCCTTCGGCTCGAGGGCGCCGGGGCCGAAGCTGGCCTCGGTCGTCTCGCGCACCTGGTCGAGGTCGATGCCGATCGTGGCCAGCGCCTCCGGGTCGAGTCCGTCGTCCGGCGGCCCCGTGAGCCGGGTGATCCGCCGGCTGACGTCGGACCCGGTGACGCCCTGGGCGATCAGGGCCTGGGCCGCCGGACCGTGCCCTTCGTCGAGCATGGCCAGCAGCAGGTGCTCGGCGCCGATGAACGGGTGGCGCCGGCGCCGGGCCTCATCCTGGGACAGCCGCACCACCAAGCGGGCCTCGTCGGTGAACCGCTCGAACATCCCTACCGCTCCTTCCCGAGGAACCGCCGGCCCCCGCCGTACTTCTTGTGGACCGCCTGCCGGCTGACGCCGAGGCAGACGGCGATCTCCTGCCAGGACCATCCCTGGTCGCGCGCGTTCTCGACCTGCAGCGCCTCGAGGCGCTCGGCGAGTCCGCGCAGTGCGCGCACCGCTCGCAACCCGATCGCCGGGTCGCGGCTGCCCGCCGCCTGGGCGAGCTGGACTCCGTCGTTCATGCCGTCAACATAGGTTGACAACCGGGAGCGCGTCAACCTATGTTGACGCGCTCCTGGCAGGTGGTTGCGTCGGGCGCATCACCAGGACGACGCGCCGGTCCGCGTCGCCGACCGGCGGGTCGTAGGGGAGGCCGTAGCGGCGGGCGAGCCCGGTTCGCCAAGGCGATCCAGGCGGAGGCCGCCCGGCAGGCGACCGAATGAAATTCGACTCACCGCCCCGGTGATCTTCCGTTGCGCCGCCGCCGTTGGACATACTCGACGGACGGCTCACGGTGACGGAGGGACGGGATGACGGTTCTCACCAGCGCGCTCGACACCGCCGGGCCGGCCTACGCCGCGCGGCGGGCCGCGATGCTGGCCAGACTGGCGGAGCTGGACGCCGAGCACGCCACGGCGGTCGCGGGTGGCGGGCCCAAGTACGTCGACCGGCATCGCAAGCGCGGCAAGCTGCTGGCCCGCGAGCGGATCGAACTGCTGCTGGACCCGGACTCGCCGTTCCTCGAGCTGTCGCCGCTGGCCGCCTGGGGGACCGACTTCACCGTCGGCGCCAGCGTCGTCACCGGCATCGGGGTCGTGGAGGGCGTCGAATGCCTGATCTCCGCCAGCGACCCGACCGTACGGGGCGGCTCCAGCAACCCCTGGACGATGCACAAGTCCTTCCGGGCCGCCGAGATCGCGCTCCGTAACCGCCTGCCGGTGATCAACCTGGTCGAGTCGGGCGGTGCCGACCTGCCGACCCAGAAAGAGATCTTCATCCCCGGCGGCCGTACGTTCCGCGACCTGACCCGGCTCTCCGCCGCCGGCATCCCGACGATCGCGCTCGTCTTCGGCAACTCGACGGCGGGCGGGGCCTACCTGCCCGGCATGAGCGACTACGTCGTCATGGTCAAGGACCGCGCCAAGGTCTTCCTCGGCGGGCCGCCGCTGGTGAAGATGGCCACCGGCGAGGAGTCCGATGACGAGAGCCTCGGCGGCGCCGAGATGCACGCCCGCACCAGCGGCCTGGCCGATTACATGGCCGCCGACGAGTACGACGCGCTGCGGATCGGCCGCCGCATCGTCGCCCGGCTCAACTGGCGCAAGCAGGGCCGCGAGCCGCTTCCCGTACGGCCCCCGGCGTACGACGAGGACGAGCTGCTCGGCATGGTCCCGGAGGACCTGAAGGTCCCCTTCGACCCGCGCGAGGTGATCGCCCGGATCGTCGACGGCTCGGACTTCGACGAGTTCAAGCCGCTGTACGGCGACAGCCTCGTCACCGGCTGGGCGGTCCTGCACGGGTACCCGATCGGGATCCTGGCGAACGCGCGCGGCGTGCTGTTCAGCGCGGAGGCGCAGAAGGCCGCGCAGTTCATCCAGCTGGCGAACCAGAGCGGCACGCCGCTGCTCTTCCTGCAGAACACCACCGGCTACATGGTCGGCGCGGAGTACGAGCAGGGCGGCATCATCAAGCACGGCGCCATGATGATCAACGCGGTGTCCAACAGCCGGGTCCCGCACCTGACCGTGGTCATGGGCGCGTCGTACGGCGCGGGCAACTACGGGATGTGCGGCCGGGCGTACGACCCGCGCTTCCTGTTCACCTGGCCCAGCGCCAAGTCGGCGGTGATGGGCCCCGCCCAGCTCGCAGGCGTGCTGTCCATCGTCGGACGCCAGGCGGCCCAGGCCCGAGGCCAGGACTACGACGAGGAGGCCGACGCCCGGATGCGGGAGATGGTCGAGCAGCAGATCGAGGCCGAGTCACTGCCGTTCTTCCTGTCCGGGCGGCTCTACGACGACGGTGTCATCGACCCGCGCGACACGCGTACGGTCCTCGGTCTCTGCCTTTCCGCGATCAACAGTGCCCCCGTCGCCGAGCCCGCGCAGGGCTTCGGCGTCTTCAGGATGTAGGCGATGATCTCACGACTGCTCGTCGCGAACCGTGGCGAGATCGCCCGCCGGGTGTTCCGCGCCTGCCGTGATCTCGGCATCACCACGGTCGCCGTCTTCTCCGACCCCGACGCGTCCCTGCCGCACGCCGGCGAGGCGGACCTGGCCGTGCGCCTGCCGGGCGCCACCCCGGCCGAGACCTACCTAGACCAGGAGGCGGTCATCGCGGCGGCCAAGGCCTCCGCCGCGGACGCGGTCCACCCCGGCTACGGCTTCCTGTCGGAGAACGCCGCGTTCGCCGAGGCGGTGATCACCGCCGGGCTCACCTGGGTCGGGCCGCCCCCGGCCGCGATCGCCGCGATGGGCTCCAAGATCGAGGCCAAGCGGCTGATGCGGGACGCGGGCGTGCCCGTCCTCCCGGAGCTGGACCCGCAGACGGTCACCGAGTTCCCGCTGCTGGTCAAGGCTTCGGCGGGCGGTGGCGGCCGGGGCATGCGCGTCGTCCGCGCCGCCGAGGAACTGTCCGACGCGGTCGAGGCGGCCCGGCGGGAGGCGGCCTCGGCGTTCGGCGACCCCACGGTCTTCTGCGAGCCGCTGCTGACCGGCGCCCGGCACATCGAGGTGCAGGTGCTCGCGGACTCCCACGGGACGGTGTGGACGCTGGGGGAGCGGGAGTGCTCGATCCAGCGGCGCCACCAGAAGGTGATCGAGGAGGCCCCGTCCCCGGCGGTCGACGCCGCGCTCCGCGCGCGCCTGTCGGAGGCGGCGGCGGCCGCGGCCCGCGCCATCGGGTACACCGGCGCGGGCACGGTGGAGTTCATGCTCGCTCCCGACGGCGGGTTCTTCTTCCTCGAGGTCAACACCCGGCTGCAGGTCGAGCACCCGGTCACCGAGTGCGTGTACGGCGTGGATCTGGTCGCGCTGCAGGTCGAGGTCGCCGAGGGCGGGGCGCTGGGCGACCCGCCTCTGCCGCGCGGTCACGCCATCGAGGCACGGCTCTACGCGGAGGACCCGGCCGAGGCGTACCGGCCGCACAGCGGTCCGCTGCGCGCGTTCGAGATCCCGGGGGTGGACGCCGAGTTCGCCGTGCCGCCGGGGCACGGGCTGAGGCTGGACGCGGGCGTCGTGTCCGGCAGCGTCGTCTCCACGCACTACGACCCGATGCTCGCCAAGGTCATCGCCTACGCCCCGACCCGGGCCGCGGCGGTGCGCCGCCTGGCCACCGCGCTGGCCGGGGCCCGCATTCACGGGCTCGTCACCAACCGCGACCAGCTCGTCACCACGCTGCGCCACGACGCCTTCCGCGCGGGGGATACGGACACCGGCTTCCTGGACCGCCACCCGACCACCGCGCCACTGGCCGACGAGGAGGCCGTACGCCTGTCCGCGCTCGCCGCCGCCCTTGCGAGCGCCGCCGCCAACCGGCGGGCGGCCTCCGTACTGCGCGACCTGCCCAGCGGCTGGCGAAACGTCCCGTCGCAGCCGCAGCGCACCGTGTTCGAGGAGGCGGAGGTCGCCTACCGCCTCACCCGCGACGGCCTGGTCGCCGACGGCCATCCGAATGTGGCGCTGGTGTCCGCCGAGCCGGACGCGGTGGTCCTCGACGACGGCGGCGTACGGATCCGGTTCGTCGTGGCGTGGTACGACCGGCGCGTGCAGGTCGAGTCCGTCCTCGGGCCGGTGACGCTCACCCCGGTCGAGCGGCTGCCAGACCCCGCCGAGCAGGTCGCCCCCGGCACGCTGCTCGCCCCGATGCCCGGCTCGGTCGTACGCGTCGCGGTGCGCGAGGGCGACACCGTCGAGCGCGGGCAGCCGGTGCTGTGGCTGGAGGCGATGAAGATGGAGCACGAGATCGTCGCCCCGGCCGCCGGGGTGGTCACAGCACTGCACGCCGAGGTCGGCCGCCAGCTCGAGACCGGTGCCGTGCTCGCCGTCGTCGCCGAGCGTTAGAGGGAGTCGCGGGCGTCGAGGACCTCGGTCGGCCGCGGTGGCGGCCTGATCCGCAGGGGCGACGGGCGTCGATCCGGTACGAGGGCGCCTGCGTAAGATGTGATCGCGCCGATCACGCCGAGCGTGTGCGGTGCCCAATGTCGCTGTCAGGGCCGGGACGGTCCTTCTCGACCGTGGCCCGGCCATCGGCGGGAGATGCCTCCCGGATTCGTCCGGGGAGAGCCATGGAACCCCTCGTCCGCCTCACCGCCGAGAGCGGCGTCGCCACCGTCACCCTGGACTCGCCGCACAACCGCAACGCGCTGTCGCGCCGGCTCGTCACCGAACTGCGCGAGGCGCTGACCGCGGTCACCGCGGACGAGTCTGTGCGCGTCGTCGTCCTGACCGGTACCGGCCCGGTGTTCTGCGCGGGCGCGGACCTGAAGGAGCAGGCGGCGGGCGGGCCGGCTCCGGACGTCCCCGGCCTGCTGACGCTCATCTGGGACAGTCCCAAGCCGGTGATCGCACGGCTGAACGGACCTGCGCGGGCCGGCGGGCTCGGGCTGGTCAGCGCCTGTGACATCGCCGTCGGGCCGGACACCGCGACCTTCGCCTTCACCGAGGTACGGCTCGGCGTCGTGCCGGCCATGATCGCGGTGACCTGCCTGCGCCGCATGGAGCCGCGCGCCGCCGCCGAGTACTTCCTCACCGGGGAGGTCTTCGACGGCCGGCGCGCGCAGGAGATCGGCCTGCTCAACCGCGCGGTGCCCCGGGAGGAGCTCGACGCGACCGTCGCGCACTACACCGACATGCTGCTGCGCGGCGCACCGGAGGCCCTCGCCATCGCCAAGCGGCTGCCCCGTACGGTGCCGGGCTCGTCGGTGCAGGAGGACTTCGCGCGGATGGCCGAGCTGTCCGCGGAGCGGTTCGCCTCCGAGGAGGCCCGCGAGGGGATCGCCGCGTTCCTGGAGAAGCGCGATCCGCGGTGGATCCCATGACCGTGGCGGTCGTCGGGGCGCGGCCGGTGAACCGGCGCCTGCTCACCGCCGAGATCTGGGTCGTCTTCGCCGTGTCGCTCGGCGCGAGCGGGGTCCAGGCGCTGCTGCAGCTCATCGCCTCCCTCACCGCGCCGAAGGCACTGTCGCACCAGAAGGCCTTGATCGTCGGCTCGTACGCGCCCGGCCGGCCGTGGATCGACCTGATGTTCCAGCTGTTCGGCATGGCGAGCGCCCTGGCGCCGGTCGCGCTCGTGGCCTATCTGCTGGCCCGCTCGGGTGAGTCGCTGGCGACGCTGGGTGTGGACCGGCGCCGGCCGCTGCAGGACATCCTGCGGGGCGCGACGCTGGCCGCGGTCGTCGGCGGGGCCGGGCTGGGGTTCTACCTCGCCGCGTACTACTCCGGGGCCAACCTCGCCGTCGTGCCGGCCCAGTTGCCGGGCGTCTGGTGGCGGATCCCGGTGCTGCTGCTGTCCGCGGCGCAGAACGGCCTCCTGGAAGAGGTCATCGTCGCGGGCTACCTCCTGCACCGGTTGTCCCAGGTCGGCTGGTCGCCGGGTCGCGCCCTCACCCTCAGCGCGGTGCTGCGCGGGTCGTACCACCTGTACCAAGGGTTCGGCGGGTTCGCCGGAAACGTGATCATGGGGCTGGTGTTCGGCCGGCTGTACCAGCGGTGGGGCCGGGCCACACCTCTCTTCGTCGCCCACACGCTGATCGACGCCGTCACGTTCGTCGGGTACACGCTTCTGCACGGCCAGGTGTCCTGGCTGCCCTGAGCGCCACCTCTGTCTTCCTCTTTCATCGGTTTTCACGGCCCATCGCCGGGCCGGCCTTGCCGACAACCCGTACGGCGGCAAGGGCTACGTGAACCCCGAGTGGTCCGCCCAGGCCAAGGCCGACGGCGGAACCGCGATCGCGGGCCAGCCGACC
>JBJMIW010000348.1:0-5390 GCA_045806665.1 Actinoallomurus sp.
GTTCGATCAGCGGAACTGTAGGCGGAGCATGCCGAGCGCCGGGAATCCGGCGGTTTCCCTGCACACGAACACCACCTGGCACCTGGTCGCCGACATGGAGAAGCTGCGGCAGCACCTGGGCATCGAGCGCTGGCTGCTGTTCGGTGGATCGTGGGGCAGCGCCCTGGCCCTCGCATACGCGCAGACGCACCCGGAGCGCGTCACCGGTCTGGTGCTCCGCGGCGTCTTCACCCTGCGACGGTCCGAGATCCGCTGGTACTACCAGGAGGGTGCCTCCCGGATTTTCCCCGACCGGTGGGAGGACTTCCTGGCACCCATCCCGCCTGCCGAGCGCGACGACTTGGTCACCGCCTACCACCGGCGGCTGTCCCATCCCGACCCGGCCGTACGCCTGCCGGCCGCGCGGGCGTGGACCCGCTGGGAGAGCGAGACGGTCACGCTCCGGCCCCATCCGATGTGGAACGGTCCGCTCCCCGACGAGGTCGTCACGGCGTTCGCTCGCATCGAGAACCACTACTTCGCCAACACCGGGTTCTTGGAGGAGGGACAACTCCTGCGCGACGTGCCGAAGATCCGCCACCTGCCCTGCGTGATCGTGCAGGGCCGGTACGACGTGTGCACGCCCCTCACGACGGCCTGGACACTGTCCCGCGCATGGCCGAGAGCCGTTCTCCGCATCGTTCCCGACGCCGGCCACGCTTTCACCGAACCGGGAATCCTGCACCACCTCATCGAGGCCACCGACCACTTCGCCCACATTCGGTAGGTCGGCCGACGCAGTTCTGCGATGAGACGGACGGGACTCGATGCCGCCGAACCGAGTTCACCGCATCGGTGGCGGGGGCGGGGGCGGGGGGTACGGCGACGGTTCACGACAGAGACCAAGACGATCGCCACCACCGCGAGGATGCCGAGGAGCGCGAGCGGCAGCAGGATGATGAGACCATGCCTTCTTTTCTGCTTCGGCTCGGCTGACGCCGTCGGTGCAGCGGGATAAGGCGAAATCCTGCCCAGGTCGCCGAGCCACCGGTCCAGACGGTCGAACGGCGGGTTCGGAGCGTTCTGGCTCACCGTCCTGAGCAGCGCGTCCGGCGGGAGGACCGCACCCGCTCCGGTTTGAGCGTCCATTCCCGGCGGTCCGGCATCGACGGCCGTGTTGATCACCCGTCGTACGAGCTCCCGAGCGGACATCGCTGGGTACTTGGCCCGCACGAGCGCGACCGCGGCCGCCGTCAAGGCCGCCGCAGCCTCTGTGCCGGTGACGTCGTTCCCGAACCGGCCGTCCTTGTCGATCGAGGTAACGCCCCAGCCAGGTGAGGCAACGGCGACGTACGGCTGCCGCGCGGTGTGCGGCCATGGCTTCTTCTTGCTGTCGATGGCACCGACTGCGAGCACCCCACCGCACACTGCCGGCGATTCGGGCTCGTTCTTCCGGTCGCCGTAGTCCCCTGCCCCACCGATGACCACCGCGTTCTTGTTCACCGCGTAGGCGATGGCCTGCTGGAGGTCCGGTTCGCAGATGGGCTCGCCCACCACGGGAAGCGTCTGCGTGAGGTCGATGACCTGAGCCCCTGGTCCGCCGCGTAACGGATCCCCTTGGGAAGGGTGTTGCCGTCGATGACGACAGGCATGATTTTGGCGTTCGGTGCCACGCCGACCATCCGGGCGCTGCCACCCTGACCCGCGATCAGCGCGGCCAGTGCGGTACCGCTGCCGTCCTCGTCCGTGTGGCCATCGCCCGTCTGCCCGTGCCTGACATCCGCGCCCGCCACCACCGCGCCCTGGAGCGCGGAGACCCCGGCGTTCACTCCATTGCCGAGCACGGCGACCGTGACGCCCTAACCCGTCGAATGCGGCCACGCCATCTTCTGAATCCCCCAGGACGCGAACCACCACTCCTCGTCGCGGGCGGTAGGCAGAGTCGCAGCACGCCCCGACAGTGCGGGCGTGGCGACCACCGAGACGGCCGCGATCGACAGCACGGCGACCGCCGTACGTACCAGGCTTCGCAAAGGTCTAACTCTCAGTTTTTGCGCACGGTGATCGGACATGGGCGGCCGACGAGCAGGACGAGACGGCCACTTCCTGTGTGCCCGGTCAGGCGGGTCCATCCCCTCGGTCCGGGGGCGGCAGGAACGATGGCGGTGGACCCTGCGGGCGTCCGACCGACGGCCCGGCCGGACCCTGGCCCGGGTATCCGCCCTGCGGCGGCTGTCCTGGATACCCACCCTGCGGAGGCTGTCCCGGCTGGAACTGGCCGGGCACCGGCGGATATCCACCGGGACCACCCGGCGGACCCTGGGGCGGACCACCGGGGAACCGCTGCTCCTGCACGATCGGCTGAGAGCCACCCCGCCGACGCCGGCCGAGCACTACCAGCACGACGACGGCGGCTATCACGAGAAAGGCGACAAGAGCCCCAAGCCTGACGATCGATGCCAAATTCGTCGGGCTTTCGGAACTCGACGGCTTGGCGTTGCTGCTCGGCGACACCGATGCACCGAGAGGCTGCTGGTGGTTGGCGGCAAGGTATTTGTCCAGCGCGGCGAACGGCGGGTTCGGCGCGTCCTCGGAAACCTCCTGTGTCATCGCGCGAAGAGGAATCACCGCGCCAAAGCCGGTGGCGTTGTCATTCCCCTTCGCCCCGGCATCGATCGCGGTATTGATGATGCGCTGCACCACCTGTCGCGCGGACAGACTCGGATCTTTGGCGCGCATGATCGCCACTACAGCCGACGTCAACGCGGTCGCATCGCTGGTGCCGTCGGCAAGGGACAACTCTCCGGTCTTGCCGGGCGAGTTGATCGACATTCCCGGCGCGGCCACCGAGACGTACGGATGTTGCTCGCTCCTGTTCCAGGCAAGCTTCCTGCCGTCTATGGCTCCGACGGCCAGAACGCCGGCGCAGTCCGCCGGGAACATCATCGGGTTCTGGTCAAGCGCGCTGTTGCCCGCTCCGGCAACGACCACGACATCTTTCCTGACCGCATACGCGATCGCGTCCTGGAGCATATAGGGGCAGTAAGCCCCTCCAACCCTGCGGTCGACTGTGGCCTGAGAGATGTTGATGACCTTTGCCCCATGGTCAGCGGCGTAGCGGATAGCGTCAGCCTCTACGGGCGAGACACCAGTCACCCGGATCGGGAGGATCTTCGCTTCGGGCGCAACGCCGACGAAGCCGTGCTCCTCCCCCTGACCAGCGATGAGCTCGGCCATCTTGGTGCCGTGGCCACCCATGTCGGTGTCGCTGTCTGTACGCCCGTCGCTTTGCTCACCCGGCACGGTGCTGGTCCCCGCCAAGACGACGTCTCGCAGACCTGGCAGCTGAGCGTTGACACCCGAGTCGAGTACCGCCACGGTGACGCCCGCACCGCGGCTGAGTGGCCAGACCTTGTTGTCGATCTCCCAGGCCTTGAACCACCAGGAGTCGGAGCGTGGGCCCGGCACGGCCGCGTTGGCGGATTGCAACGGGGCACCTGTAGCCGCGACCAGTGCGGAGGCAGCCACAACGGCCAAGAAACGCCTAAGAGTACCCACCCGGGCACCTCCCATGAACGCCGAATGCACTGCGAGAGCGGGCGGGCTGGGCAAGGCTCGGCACGCCCGCTCTCGTCAACCGAAGAGGCTCCAACACTCAGCCGATGACCGGCGGCGCGGTGTCGCCATCGCCGCCCCACACGTCCTCGTCCTCGCTGAGCCAGGTGGTGCGTTCGCGCTCTTCCTTCTGGCCGCCGCCACCGCCGCCCATGCCGCCCATGGGCATCCCGGTGGCGCCACCCGTTGCTGCCATCGCGGCCCGTTCAGCCGCAGCGGCTTCCTGAGCCGCCAGGCTGCCGGCTCCGCTCAGACCGGGCCCGCCAAGGCCGCCGCCGGCACCACCGAGGCCGCCGCCCAAGCCACCTCCACCCAGGCCGCCGCCTCCGCCACCGCTGAGTCCGGGGCCCAGTCCTCCCCCGCCGGGCAGACCCCCTCCGGGATGCAAGCCGGCGAGGTTGCTGCCTCCGTGGTTCGGCAGGTTTCCGCCGGGATGCGTGGGCAGGTTTCCACCCGGATGCGTGGGCAGGTTTCCGCCGGGATGCGTGGGCAGGCTTCCACCCGGATGCGTGGGCAGCTTGCCTCCCGGAACCCCGCCGCCGTGAGGCAGTCCGCCGCCACCGCCGCCACCGCCATGAGGCAGTCCCCCGCCTCCGTTGAAGGTCGGCTGTGGCTTATTGTGCGGATCCTCGACCCCCGTCTTCGCGTCAGGAAGATCCGTGCGGAAGTTCTCCGGCACGCCCGAGTTGTCGCTGACGGCGGCGGGCGTCAGGGTGTTGTTCACCCAGTCTCGGGCCAGGTCGTCGTTGTGGCCATCGTCCCACTTGCCGCCGAGGAAGTTGCCGCCGATCATTCCGACCGGACCCAAGCCCGCTCCGACGGCGGTGCCGATGCCCTGTCCCCAGTGTTCGGGCTTGGGTGCCTGTTTGGGCGCGTCATTGAGCGTCAGGTGGTGGTTGTGGAAGAGGTTGTTGCCCACCATAAAGGCGGTGTCCGCCAGATTCTGGCTGGTCTCCCAGAGTTGCTTCAGTTGCTCCTGCGCCTTGGTGGCCGCGTCACCCTGCCAGAGAGTGCTCAACTGGAGTCCGACGGTGTAGATCTCTTCGGCGGTCGCCTGCAGCTTGCTGGCAGCGCTGGAGAACGCGGTCGAGCAGTTCTCGAGCTTCTCGGGATGCAGGTTCGAGAGGAGCTTCTGCAGGTCCTCCATTTTGCCGGACCATGTCGAGCTCCCCGTGCCCGTCGACTGCAGGTTGAACTGTTGCTTGCCAGGTGCCATCAGCCTTGCCCCGTCAGGTCTGCCCGCTGCCCGTGTCGTACGGATTTTGCGTCAGCGGTTGCTGCGTCGATCCGGTCGTTCCGGCCGTCGAGATCGAGGAATCGATGTCGGCCTTCTCGGTAATACCGGCTTGCTTGTACAGGTTCTCGATCACCTGCGAATAGGTGTCGAGGAACGCTTGATATTGGGCTGGGAAGCTCTTCTGGATGTTGGTGATCGATCCCCATACGGCTTCACCGCCGGGGTAGGAGGAGGCCGAAGCGCCCTGCGCCGAAGCCGCCGCGCCACTGCCCGAGGCGCCGACATCGGACGGGCTCAGCTGGCTCATCTGGCTGGTGAGCTCGTGCGGCGTTCCCGTGTAGTCGTCGTACTTGTTGAAGTTCTGCACGAGCGCGTCGATGCGCTTCTTGACCTCATCCTTCTGGATGCTCGTCTTCCCAGAGTTCTTCTCGATCGTGGGCCATTGCTGCTGGTAAGGAGGACCTGACATTGCCTCTTCCTAACGAGTACCAGGAAGCGTGGAGCCGGCCGGCGGGCGTCACAGCCGACGCCCCACGGCTCGACGGTGCGGCAGCAGAAC
>JBJMIW010000349.1:0-14376 GCA_045806665.1 Actinoallomurus sp.
GACGTCGGCGGGTGTCGCGGCCGTTCCGGGCCACCGGCGGCCGGGAACTTCGGTCGTGAGGTGCCCGCGGATGCCCGGATCCGCCGCGGGCCGGAGTGTCGGTCGGGCTGGGTGCTCGTCCCCGGGCAGGAGGCGTTCAGCCGACCCGGCGGTCGCGCTCGGCCGCCATCTTGCTCGGCAGGCTCCACAGCTCGACGAACCCCTTGGCGAGGCTCTGGTCGAACGTGTCGCCGGTGTCGTACGTCGCGAGGTCGTAGTCGTACAGGGACGCGGTGCTGCGCCGCCCGGTGACGACCGCCCGGCCACCGTGCAGCGTCATCCGGATGTCGCCGGACACGTGCTGCTGGGCGGCGCCGACGAACGCGTTCAGCGAGTCCATCAGCGGCGAGAACCACAGCCCGTCATAGGCGAGTTCGCTCCAGCGCTGGTCCACGCTCCGCTTGAACCGGGCGAGGTCACGCTCGATCGTGTCGTTCTCCAGCTGCTGGTGCGCCGTGATCAGGGCCATCGCGGCCGGAGCCTCGTACACCTCACGGCTCTTGATGCCGACCAGGCGGTCCTCGACGATGTCGAGGCGTCCGACGCCCTGGGTGCCGGCCCGCTGGTTGAGCTCGGCGATCAGCCGGTACGGGCTGAGCTCGCGGCCGTCGAGCGCGACCGGGACGCCCTCCTCGAAGGTGATGATCACCTCGTCGGGCTCGCGCGGCTGCGCCGGGTCCGACGTGTAGGCGTAGACGTCCTCGACCGGTGCGTTCCAGATGTCCTCGAGGAAGCCGGTCTCGACGGCGCGGCCCCAGAGGTTCTGGTCGATGGAGTAGGGCGACTTGGCGGAAACGTCGATCGGCAGGCCCTTCTCCTCGGCGAAGGCGATCGCCTTGTCCCGCGTCCAGGCGAAGTCCCGGGCGGGCGCGATCACGTTCAGGTCGGGGGCGAGGGCGGCCAGGCCGGCTTCGAACCGGACCTGGTCGTTCCCCTTGCCGGTACAGCCGTGCGACACCGTCGTCCCGCCGTACTCCTTCGCGGCGGCGACGAGGTGCTTCACGATGAGCGGCCGGGAGAGCGCGGACACCAGCGGGTAGCGGTCCATGTAGAGCGCGTTGGCCCGCAGCGCGGGGAAGCAGAAGTCCGCCGCGAATTCCTCCTTGGCGTCGGCGACGACCGCCTCGACGGCGCCGCAGGCGAGGGCGCGTTTCCGGATGACCTCCAGGTCCTCCCCGCCCTGACCCAGATCGACGGCGACGGCGATGATCTCGCCGCCGGTCTGCTCGGCGAGGAACGGGATGGCGACGGAGGTGTCCAGCCCTCCGGAATAGGCAAGTACGACGCGTTCGGTCATGGCGGTGGCTCCAGGGTGTGGCGAGTCCTTGAGGTGTGCCGGCGGCGGGCGCCGCCGTGGCGGCGCCCTAGGGTCGTCGCTCGGCGTGCTCGGGAATCACCGGCGCGCTCCTGTACGGTGCGGCGGCCGGGCCGTCGGACCCTGGGGCCTCCAGCACGGGACTCCAGGACGGATCGGCGGGGGCGCTGTCGACGCCCCCGCGCGCGCCACGCGGAGCGCGTTCGTCCGGACGCCGCTCGGTCAGTGCCAGCAGTGCGGCCGCGAGCTTGTTGCCGCCCGCGGGGTCTCGCGCGATGACCAGGACCGTGTCGTCGCCCGCGACGGTGCCGAGCACGGCCGGCCAGTCGGCGTGGTCGATCGCCGAGGCGAGGAACTGCGCGGCACCGGCCGGGGTCCGCACGATCACGAGGTTGGCGGAGGCCTCGGCCGAGACCAGCAGCTCCTGGGCGAGCCGGGCGAGCCGGCCGCCGAAGGTCTCGGCGGCGCCGGTGCGGGCGCGGCGAATCCGCTCGCCGCCCTCCCCCGGCACCGCGTAGATCAGCGAACCGTCCTCGGCCCGGAGCTTGACGGCGCCGATGTCGACGAGGTCGCGCGACAGGGTGGCCTGGGTGACGTCGACGCCGGCGTCGGCGAGCAACCGGGCCAGCTCGCTCTGGGAGTGGACGGCGTTCCGGCCGAGCAGCTCGATGATCCGCGACTGCCGCGCCGTCTTGGTCAGGGGGGTCGTCATAGTGCCCCCAGGATGCCCGGTAGGGCCGTCACGAAGGAGTCGGCCTCGTCCGGCGTGATGATCAACGGTGGGGCGAGCCGGACGGCCTCGGGCGCGACGGCGTTGACGAGGAAGCCGGCGTCCCGGGCGGCGGCCTCGACGGCGGCCGACTTGGGCGCGGTCAGGACGATCGCCCGCCAGAGCCCCCAGCCCCGTACGCCTTGGAGCAGGTGGTGGTCGATCCCCTCGATCCCGGCGGCGAGCTGGTCGCCGACCTTGGTCACGTGGTCGAGGAGCCCCTCCCGCTCGATGGTGTCCAGCACGGCCAGCGCGGCCGCGCAGGCCACCGGGTTGCCGCCGAACGTCGAGCCGTGATCGCCCTTCTCGAACGCCGTGGCGTACGGGCCGAAGCCGACGCAGGCGCCGATCGGCAGGCCGCCGCCGAGCCCCTTCGCCAGCGTGATCACGTCGGGCCGTACGCCGTCATGCTGGTGCTGGAACCAGGTGCCGGTGCGGCCGATGCCGCTCTGGATCTCGTCGAGGACGAGCGCCGCGCCCGTCTCGTCGCAGATCGCCCGTGCCGCCGCGAGGTAGCCCTTCGGCGGCGGGATCACGCCGGCCTCGCCCTGCGTCGGCTCGAGGAAGACGGCCGCGCAGTCACCGGTGACGGTGGCCCGCAGCTCGTCGACCGAGCCGTACGTGACGAAGCGTACGTCCGCGCCGAACGGGCCGAACGGCTCGCGGATCTTCGCCTTCCCGGTCAGCGCGAGGGAGCCCATCGTCCGGCCGTGGAAGCTGCTCTCCGCGGCGACCACGTAAGTGCCGCCGGAGCCCGCGTGCCGCCGGACGAGCTTGTAGGCCGCCTCGTTGGCCTCGGTGCCGGAGTTGGCGAAGAAGACGCGGCCGTCGCCGCCCAAGAGGCCGAGCAGGCGCTCGGCCAGCAGCACCTCCGGCTCGTGCAGGAACAGGTTCGAGGTGTGTGCGAGGGCGGCGACCTGCGACGAGACGGCCTCGACCAGCGCCGGGTGGCCGTGCCCGAGCGCGGAGACCGCGATTCCGCCGATCAGGTCGAGGTAGGAGTTGCCGTCGACGTCCCAGACCCGGCAGCCCTCGCCGCGGGTCAGCGCGAGGGGCGGGACGCCGTAGGTGGGCATCAGCGCCGCTTCGAACCGTCTCCGCAGGTCGTTCATGCCGGCACCACCATCGTTCCGATCCCCTCGTCGGTGAAGACCTCCAGTAGCAGGGCGTGCGGGACCCGGCCGTCGAGGACGTGGGCCTGGGGCACCCCGCCGCGCACCGCCCGCAGGCACGCTTCCATCTTGGGCACCATGCCCGCCGACAGGTCCGGCAGGAGCTTGTCCAGCTCGTCCGCGCTGATCCGGTCGATCACGGCGGAGGCGTCCGCGGAGCCGTCGGCCGGCCAGTCAGAGTACAGACCTTCGACGTCCGTCAGCACGATGAGCTTGGTCGCCTGCAGGGCGACGGCCAGCGCGCCCGCCGCGGTGTCGGCGTTGACGTTGTAGACCGCCCCGTCCTCGCCGCGCGCGATGCTGGAGATCACCGGGATGCGGCCGTCGTCGAGGAGGCTGCGCACCGCCCCGGCATCGACGTCGACGATCTCACCGACCAGGCCGAGGTCGACCTCCTCGCCGTCGACGACCGCGGTCTTCCGTACGGCGGTGAACAGCCGGGCGTCCTCGCCCGACATGCCGACGCCGAACGCGCCGTGCTGGTTCAGCAGCCCGACGACGTCGGGGCCGACCTGACCGACCAGCACCATCCGGACGACGTCCATGGTCTCCGGCGTGGTCACCCGGAGCCCGGCCGTGAAGGTGCTCTTCAGGCCCAGCCGGTCGAGGTGGGCGTTGATCTGCGGGCCGCCGCCGTGCACCACCACCGGGCGCAGCCCGGCGTACCGCAGGAAGGCGACGTCACGCGCGAAGGCGAGCCGCAGCTCGTCGTCCACCATGGCGTGGCCGCCGTACTTGATCACGACGGTCCTGCCGTGGAACTCCTCCAGCCAGGGCAGCGCCTCGATGAGCGTGGCCGCCTTCTGCAGGGCGGCGGCGCTCGCCTGCGTGCGGATGCGCGGTATCGGGCTCATGAGGAGTACGCGGAGTTCTCGTGGACGTAGTCGGCGGTCAGGTCGGTGGTGTGCACGGTCGCGGTGTGGGCGGCGGAGCCGAGGTCGACCGTGATGGTCACGTCCCGCGGTCGCATGTCGACCTTGGAGCGGTCGTCGCCGACGGACCCGTTGCGGCACACCCAGACGCCGTTGATGGCGACGTTGAGCCCGTCCGGATCGAAGACGGCGTCGGTGGTGCCCACGGCGGCCAGCACCCGACCCCAGTTCGGGTCCTCGCCGTGGATGGCGCACTTGAGCAGGTTGCTGCGGGCCACCGCCCGCCCGACCAGCACCGCGTCCTCGTCGCTCGCCGCGCCGACGACCTCGATGGCGATCGCCTTGGTGGCGCCCTCGGCGTCGAGGAGCAGCTGCCGGGCCAGGTCGGCGCAGATGTCGGTGACCGTCTCGGCGAGCTCCTCCTCGGAGGGGCGCACGCCACTGGCGCCGCTGGCGAGCAGGAGGACGGTGTCGTTGGTGGACATGCAGCCGTCGGTGTCCAGCCGGTCGAACGTCACCGCGCACGCCCCCCGCAGGATCCGGTCGAGGGTCGCCGCGTCGACGTCGGCGTCGGTGGTGATCACGCAGAGCATGGTGGCGAGGGCCGGCGCGAGCATGCCCGCGCCCTTGGCCATGCCGCCGACCGTGTAGCCGCCGGTCGCCCGCCGGAAGGCGATCTTGGCGACGGTGTCGGTCGTCCGGATCGCGTCGGCGGCCGGCAGGCCGCCGTCGCGGGACAGTTCGCGGGCGGCCTCGTCGATCCCGGGCAGCAGCGCGTTCATGGGCAGCCGCTCGCCGATGAGGCCGGTAGAGCAGACCGCGACCTCGCCGGCCGAGTCGCCGAGGACGTCGGCGACCTTCTCGGCGGTCTGGTGCACGTCCTGGAAGCCCGCCGGGCCGGTGCAGGCGTTGGCGCCGCCGGAGTTGAGCACCACGGCCCGCAGCCGCTGGCCGCGGAGCACCTGCTCCGACCACAGCACCGGCGCGGCCTTCACGCGGTTGCGGGTGAACACGCCGGCCGCCGCACGGGACGGTCCGTCGTTGACGACGAGGGCGAGGTCGCGCTCACCGCCCTTCTTGATGCCTGCGGCCAGTCCGGCCGCTCTGAAGCCGAGAGGGGCGGTGACGCTCACGGGGCTACTCCGATCGTGGTGAGACCCATTTCTTCCGGCAGACCGAGGGCGAGGTTCGCGCTCTGCACGGCCCCGCCGGCGGTGCCCTTGGTGAGGTTGTCGATGGCGGCCACCGCGACGACGCGCCCGGCACGCTCGTCGAGCGCGACCTGGACCACGGCGGTGTTGGCACCGAGCGTCATGGCGGTCGCGGGCCACTGCCCCTCGGGCAGCAGGCGGACGAACGGCTCGCCGGCGTAGGCCTGGGCGTACGCCTCGCGCAGGCGCTGGGCGGTGACGCCCGGCGCGGCCTTGGCCGAGCAGGTGGCGAGGATGCCTCGGCTCATCGGCGCGAGGGTCGGGGTGAAGGACACCGTGACCGGGCTCCCGGCCACCGCGGACAGCTGCTGGGTGATCTCCGGGGTGTGGCGGTGCGCGCCGCCGACGCCGTACGCGCTCATGGAGCCCATGACCTCGCTGCCGAGCAGGTGGGGCTTGGGCGCCCGGCCCGCGCCCGACGTGCCGGAGGCGGCGACGATCACGGCGTCGGGCTCCGCGAGGCCGGCGGCGTACGCGGGGACGAGCGCCAGCAGCGAGACGGTCGGGTAGCACCCCGGCACCGCGATTCGCCGCGTGGCGCGGAGCCGTTCGCGGTTGCCGGGCAGTTCAGGCAGGCCGTAAGGCCAGGTGCCGGCGTGCGCGCCGCCGTAGTAGTGCTCCCAGTCGGCCGCGTCGGCGAGCCGGAAGTCGGCGCCGCAGTCGACGATCAGCACGTCGCCGCCGAGCCGCTCCGCGATGGGCCCGGACTGCCCGTGGGGCAGGGCCAGGAAGACCACGTCGTGCCCGGCCAGGGTCTCGGGCGTCGTCTCGGCGAGGACCCGGTCGGCGAGGGGATGCAGGTGCGGCTGGTGGGCGCCGAGGCGGGTGCCCGCGCTCGACGCGGCGGTCAGCACGCCGATCTCGAACTCCGGGTGGCCGGACAGGACGCGCAGCAGTTCCCCGCCCGCATAGCCGCTCGCTCCGGCGACCGCCGCACGCGTACCCATCGTCCCCTCCTCCGAAGATACGTTAAGCATGCATTGTGCTGCATCATCATGCAAGTGCCCTGCCGGCGTCCGCTAAGCCGCTAGGGTCCCCTCCATGCGCCACATCGCCGTGACGTCTCTGTCCCTTGCCGTCCTGCTCACCGTCGCCGGCTGCGGCTCAGGCGACAAACCCAAGGCCGGCAAGACGGCGGCGGCCGGGACCACGCAGTGCGGCAGGGTCGACACCGCCGGCAGCGCCCCGGCGTATCTCAAGGTCACGAAGGGCTCGGCCTCGTGTGCCGAGGCGGTCTCGGTCTACAAGGCCTTCTTCGCCGCGATCGCCGAGGGGAAGGCGCCCGGACAGGGCAGTGGCGGCGGGCTGGCGGTGCAGGGCTGGTCGTGCGTGATCTACCCGCCCGACAAGATCCAGCAGAACGGCCGCGGCGCCGACTGCACCAAGGGCGGCACCACCGTCACCGCCTTCCAGAACGCCCACTGATCCGTCCGCCCCGCATCTCTCCCGGGTTCGCATCTTCGAACGGCCGCTACCTGGGTATGGCGTTTTGCCCCTGAATCTAGCTGTTTGAGGAGAGAGTCCGTGGCTCACCATACGGAGCTCGAGCGCAAGTACGACGCCGATGCCGACTTCGTGCTTCCGAACCTGGACGTGGAGGTCGGGAATCCCGCGACGCACACCCTCCAGGCCTGCTACTTCGACACCGAGGACCTGCGTCTCGCCGCCCGCGGGATCACCCTGCGCCGGCGCCAGGGCGGTGACGACGCCGGATGGCATCTGAAGCTGCCGGCCGGCAAGAACACCAAGCACGAGATCCAACTGCCGCTCGGCGAGGGTACACGGACCGTGCCGGCGGGGCTGGCCACGCTCGTCACCGCGCACACGCGGGGCCGGCCGCTCACCCCGGTGGCCGAGGTGGAGACCCGCCGGGTCGAACGCCCGCTCCTGGACCGGAAAGGTCGCGTGCTGGCGAAACTGGCCGACGACACGGTCCACGCGCACCCGTTCGGCGGCGACGACGGCGAAGTCCGCCTCATGACGTGGCGGGAGATCGAGATCGAGGCCGTCACCGCCTCCGACGACTTCCTGGCGGCCGTCGGAGACCACCTGCTGAGCGCCGGTGCCCGGGAGGCGGCCGCCCGGTCGAAGCTCGCGCGGACCCTGGAGACGGTCCCCTCCACGGCGCGGCCGTCGGCAACCGGGACCGTGGGCGAGGTCCTGGTCACCTCCCTGGCCAAGTACTTCGAGAAGGTGCTCGCCCACGACCCGCTGGTCCGCCTCGCCGACCACGACGATGACTCGGTGCACAAGATGCGCGTCGCCGTCCGGCGGATGCGCAGCCTCCTGCGCACGCACCGGCGCATGATCCATCCGGCGCGCGCCGCCGGCCTCGAGACCGAGCTGAAGTGGCTGGCCGACGCCTTGGGCGAGGTCCGCGACCTTGAGGTTCTCCGGGCGCGGTTCGAGCGGCGCCTGGCGGAGGTCCCCAACGCAGACCGGAAGCCGACCTGGCTGGCCGGCATGGCGGCGGAGGAGCTCCGCGCCCGCGACCGGCTGCGCGAGACGCTGTCGGCACCGCGCTATCTCGCGCTCCTCGACAGCGTCGACGCCTTCCTCGCCTCCCCGCCCCTCCTCGGCGATCGAGCCGTCCGGCCGGCCCGGCAGGAGACGGCCAAGACCGTCGCCAAGGCCTGGCGCAAGATGCTGCGCCGGCACGCCCGCGCCGCCGGCCTGCCCGCCGGTCCCGCCCGCGACGCCGCCCTGCACCGGACCCGCAAGGCGGCCAAGCGCGCCCGTTACACCGCAGAGGCGACTGTGCCCGCGTTGGGCTCGTCCGTCAAGAAGCTGGCCCGTCGCGCCGAGCGGCTGCAGGAACTGCTCGGCGCCCACCACGACGGCCTCGTCGCCGCCGAGCGGCTCGGCGAGATCGCCCGCCGGCCCGGCACGCCGGCCGTGGATGCCTTCCTTCTCGGCCGGCTCGCCGAGCGTGAGGAACGCGACCGGGAACGTGAGCTGCGGGACCTGCCCGCCGCGGTGAAGAAGGCCGCCAAGCGCAAACCGCTCCGCGCCCTCCACAGGAGGTGACGCGCTGAACGGCGCGCCCCCTCAGCGTGTCCGGGCCCTGCGGCGGACCGCCTGAGTCCTGCAGCGCGTCCCTGGCAGGCGCGCCTGCGCCGGAGGCCCTGAGTCCTGCCCACCCCTCAGCGGGTTCCGGGTCGGCGCCGTGTGGAGCAGGACCGCGCTGTTCGTCACCTACGACGAGAATGACGGGTTCTTCGACCATGCGGTCCCGCCGTACCCCGCGGCCGACCTTCCACGTCACCTCCACGACCAACGCGAGCGGGCCCTGGACCTACACGGTGGGGACGGGCCGGCGGATCTCCGCGACGTGGAGCCCGGCGGCGAGCGGCAACGGCGCATACGACGTCGAGGTACACGGCCCGAACGGCTTCTTCCGGCGGCTCGCGGGCCATGGCGGCGGTGATGGCCCGGAGGTGACGGCGCGTCATGACGGGCGCGGCGAGCAGGTGCGCCTGGTGCTGACCAACCACGGCAAGCAGACCGTACGGCTCACGGTCGAGGACGCCTACGGAGACGAGCGCCCGGCCACCTACCGGCTCCGGCCGGGCGGGCATGCCGTCCACGTGGCATCGGCGCGTCGCAGCCACGGCTGGTAGACCTGTCGGTCGTCTCCGACCACGACGACGCGTTCCTCCGGCGGCTGGCCGGCCACGTCGAGACCGGGCGGCCGAGCACCAGCGACCCGGCGATCGCCACGGCCTAGCGTCCGGCTGCCTCGCCTCCGGCGCCATCGGCCGGAGGCGAGGCCGGCCCACAGCCGAGAGCGGGTTCGACGGCACGGTCTGGTCGAATACCTCCGTCCGGCCGCGGGCGAGTCACTAGGGTGCGGGCCGAGGAGGAGCCGATGCGCCCTGACCCCGTGACGCCGCCGTACGCCCGCTCCGACGGCGGGCCGACCGCTTCTCGGAGAGCGGTGCAACCTTCGGCCGGTGTGACGTGTCCTTGAGGTCAGGAGTCGCATGCCGCGCCGGCGCCGGGCCGTGCGGGGACGCCCGCCCCGGCCACGGGATCGTTCCGCCGTGGGCGTCGTCTCGGGGAGGCGAGCGCTGTCGATGACCGGGCCGGAGGTGGGCTGGGGACAGTTCGACGACTTCGTGGCACATCGGCTACCGGCGCTGTACCGGTACGCCTACGTTCTCACTGGCAACCGGCACGATGCGGAGGACCTCGTGCAGGAGGCGCTGACGCGCACCGGCGTCGCATGGGGCCGGGTGAAGCGCAAGGACGACCCGGAGGGCTACGTCCGTACGACCATGGCGCGGATCATGGCCAACCGCTGGCGCAGGCCGCACAGGGAACATCTCGTGGCCGATACACCGGACCAGGCGGTGGAGGACCCCTCACTCGCCCGGATCCCCGACGCGGACCGCCTCGACGCGGCCCTCGCCACGCTGCCTCCCCGGATGCGCGCGGTCCTCGTCCTCCGGTACGTCGAGCAGCTCAGCGAGGAGGAGACGGCACGCGTCCTCGGCTGCAGCAAGGGCACGGTCAAGAGCCAGGCGTCGCGCGCCCTCGCCAAGCTGCGGGCCGCGGACACGTTCGCGGAGCACGGCCGTGGATGACCTACAAAGGGCGATCGCGGACCGCCTGCGGGCGCATGCCGACGCGGCAAATCCGCCGCAGGGACTCGACGAGCGGATCCGGACGGGCGTACGGGTCCGGCAGCGCCGGCGGCGGCTGACCGAACTGGCCGGTGTCGTCGCGGCCGTCGCTCTGGTGATCACCATTCCCGCCATCGTCCGCGTCGACACGGGTACGACGCGACCGGCCGCCCCCCCTACGGCAGGTCCCGCGGGCCTGGCGGTCGACCGCATCGTGTCCGTGCCGAGGGCGCTGCCGGGCGGCGCGGTCTTCGGCGCGCTCGCCGTGGGCCCGGACGGCACGATCGTCGGCCACGGGGTCGCCGGCGGCGGGAAAGGCCGCTCCGACGGGAAGGTGTGGCGGTCGGGCCCGGCGGGCGGCGCGCCACGCACCATGGCCGGTGCTCCAGGGCTGTGGGCCGCCCACACCGACGGCCGGCGGGTCGTCTGGCCGCAGAACACCGACAAGCGGCACGACTACCAGCTCATGTGCGCGGATCCGGGCTCGCCGCCCCGGCAGCTCGGCGACCAGGGCGTGACGTCCACGGAGTACTCCTTCACCGCCGACGAGGGCGTCGTCGTCTGGAACGACGAGACCGACGGCGCGCCGCACACCGTCTGGGCCGCCCGGTCCTGCGACGAGCGGCCGCGGGCGGTCTTCCACGGCGGGTCGGGGGTGGCGTTCGCCTATCCGGACGTTGTCGTGGCCGGTGAGCGGCGGACAGGCGTCTTCGACGGGAGCCTGCGGCAGGTCGACGTCGAGTCGGGGGCCGCCGTCCCCCTGCGTCTGAAGGGTTCGCCGGCCGGCCTGGCCGGCCGGGAGGACGCGGTGTTCGCCGCGAACGGGCGGATGCTCGCCTGGGCCGACGGGCGGGCGATCACCCTCGTCGACCGGCGCTCCGGCGCCGCGCGCCGGCTCCCGGTGCGGCTGCCGCACAGCTCGGGCCTCAACGGCGAGATCACGCGGCTGACGGCCGGTGACGGCGTGCTGGTGTACTCCACCGAGCCGCAGGACGGCGACCCGAACACCGCCAGGTCGGTCGTGTACGACCTGCGGACGGCCCGGTCCTACTCCCTCACCGGAGAGGCGTACGCGGCGGGCGACCGGCTCATGTGGCGCGACGGCGCGTTCTACCGGGTCGGCCGGGTCCGCTGACCAAGGCCTCGCACCGGTCTGCTGACGGGCGCCGCCGAGCCGGTCACCGTCGCCGCCATGCGCCGGACTCATCCCACCCGTTCGCCGCAGAGACCGCCGAGCCGCACCGTGGCGACCCGCCCTTCGTCGTCCACGACCGACCGCGCCGTGATCACTCGCGTGATCACGGCGCGGTGTGCTCGTCAGGCGCCGCGCAGGACGGCGCCCACCCGCTCGGCCGCCGCGGCGACGGCGGCGTCCCGGACGGCGGTCGTCTCCTCGGCCGTGAGCGTACGGTCGGACGCCCGGAACCGCAGGCTGTAGGCGAGCGACTTGTTGCCCTCGCCCACCTGCTCGCCCGTGTAGACGTCGAACAGCCGGATCGACTCCAGCAGGTCTCCGGCGCCGTGCGCCTCGATGCCCGCCCGGAGAGCGGCCTCCACGTCGGCGGCGGGGACCTGGCCGGCCACCGTCAGCGCGATGTCCTGGGTGGCCACCGGATAGGTCGCGATGTGCGGCGCCATCACGGTTCCGGACGCCTTCGGCTCGAGCAGGCTCAGGTCGAGCTCCATCGCGCAGGCGCGGGCCGGCAGGTCGAACGCCTTGGTCACCCGGGGGTGCAGCTCCCCCGCGTGGCCGACGAGCGTGCCGTCGGCCACCAGCGCGGCGCAACGGCCGGGGTGCCAGGGGGCGTACTGGTCCGCCTTGACCTCCAGCTCGACGCCCGCCTCGGCCGCGACGATCCGGGCGGCCTCGATCGCGTCGGCCCAGGTCGCCGGGCGGCCCTCGCCCCACCAGCCGGCCGGCTCACGGTGCCCGGCCAGGACGACGGCGACCCGGAAGGGCTGGGCGGGCAGTGCCGCCTCGATCGCGGCGAGCTCCTCCGCGGTCGGCGCCCGGTCGACCGGCGGCCGGGGCGGCGTCGGGGCGTCCGGGCGGGGCCGGTAGACCAGGCCCGTCTCGAACAGGGCGACGTCGGCGGCGCCGCGCCCGATGTTGCGGTGCAGCGTCCGCAGCAGCGCCGGCAACAACGTGGTGCGCAGGAACGGCTCGTCCTCGGTCAGCGGGTTGGCGAGCCGCAGCGCGCGCCGGCGGTCGTCGTCGGCGGGCAACTGCAGGGCGGCCCAGTCGGCCGCGGACACGAACGGGTAGTTGATGACCTCGTCGTATCCGGCTGCGGCCAGGGCCCGGCCGACGCGGCGGCGTAGTCGCTGGGCCGGCGTGAGGCCGCGGCCGGCCACCGAGCGCGGGGCCCGGGCCGGGATGTTCTCGTAGCCCTCGAGCCGGATGACCTCCTCGGCGAGGTCGTTCGGGTCCCGCAGGTCCGGCCGCCAGGACGGCGGCGTCACCGTGAGGACGTCCTCGCCGGTGACCTCGCACCCGACGTCGCGGAGCCGCTTGACGACCGTGTCGCGGCCGTAGGCCACGCCCGCGACGCGGTCCGGGTGGTCCGCCGGAATGGTGATCGTGACAGTCTCCGCCGGCGCCTGGGCGTGCGTCACGCCCGGAACGGGCTCCGCGCCACCGAGCTCGGCGAGCATCCGTGCGGCCTTGTAGGTCGCCACCAGCGGCAGGTCCCGGTCGACACCGCGCTCGAAGCGGTACAGCGCCTCGCTCTTGAGCTTGTGGCGGCGGCCCTGACGCGCCAGGTCGCTCGCCGAGAAGTGCGCCCCCTCGATCACCATGTCGGTCGATTTCTCATCGATCTCGGTGTGCAGGCCGCCCATCGTGCCCGCCATCGAAATCGGACCCGACGCGTCGGTGATCAGCACGTCGTCCGGGTGCAGCTCCCGTACGACGTGGTCGAGGGTCTCCAGCCGCTCGCCGGGCTCCGCGCGGCGTACGACGATCGGGCCGGTCAGCTTCGCCCGGTCGAAGGCGTGCAGCGGCTGTCCGAGCTCCAGCATCAGGTAGTTGGTGACGTCGACGGCCAGCGAGACCGAGCGCATCCCGGCGCGGGCCAGCCGGACCCGCATCCACAGCGGGGACGGGGCGTCCGGCGCGAAGCCGCGCACCTCCCGCAGGACGAAGCGGTCGCAGCCGGTCGGGTCGGCGATGCTCGCCGGGTAGGACTCGTCGGTCTCGGCCGGCATCTCGACGTCGGCCGGGTCACGGAACGGCACGTCGTACGCCGTCGCGGCCTCCCGCGCCACGCCGCGGATCGAGGCGGTGTAGCCCCGGTCGGGCGTGATCGCGATGTCGAGCACGTCGTCACGCAGCCCGGACAGCTCCACGAAGTCCGCCCCGAGGGGCGTGTCCGGCGCCAGGACGAGGATGCCCGGGCTGCTCTCGGCCAGGCCGAGCTCGGCCTCGGAGCAGATCATGCCGTCGGAGACCCGGCCGTACGTCTTGCGCGCGGCGATCGCGAACCCGCCGGGCAGCACCGCGCCCGGCAGCGCGACCGGCACCCGGTCGCCGGCGACGAAGTTGGTGGCCCCGCAGACGATGCCGCGCGGCTCCGCCTCGCCGACGTCGACCTGGCAGAACCGGATCGGCTTCTTGAAACCCGACAGCTCCTCGATCTCCAGGACCTGGCCGGTGACCACGCCGGACACGTCCTGCCCGACGGCCTCGACGGACTCAACCTCCAGACCGGCGGCGATCAGCTTCTCCGCGAGGTCACGGGCGGTGACGTCGGCGGGCAGCTCGGCATACTCCCGCAGCCACGAAACAGGGACGCGCATCAGATCTCCATCCCGAACGCCTGGGTGAAGCGCACGTCACCCTCGAACATGTCGTGCATGTCCTCGACCCCGTGCCGGAACATCAGCGTGCGCTCGACGCCGAGGCCGAACGCCCAGCCGCTGTACCGCTCCGGGTCGGCCCCGGCGGCGACCAGCACCCGCGGGTTGACCATGCCGCACCCGCCCAGCTCGATCCAGCCTTCGGACCGGCAGGGGCGACACGGCTCACCGCCCGGCTCGGCCGAGGCGCCACGGCAGACGAAGCACTGCATGTCGACCTCGGCGGACGGCTCGGTGAACGGGAAGTAGTACGGGCGGAACCGGGTCTTCAGGCCCTCGCCGAACATGCCGGTGACGAAAGCGTCGATCGCGCCGCGCAGGTCGGCCATCGTGATGCCCTCGTCGACGACGAGGCCCTCCATCTGGTGGAAGACGGGGCTGTGTGTCGCGTCGAGCTCGTCGGTGCGGAAGGTCCGGCCGGTGCACACGACGTAGACGGGCAGCTCGCGGCTCAGGAGGGCGCGGATCTGCACCGGCGAGGTGTGCGTCCGCAGGACGAGCCCGGAGTCCTCGGA
>JBJMIW010000350.1:0-13382 GCA_045806665.1 Actinoallomurus sp.
ACAATTCACTGCGCACCCTCGGCCGCTGCCTCGACATCAACGGCAACGGCACCGCGAACGGCACGCAGGTGGAGTTGTGGGACTGCAACGGCGTGGGCGGTCAGGTCTGGCAGCAGCAGGCCGATGGTTCACTGCGCAACCCGCAGTCCGGGCGCTGCCTGGACTCGCCGAGTGGAGCGACCGCGAACGGGACGCGGCTGCAGATCTACGACTGCAACGGTTCCGCGGCACAGAAATTCGCACTGAGTTAGGCGACCGTTCCTGCAGACTGAGCATGAGTTGGGCATGCTCGGTCGGGCGCTCCGAACGGTGTTGGGCGTCCTGGTTCCCTGCGTTCGCTGCGTGTCCGGGCGGCGCGGATCGTGCACGCGCGAACCGGCCACCGGTCGCCACCGCGGTGCTCTTCCCACGGCGTCCCGGCCACCGCCGGAGCCCTGGTCCGAAGTACAGCACGGTCGTGAGGGAGGCCACGGTCGACGGCGTCTTCGCCCCGGTCGGGCGATGCCAGCTCTGTCGGGGTGGAGAACCGAGATCGGTGCTTCGACGGGCACCGTGCGCGTCGGCCGCCGGAGTCGCCGGAGCGGCCGCTGAAGACGTCACCGTCCACTGGTCGTCCGCGGAGAAGGAAGGTGTGACGGCGGCGTACAGGCCGAACAACAGTGCCAGCGACAGCAGTGCGGCCGGCAGCCCGCGGCGCGTACGGCCGTCCACCGCCCTCACCCCTCCACTCGGCCGGCCGGAGTCAAGGTCCCGTCTGCTGCGCCGACCCTATCCCGAAGTTCGGCGAAGGCACCCGAGGCGCAGGCCGTCGGGACCCCGCGCCCTTCAGAGCATCGTCAGCAGGTGACCGAAGCCGTACGGCGCACGGTAGTGACGGCGCGCCGAGGTCACCACCGGGAGCCGCGGCGTGCGCAGCACCCGCCTGGCCTGCTCCAGCGCCGACACGAGCGCACGGTCCTCTCCCGTCGCGAGCGGCGGGAACCCGCCGACCGCGGCGTACGCCGCCGCGCTGAAGCCGAGATTCGCACCGTGGATCGGGAAGTCGGCCGCGTAGTGGCGAGCGTACGCGGCGAGGCGGTGCGGAGGATGGCCGGTCCAGTCGGCGACCGTAACGGTGCCGACGACGGCTTCCCAGCCACCCGCGGCGTGCCGCAGTTGGGTATCCAGCCAGCCGGGCGGGACCAGTGTGTCGGCGTCGGTGGTGGCCACCCACGACGCGCCCCGCCGGAGCAGTTCCGCCACGCCGGCCGCCCGCGCGACCCCGACGTTGCGGGCCTCGATCTCGACCACCGCGGCACCGCGCCGGCGCGCCACCTCGGCCGTACGGTCGGTGCACGCGTCGGCGACGACGACCACCATCACGTCGCCCAGGGCGCGCAGACAGGCGGAGAGCAGTCGCTCCTCGTTGTGGGCGGGGACGACGACGCCCGCGATCACGTCGGTCCCTCGGCGGCGGCCACCGAGACGGGAGTGCCGTTGACGTAGATCTCGGCGAGGAAGTCGGCCTCCCGGTGCTCCGCCAGCAGAGGCAGCCCGGTGTCGCGCAGGGCGGCGTGCACCTCGTCGCCGGACCGCGGGTAGTCGGCGACAGGATGGCGCCAGTGCACGGCCAGCAGAGTGCCGCCGGGCTTCAGCGACCCGGCGCCCAGCTCGACGACTGTCCGCAGGTCGTCTTCTCCGAAGTAGTAGAGCAGTTCGGAGAAGACGATGAGGTCGAATCGGCCGGGCGGCCACTCCTTGGGGATCACCCGCTGCTCCACGCTCGTCCCCGGTGACCGCCGCCGTGCCTGCCATACGGCTTCGGGAGAGACGTCACAGGACAGCAGCCGGTCGCATCGGGGCGCCAAGAGCGCGGTGAGGACGCCGATCGAGCAGCCCGGCTCGAACGCGTCGGTGTACCGGGGCCGGGGGAGCATCGCCAGGGTCAGCGCGTACTTGCGCTCTTCGTACCAGCGGGTGGTGAAGCCCCACGGGTCGGCGGACGCGGCGTAGACCTTCTCGAAGTAGTCCGGTCCGAGGGTCAACGGAAGAGCACCTCCTGGCGCCGCGCGAAGTGCGCGAGGATGCCCGGCGGCAGGATCGGGTCCGGGCCTTCCAGCTGGCTCGTGAAGCATCCGATCGCCGCCTGTTTGCGCTCGCCGATCTCGGCCGGCAGCGGCACCTGGACGGCACGCTCCCAGGGCAACCGCGGGTCGCCGGGCCGGGCCCAGTGCCACGTCCAGATGGGGAACCGGAGCACCTCGATATCGCAGGCCAGGGCGGCGCGTCCCGCGGCCTCATGGTCGGCGTGGACGTCCTTCTCCCACGGTGCGAGGCAGACGTCGAAGCCGTCGACGAGGTCGGGCAGCAGCCGGGCGAGCTCGCCGTCCCGTACGCCCGTGTCGGGCATCCCCAGGCGTACGACCTCGCAGTCGCCGATGTGCTTGAGCGCGGTCTCGGTCTCGGCGACCCGGCGGACCGCGACGTCCTGACCCGGGTGGGACGCCTCGCCGTCCGTGACCGCGACCAGCCGGAGCCGCACGCCGTCGTCGGCGAGCAGCGCCATCAGGCCGCCCACCCCGAGCACCTCGTCATCGGGATGAGCGGCGAGGACGACCGCGTTCCGCCACCGGGACGCGTCGAGGACGGGGAGTTGATCCAGACCGTTCCATGCCCGCCAGGTGTCCTCGGCGGTACCGGGTGCGTCGATCGGGTTCGGGTCGTCAGGATTCACCATTCCTCCCCGGTGACCAGTTCGCCGAGAGCGGCGAGATCGCGTTCGGCGTGATGCTGGCGGATGTAGACCGTCAGGTCGGCGACCCGCCGGCCGTGCGCCTCGTCATGGGACAGCGGCCCGGCCCCGAGCGCCCGGCCGGTACGGTCGAGGACCTCGGCCGCGACCGCGGCGACCAGGGACCGCACCCGCAGTGCGCGTGCGGCCGCCTGCCCCTTGCGATCGAGCGGGTCCGCGTCGATGTCGGCGGCGGCCCGGTCGAGCGCGTCGCGCGCGGACGTCAGCGCGATCTCCACCGCGCCCAGATGGGCCCGCGCGTGCGGTCCGTCCGCGCCCAGTAGGGGACGGGCGACGGCACGGGCTCCGCCGTACCAGACGGCCGCGACCCCGATCCCGCCGTGGTGGAAGCCGGGCCGGTCGGTGTAGCCGCCGGGTGGCCCGACCTCCTCGCCCGGGACGTCGTCGAAGCGGACGCTGCGGCTGTCGCTGGACGCCATCCCGGTCGCCGGCCAGCTGCCCTCGACCGGCTGACCGGGGGTCACGGCGAACAGCCGGTCGCCTGCGGTGACCAACGCCCGGGTGCAGACGCGAGCACCCGAGCAGTACGGCTTCACGCCGCGTACCCGGCCGTCCCGAACCTCCAGGCTGGGCGGCTTGGCGGCCCAGACGCCCCAGCGTTCGCCAGGCCCCGGCTCCGGGCCGCCCAGTTCGGCCAGGATCGCCAGCGCGTCGAAGTGACCCTCGCTCAGCCGGGCCAGAGAGAGATCTTCCTCCGCGAGCCGGGCCAGCAGGGCCCACCGCTCGCGCGTCGCACCGCCGCCCGGTAGGGGAGGCCGCAGCCCGGCGACCTCGGTGAAGCGGCGTTCGACATGCGCACCCCATGAAGACATGCGGCGCTTTTACCCACGATCTTGCATTTCTAGCGCTAGCGAGCCGTGACCCACCAGCACTCTCCCGGCGCCCGCGCGCCCGAGGCCGTTACTCGGGCACGGCCATCTCCCCCAGGGCGGACCAGTCGTCCTGGGGCACCTTCGTGTTCACGATTCGCGGGGTCTCAGCGAGGTGCGGCGGCAGGGTCTGCCGCGCCGTCCTGAAATGGTCCGACTGTACGTGCGCGGCGCCCGCCTCGTCGTCGCGGAAGGCCTCCACCAGTACGTACTCCGTAGGGTCGTCCAGGCTGCGTGACCAGTCGAACCACAGGCAGCCCGGTTCGGCGCGGGTCGCCTCCGTGAAGTCGCGGGAGATGTCCGGCCACCGATCGGCGTCTTCCGGCCGTACGCGGAACTTGGCGGTGATGAAGATCATCGTGACCCCTCGGTGCTCGGCCTGTGCGTTCATGTATCGATGCCCACGGGCGCCCGGTCCTGATCAGGATTGCCGCGCCGGTCCTCCGCCACCTACGGTCCCCCTGACTCAGTGTCCGGAACCGGGAAGATGGTGGCGATAGGCCGTGCCGGCTGGAGGAGACGGGATGGGGTCAGGTCGTACGAGGTTCGGGTCACTGTCTCGCCAGGACCCTCGCCGAATCGGCGGATACGTGCTGCTGGGGCGGCTCGGAACCGGTGCGATGGGCCGACCGGCGGGCTGCCGGGCACCGCGAGCGATGCCCGGCAGCCGCAGAGGAGAGACCGAGGAGCGTCGGCTCCTCAGCCGAGCCTCCAGTGCTGTTCGTGCCCGGCGTCGCAGTCGGACTGGACGGCGGTCGCACCGTTCTGGGACCGGTAACCGGACAGCGTCAGGCACTTGCCGCTGTGCCGGGCGACAATCGAGAAGTAGCCGTCGTCCCGCTGGACGAGCTTCCACTGCTGATTGTCCCGCGATCCGCAGTCCCACTGGATGACGGCGGAACCGTTGCCGGTGCTGCCGTCGGAGACCGACATGCATTTACCGCTGTTGACGGCGAGGACTCGGTAGTACCCGCCGTCGGTCGCGGCGAGGTTCCACTGCTGGTTGGCCTGGGTGCCGCAGGTCCACTGCAGCACGCGGGCGCCGTTGCCGGTGCTCGCGCCGTCCACTGAGAGGCACAGGTCGCTGTGCCGATTGATGAGGGTGGCGGTGAAGACCGCCCGAGCCGGTGTGTGCGCGGGGGCGGTGGAGGCGTTCGCCACCCCGATCGCGGCCATGGGCCCGATCAGCGGTACGGCGACTACGGTGATTGCTCGGGGAAATGCCATCGCGACTCCTAGGGAGATGCTGTGGCGGAAACCGTCGCCTACTTAGTGCCCGCAACTAAGTTTGACCATGCGTAACGATACGATCACGCGGCGTATCGTTGGCGCTGTTCGGCGCTCAGCCGAGCAGCTCCAGCTCCAAGTCGCAGGCGTGTGCGTGTCGGTGGACGACGGAGACGTGCAGGAGCGGGAAGGCGAAGAGCGCCCCGAAGTTGACCGGCGACGACAGCAGATCGACCTGCCCGACGAAGGTCAGGCCGGCGCCCTTCGGTCGTGCCGGTCGGAGCCGACGGCGGGGCGTGCGGCCGGTCCGCGACGCCCCGCCCGCCGGTGTCAGGCCAGGCTGTTGCGCAGGTTGGTGACGCGGGTACGGGCGGCGTCGAACGTGCTCTGACTGAGCTGCCCGCCGCGCAGGGCGTTGGCGAGGCCGGTCACCGCGCTCTGGGCGTAACTCGGGTCCTCCCCGCACACGAGCAGGAGGTCCATGCCGGCCTTCGCGGCCGAGACGGCCCGCTGCGCCGTGGTGCCGAACTTGCTGAGCCCGCCGGCGGTGAGCGAGTCGGTGATCGTCACGCCGGTGAAGCCGAGCCGGCCGCGTAGTTCGTTCTGCACGATGGTCGGCGACAGGCCGGCCGGCAGGTTGGGGTCGAGGGCCGGGTAGGTCGCCCACGACAGCATGACCAGCTTGACGCCGGCGCTGATCGCCGGGCCGTAGGGCGCTTCGTCGATGGACCGCAGGTTCGACGCCGAGACGTTGAGCGTCACCGGCGCGTTGTCGGTGTTCTGGGTCTTGCTCGCCGACCCCAGGCCCGGGAAGTGCTTGGCGGTCGCCGCCACGCCGGTCGCCTGCTGGGCGCGGATGAACGCGCTGCCGCACTGGCCGCAGACCGTCGGGTCCTTGCTGTAGGACCGGCCGTACTGGTCCTCGAAGTCACCGGCGGTGCGATACACGTCGAGCACCGGGGCGAGGTTGACGTTCATGCCCACGCCGGCGAGGAGCTGACCGGCCTGGTTCCCGGCGTCGGTGGCCGCCGCGACCGGGTTGGAGGACTGGCCGATCTGCTTCTCCGACATCGTCGGGCCGCCCGGCAACCGGCGTACCTGGCCGCCCTCCTGGTCGGTCATCAGCAGCAGCGGCGCGGTGACCGGGCTGGACCTGTTGGCCTGCTGCAGGTCGGCGCAGACCGAGCTGATCTGGCTGAGGCTGGAGATGTTGTCGCCGAAGAAGATGACGCCCGCCGCCTTGCCGGCCGCGATGGCGTCCAGGAGGGACTGCGGCACGGTCGTGCCCGAGTACGAGTAGATGACCCGCTGTCCGGCCTGCTGCTCGGGGGTCAGGCTCGCCGCGGGGCGTATCGTCCGGCCGGCCGCCCGTGCGGTGCCGGCCAGCCCGACCGTGGCGAAGGCCGCGCCGGCTCCGGCGGTCAACGCGCTGCGCCTGGTGATGGAGTTGTCGTTCATCTCATGTCCGCGCTTTCGGGGTCGGAGATACTCACTCGTAGGTAGATATCTTGCGCGGGCCTAGTGGAAAAGGTGGAAAACTACCCGAGCTGGCGCGGCCGAGTTGGTGGGATCTCGCGTTTCTCCCGGTCACGGCGGGACCGGGATCCGACCTGGTGGCGGATACGAGCTCGCTCGCTTGACGATCTGTGTCACTTTCGGTGGGGTTCTCTGTTGGTATGATCGGGCCCTGCGTTACCCTCGTATCCAGTAGCCATGCCATTACATTGACGACCGGGCCTGGGGATGAGGATCGCTGACAAGCCGGTGGGCGAGATGAGGCCGGGTGATCACGCCGCGTTCTCCTTCACCGCGGAAGAACAGCAAGCCCATGTCATCGGCCCATTCGTCCGTGACGGCCTGGAAGCCCGCGACAAGGTCATCTACGTCAATGCCGCAGAGGCCGGACGGCTTCCCGGTGTCCACAGCGGCGCTGACGTCGATCGCGCCACCGCGACCGGCCAATTACGTCTCATCCCGCAGGCCGCGGTCTGCCTCAGTGAGGCCGGAGCGGCGCAGCGCCCAGAGGGCGGCGACCACGCAGAGCGTACCGAGCCCCTCAGGACGGGTGGCCGACCCCGCCCGAGCAGGGAGCGTCGCGTTCCGGTGTCTGCGGTCCTTCGCGGAACACGTTGATGAACCTCTTCAGACGTGGATCGTACGCGTCGCCGAGACGCAGCTGCCGTCCCCACGCGCTGGCGACCACCGGCTCGGGAAGGCCCGGGAAGGGACTCAGCAGGAGATGGCTTCGCCCGTGTACGAGGGCGCGCAGGGTCGCCACCTGGTCGACCGGAAGATCGGGCCGGTAGGTGATCCATACCGCGCCGTGTTCCAGGGAGTGGACGGCGTTCTCCTCGCGGACGGGCGTGCGATAGACACCGCAGTTGAGCAGCCGCGGGGCGTGGGGCCCGCCGACGGGCGGGACCTGCGGGTAGGTGACGTGCGCGGTCGTATGCCGGCGCGAAAGGTTGTGGAACGTCCACACCCCGGCGATGTACGGCTCGCGGCTGTGCGTCCCGTGGGCGTAGGCGGGGACGTTGCCTCCGGCGACGAGAACCCCCCCGGCGGCGATCGCCGCGATCTTAAGTGAGCGTTTCGACATGGGAATCCTTCCAGTGGCCGGCGAGCTCGCGGTAGCGCGGGCTCGCCGTGTGCAGTTCGGCATGCGTACCGGCGGTGAGATGGGCCGCCGTCGACCAGCAGCACCCGGTCGGCGCGCATGGCGCTGCCGATCCGGTGCGCGATCACGATCAGCGTTCCCCCACGCTGCAGGAACATCACCTTGCCCTCGAGTTCGGCTCTCGGATCCAGACGGCACGGAGACGCACCGGGTGAACTGATCCGCCGTTCCCGGCACCCATCCGGTGCTAAGCGGCGCGATGCGCGTGAGCAATTGCGGTCGCGGACCCCTCACTTCCAGGTACGCGGCCGCATGGCCGAGGTCGCCACCAAGGTCTCACCACTGAGGGTGCCGAGGGCGCCAAGGCCGCGGCCGAGCACATCGAGACGTTGCGTCGCACACCCGATGGGGGTCTCGACGACCGATGCTTCTGTGCCCGTCGGCGGACGCGTCACCTGGCGCAGCGGTGTGATCCGGTTTCGGCCTGGTCGTCGGCGGGCGCGGGCGGCTGGTGGGCGCAGTGGGGTGCGCCGGTCGGCTGGGCTCGGCGGGTGGAGTGGGGTCGGCCGGTCGAGTCGGTTCGGCCGATGGAGTCGGCTGCGCGGTCGGCGTCGGCTGGGCTGGTGGCGCCGGCCGGGCCGTCGGGGTCGGTTTCGTCGGGGGAGTCGGGGTCGCCGAGCCCGAGCCGTCGGCCGGGGCGGTGCTGCTCGGGGGTGCCGTGGCCGTGGGCGCGGCGGTGCTACCGGTCGGTGTCGGTGACGCGTCCGGGCTGGAGGTGGCCGCCTGGGGTGGCGGGGACGCCTGGTCGCCCGATGGTGTGGGCCGGGCCGAACGGCTCGGCCTCCCACTATGGCGCACCAGCGCGCTGGTCCCGGTCGCGTGGTGGGAGCTGGGCCACGCGAGGGCCGTGCCTGTCGCCGCGGCGACGCAGGCCACCAGGCCCACCACGACTGGGAGGAACCGGCGACTGAGAAACGGCTTTCTGTGCTTGGCGTGCTTGCCGCGGACGAGCGGCGGCTGCTCACCGGTATTCGCGTTCGGGCCCTCGGCCAACCCCGCGTCCACGGACTTCCAGCCGATCGATCCCAAGCCGACAGGTGCGGCCTCGGTAAGCCCAGGCTCGGGAAGCGTGGCCTCGGCAGGCCAGGATCGGCCACGCCCGGACTGATCCGGTCGCGCGCCCGCGGAGATCCCGTCGACCTGGCGCAGGGGCGCGGTGGCCGGCTCGTCCGGCGAACTTCTCGGGAACCGGTGGGTGGCATCCTCGGCCTGCGCGGACAACGCGCCCAGCGGGAGCGGCGTTCCGTCGGCGTCGAACACGGCCGCTCCGTCGGGCGTGCGTCCGGCCGCCGCGCACGAGGACAACACCCACTCCCGCTGCCGTACGGGAGGCTCGTATCCGAGCGTCACCAGCCGGTGCAGCGCCTCCCCACTCAGCGAGGCGAGCATGGCCGGGTCCTGCGTCTCCCGGCCGCCCACCGAGGCGGCGGCCTGCTCCAGGCGCCGCTGCGCCTCCCGTACGAGCGTCTCGGCGGTGTCCCGGGCCACGCCGAGGACCTGGGCGGTCTCCTCCGGACCCAGAGCGTTCGACAGCGCCAGAACCTCACTGTGTTCGGGTCTCAGGAGGGCCAGTGCTCGCCGCAGTGGGTCGGCCGACTTGGTCGTCACGATGCCGCGCAGGAGGGCGCCGCGCCGTACGCACTCGGTCCGGGCCAGGGAGTACAACCAGACCGGCAACTCCGCGTCGTCGCCTGGGACGGCGCCCGGATGGCGGGCGACCGTGATGAAGGCGTCGCGCAGCGCGTCGCCCGCCTCGTCGCCGACCATGACATGGCAGTAGGCGTAGAGCGCTCCGGCGTACTCGTCATAGAGCGCGCCGAACGCCTGCGGAGCGCCCGCCCGTAGGGCCTCGGTCAGGGACACCGGTACCTCCGTCCCGCCACATCGCCCAAAACCTGGGCAATACACGTATAGCGTCAGGAAGTGGATACTATCCGGCAAATCGGACAAGTATGGCGTTGAGCAGCCAAGACGTCGTCCAGCCGAGCCGGCCGACCGTCGGCTACACGATGATCTGCTGACGCCGCCTCGAGTCGATCAGTCTGTTAGCAGTTGCGGGTTTCGCGGTGATCGCGGGTGACGTTCACAGTGATCGCGCGGAGCAGGTGCACGGCGGTCCCGCGCTGCTCACGCGTAAGCCCCGCCGACGAGAGGGCGGGCCGGCGTCGGGTGAAATACGGTACCGAGCGAGTCGGTCTGGGGTCACGGAGCGGTGTTATGAATGGGTCATGGGGGGATCTTTTCGGCGATGTCTGACAAGGTCGGGCGATCCGGCTGCCGGACGCCCGACTGATCGTCGCGTGTCCCTGCTGAACCTGCGCACTGTCGCCGGGGAGGTCTTCCT
Source organism: Actinoallomurus sp. (assembly GCA_045806665.1). GTDB lineage: Bacteria > Actinomycetota > Actinomycetes > Streptosporangiales > Streptosporangiaceae > Actinoallomurus. The sequence continues at coordinate 9,909 of JBJMIW010000350.1, forward strand.
TCTTCAGGTCGTGATCGTGGTACTGCTCGTCGCGGCCGCGGTGACGACTGAGGTGCTTCAGGCGGCGAATGACGCACTGCAGCGGGGGCGTCGGGTGTCGGTCGTCGCGGCCCAGGCGTTCGCGAACTCCCCGGGCCTGGTGCAGGCGCTGCACGGCCCGAATCCGACGGCGGTGCTGCAGCCGCGCGCTGAAGCGGCCCGGAAGAGGGCGGGTGTCGACTTCATCGTCGTCATGAACACCCAGGGGATCCGTTACACGTACCCCTACCCCAATGAGATCGGGAAGAAGTTCGTCGGCAACATCCGACCGTCGCTCGAAGGCCGCACCACCGTTGAGCAGGCACTCGGCCCGCCTCTGCCGGCGGGGAGGGGCACAGTCATCCAGGCGGTGGTCCCGGTGACCGATGACGGCGGCAAGGTCGTCGGCTTGGTGTCCGCCGGGATCACGGCCAAGAACGTGGCGAGACGGTGGACGTTGCAGCTGCCGATCACATTGGGTAGCGGCCTGGTCGCGCTGGCGATGGCTGCCGCCGGGGCGGCGCTGGTGTCCCGGCGGCTGCGGCGGCAGACGCACGGCCTGGGTCCGGCGGAGATCACGCGGATGTACGAGCACCAGGACGCGGTTCTGCATGCTGTACGCGAAGGGGTGTTGATCACCGACGCCGACGGGCGACTGATGCTGGCCAACGATGAGGCGAAGCGGCTGCTGGGCCTGCCGGCGGACGCGGAGGGGCGGCATCTGCGGGAGTTGGGGCTGCCGGAGCAGCTATCGCGCCTGCTGGTCGCGGAGGAGCCGGTCACGGACGAGGTGCATCTGGCGGAGGACCGGTTGCTGGCGGTGAACAAGCGGCCCACGTTCCCGGACCGGGCCCAGGGGGGCAGCGTGGTGACGTTGCGGGACACCACGGAACTCATGGCGGTGTCGGGGCGGGCGGTGGTGGCGCGGGAGCGTCTGAAGCTCCTGTATGAGGCGGGGGTACGGATCGGAACGACGCTGGATGTGACGCGTACGGCGCAAGAGCTGGCTCAGGTGGCGGTACCGCGGTTCGCCGACGTCGTCACGGTGGACCTGCTGGATGCCGTGATGCTCGGGGAGGAGCCGGCGGCGGAGACATGGCGGCATCTGCGGCGTACGGCGATCGGCGGCGATCAGCAGATGTTGCCGCTGTGCCCGGTGGGCGAACAGATCACGTTTTCGCCGGCCTCGCCGCAGATACGAGCGTTGGAGCAGGGGGACGCGGTGCTGGAGGCGGACCTGCGGCAGGCGCGGGGGTGGCAGGAGCAGGATCCGGATCGCGCCCGGAGGGCAATGGAGCACGGGTTGCACTCGCTGGTGACCGTGCCGCTGCAGGCGCGCGGTGTGCCGCTGGGCGTGGTGAGCTTCTATCGGATGGGGGTCATGTCGGCGTTCCAGCACGAGGACGCGGTGTTCGCGGAGGAGCTGGCCGCGCGGGCGGCGGTGGCCATCGACAACGCGCGGCGCTTCACCCGGGAACATGCGATGGCGGTGACGCTGCAGCAGAGTCTGCTGCCGCGAGGGCAGCCGGAGCAGGATGCGCTTGAGGTGGCCTGGCGGTATCTGGCTGCGGAGGCGGGGGTGGGCGGGGACTGGTTCGATCTCATCCCGCTGCCGGGGGAACGAGTGGCGCTGGTGATGGGCGACGTCGTCGGTCACGGGCTGCACGCGGCGGTCACGATGGGGCGGCTGCGCACTGCGGTGCAGAACTTCGCCGCGCTGGATCTCCCGGTGGACGACGTCCTCGGGTACTTGGACGACCTGGTCGTGCGTATGGACAGCGAGGAGAGCACCGGCGAGGCCGCGGAAGGCTTGGGGGTGACAGGAGCGACGTGTCTCTACGCGATCTACGACGCGGTAACAGGGGCATGCACGATCGCCCGCGCAGGACACCCCGGCCCGGCGGTGGTGTGCCCGGACGGAAGCGTCTTCTATCCGGGCGTGCCGGCCTCACCCCCGCTCGGGCTGGGTGGTTATCCCTTCGAAACCGCCGAGCTGCGCCTGCCGGAGGGCTCACGACTGGTGCTGTACACCGACGGGCTGGTCGAGGACCGGACCCGGGACATCGACGTCAGGCTGGATGAGCTGCGCCGGGCGCTGGAGCGGACCGGGGGACTCCCCGCGGAGGAGACATGTCGAGCGGTGATCGATGCGATGGTGCCGACACACCCCACCGATGACATAGCGCTGCTGGTGGCGGAGACCCGGTTGCTCCCCCAGTCGCAGGTGGCCGAGTGGGGCGTGCCGTTCGACCCGGCGGCGGTTGCCTCGGTGCGGGCCGGCTGCGGGGACAAGCTGCGGGAGTGGGGGCTGGAGGACATCGCCTTCACGACGGGATTGATCGTCAGCGAGTTGGTCACCAACGCGATCCGGTACGGATCACCGCCGGTCAGGGTGCGGCTGATATACGGGCGCTGCTTGACCTGTGAGGTGTCGGACGGCAGCAGCACCTCACCGCGTCTGCGGCGCGCGGCGACCATGGACGAAGGTGGGCGGGGGCTGTTTCTCGTGGCGCAGTCCGCTCAGCGATGGGGGACGCGCTACACACCCGGTGGCAAGGTCATCTGGGCCGAACTGCCCCTCGACGACGGCGCGTCCGCCCCCATGGGCGGCACACTGGCCGACGTTCTCCTTGAACAGTGGGATGACCCGACCCTCTGAGATCAGAACTCACGCACGCCAGGCCGCCGTCCGCTACGCCATCTGTTGGAGCTGGACGGTCGTCGCGGTTGGATCCGTCGGCGATCGGATTCGCGGGCTCTGTCCGTATGTGGCAACCCGCGCCGCGTTCGGTCCGGGTGCGGCCGTGATGATGCCCTGAGGTGGGCATGAGTCATTGGATCGTCGGCCGAAGACGCGGCGAGACGAGAAACCGCTTCGGAGCGGGACTCGTTCACCAAAGAATGTCAAGATCGCTGCAGGTGATCATTTCGCAGCGCAGGGTATCGCGGTGGGCCTTGGGAATCGTGCGAGCATGCCGTGACCGGCCCGGATGACAAATCCGGGAGAGTATGGCCTGAGATTATAGACCCTCCTGGTCGGCCACCCGAGTGACGCGTCGACGGAAATCACCGATGTCGTCGAATCGTCAACCAGGTGCCCTGTACCCGCGTCTCTCATCCGGGCAGTGTGAAGGCCCACGACCTGGTGCCAAGGGGAGATGGCGGACCCGAATGGTGAGAGTGTTGATCGTCGATGAGAACCCCGTCATGGAACTGGGCTTGCGTTCGCTGCTGAACGCCCATCCCGACATCGACGTGGTCGGCGGCATGCCGGACGGCGGCGCACTGGCGGACACGATCGGCCTGAACAGCGCCGACGTGATCCTGTTCAGCCTCTCGCCGCTCGATCCCGACCGGGTTCGCGTGCTCGTACGGGACGCCCGCGGCGCGCGGATCGTCGTTCTCACGTCGGCAGCCGAGCCGTCGGTGTTGTCGTCCGCGGTGGCCGCCGGCGCG